>NZ_JBYVJY010000005.1:0-199429 GCF_058147145.1 Patiriisocius sp. 208BN25-11
ACTAAATATATTCATATCCATTATTTTAATCTAAAATACAAAATAATTATCAATTATGAGTGTTTACGGACAATCAAATTACTTTTAATTGATTATCTAATTTCACTACCCAATATTGCTTTTTTTTTAGAAAAATCACATTTATTAAATATTAATTTAAAAATAGCGATACATTGTACACTATAATTAGATCAATACACCATTAATTAGCTTAAATAATATACTATCATCGCTACCTGACAAAATGGTATAAAAAAGATTACTAGATTTGCTCTGAATGCGCTTATTAAGATTGAGCTGTACTTCTTCAATCCGATTAGGTTTAAAGAAGTATCATAAAACAATACTATATGTATACAAGAAGAAATATACGTTTAAATCTCATATTCAAGTTTGGATGGAAACTTATCCTTTATACTGGATTACTTTCTACTTTAGTTTGTGTTTGTTATGAATTATTGCAATGGAAATTTATCGCGATTCCGTTTCTGCCAATTGCTACCATTGGTACTGCGGTAGCCTTTTATATAGGTTTTAAAAATAATGCGTCTTATGATAGACTGTGGGAAGCACGTAAAATCTGGGGAAGTATTGTAAACAGCAGCAGGACTTTTGGTGCCTGGGTTGTAAATTGGGTAGATGATAATCAAATACCTAGGGATGAATTAATGAAAATTAGGCAAGAGCTTATCTACAGACATCTGGCTTATATAAACGTACTGAGAACCCATTTGAGAAAAACTTCCGTGTGGGAAGGTCGAGATTACCATAAAATATCCTCAAAAACAACAGGGGAGACGTTAGAGGAAATGTATCAAAAAAGTGTAAAGCTCATAGGCGAAAATTTCCTTAATGAAAAAGAGTACCAAGAACTACCTAATAAATCAAACAAAGCTACTTATCTCTTACAAGAACAAAGTGCCCATCTCACAGCTTTAAAAAGAAAGGGTTTGTTGACAGAATTTGAACACAGCGACCTAGAGAAAATGGTACAAGATTTTTATAGTCATCAAGGAGCCGCAGAGCGTATTAAAACATTTCCTTTTCCGAGGCAATACGGTTTTTTTAGCCAAGTGTTTGTGAGCATTTTTATTCTCCTTTTACCTTTTGGGATGGTTTCTGTGATAGCTCAACAGAGCTTCGTTTGGATTACCATACCAGCTTCCGTATTAATCTCTTGGATTTTTCAAACTATGGAAAATGTGGGTGATGCCAGCGAAAACCCTTTTGAAAATGGAATAAACGACGTTCCTTTAACTGCTATCTGTCGAACCATAGAGATTGATTTAAGAGAAATGTTACAAGAAGCAGATATCCCTGAAAAGCTAAAGCCAGTAAATGATGTGTTAATGTAACATTAATTACACGCTTCTTCTTATCACAAATAGGTTCCTAATAATGGTTTTAAAATGAAACTGGATAGCCATATTCTTTATGCGAAGCTATCTGACAGTTTCAAAATTACAGTTAATTGAATTCAGAAAAAGATATTTTTATAATTGAAAACCACTTCCTTTAAAATAATTGGGTAGACAGCGATGACTCTTTCTAATGTTTTAAAATCTAAACTTTTCTTATTCTTAGTACTAGCTTTTCTTTTTTAATAAACGAAGCGCTGGTAAGAATACATCTTAAGAGCAAATACATTGGTGATTCAAATAAAATAGTGTCAGATACTTTCTTTAATTGATTTTAAAATACTCAATTACAGTATTTTAAATATTTATAGGTTACTTTACGGAAAAGCTAAGCACAATTTTGGATTGTATTTAGTGCTATAGGCTTTATATATTAAATTGTAAATATCCTCTAAATATATTAGATAGTTTGTACTTACAACTAAAATTTTAAGTAGAAGTAACAGTAAGCTAGTTGAAATTTAAGACTGTTCTTTTTTTGTTAAGAAAATTTAACATAAAATGGCTTAGCTGTAACTGGTAAGTTAGCATTTTGAAAATTTTTTTCCCATTTTTACAGTTTATAAACATTTTAGTATAGTCCGCTACGCTTGTTGTCATTCTATCTTTGCATCATTATTAATGATTAAATATAAAATGTTATGAAAAAATTAAAATTAAATTCACTTGTTGTTATTGGATTATTGTCATTGACTGTTTTTACATCTTGCAATAGAGATGATGATGCTAGAAATGACCGAAGAAATTCTGATGCTATTGAAGTAGGATCAAGTGTAACCGTTACTAATACATTTCAATCAACAGCGTTTACAAATGATGCTGAAGTTGCGATAGAAGATTTATTTAATGCACCAGCAGGTTCGCTAGCAGCAACTGCCAATGTTGGAAATGCAGTAGAGTTTCCAAGTTACCTCCTTAATTTATATGATATAGATATTAGTGAGGATAGTATCTCTTTTGTTTGTGTAGCACAAAATGACGATCCTAATTATGGTACCTTATTTAGAGTACTTGAGCCTAATACGTTTGACAGATATTATTTAACCTTTGACACAGCGCAAGATGTAGACGATTTTTCATCAAGTAACCCTTCTGTAAATCTTAGAATTGATTCTGATTTTGTACTAGTTGTGGAGATAGGTGAAGGGTATGATTTTACACCAGGTCAAAATTTCACTATAGACTTAAATTAAAAAAGAATGATAGCGATAGAACAAGAACGTATAGAAAGTACCTTGGATAAGCTGTTTTCAAATTCTAAAAACGACCACCTTAAAATGATTAAGGGGTTTGCTAGAAGTGTTTTTAGACCCATTGGACCAGCAGATTTTAAAGATGTGTATCTTTCTATCTCAAAAGAACAAGGAGTAGATTTAAAGCAACTTGTTATTGATAATGATGTAAAAAGCATTGTAGAGTTTGGAACTTCCTTTGGGATATCTACTCTTTTTCTTGCACAAGGTGCTCTTGAGACTGGTGGCACAATTGTAACCACAGAGTTGATTGAATCCAAGGCGCAAAAGGCGATTGAAAATTTTAAAAACGCCGGTGTAAGTGATGTGATAGAAGTGAGAACAGGTGATGCAATGCAAACCCTCAAGGATTATAATACATCCATAGACTTATTATTTTTAGATGGTTGGAAGAATTTGTATTTACCATTATTTAAAATGCTTGAGCATAATTTCCATAGCAACACAATAATCTATGTAGATAATGCAGATATGAGAGACACGCAGTCTTTTTTAAACGCTGTACAAAATAGTGGAAACTATAGTTTTGAATCACTTTATAATAACAAGGCAGTATTAATTAGACCACTAGTTTAATATAAATCTAGCACCCATATTTAAATTTATAGAATGAGTTTTTTGAAAAAGAATTATGGTTGGATGATTGTAGCAGTACTAGCGAGTTTACCGTTACTCCCTATATTCAATATGTTAGATATTGATATTACAAAAGGAGTAACGGTATTTTCAAATAAAGAGTTGAGTTTGGAAGCTAGGAATAATGCGGTTGGAATGTTATACCATATAACCGGTGAGTTTGCTATACGATGGATGACGGCAGTCCTAACTCTTACACCTTTTTTTATCCTTTTTGGGGTTACAAATCTTTATGTAAGACAGGCAATGGGTATTGCAACAGCAGTATGGAGTTTCCTTCACTTTATATTCTTTATTTGGGCAGTGGGATTTCTTGAGACATTTACGCAAGTAAATTATGTATTAGGGTTTCTGGCTATTTTAATTCTAGTACCGTTATTTTTCACATCAAATCGCAAGGCGATGAAACGGTTAAAAAAGAATTGGAAAAAGCTACAACAGTATGCCTATACTGCTATTGCTTTGAGTTTAATTCACGTTGCCATTTTAGATAAAACTTGGTTAATTTATGCGATCATTGTGACGCTAGGTTTTATAATACGAGTCCCTGTGGTCAAAGAAAAATGTATGGCACTCCGTAAAAACAAGGGCTAACGAGAATTATATGCGCTTTTTTAGTGAGAGATATGGATGATGTTTTTTAAATAAGCGTAGTTTAACACATCGACAACTTATTTTTAGCTAAAACACTATTTTAAATAAACAGGTAAGATAACAAGCATCCGTGTATGCGGTGATGCTTTACATATGAATTGTAAATAATAATATTTTTGTGACTTTCACCCCTAATCTTCTTAGTGATTTTTCTAACGCTTTCGCGAAAGCGATAATAAACAGACAACTATTTTAGCAAGCTCCAAGAACAGATATTTAATCTCTCACAACTTCAGTTTTTATATAATAGAACAAAATAAACTATAAGAAACTCCAGTGAATATTTCAAAAATAGAGAACGTATAAGGTGTTCACTCAAGATATAATGATTTTAAAGAATTACCTATAGCATTTGCGCTTATACCAAGTTTAAAATTACTGCACATAGATAATTGTAATATCACCTCCATCCTAGAAGTGTATGCTTCTAAAAAGTCTAACATACTTGGATTAGTTCCTAATTTAATAACTCAGATAATAATTGGTTCATTTTGTCAAATTTTGCTTTATTTTATTCTTTTAGTCTAGCTAGATTCCTAAGTTTCCATTGTACCGCGGGAAACTTTTCAAAATTATAATTACCCCAGTCTGGCTCGAGTCTGTTAAATGCTAGTAAAAAGTGTTTGTCAATTTTAGTTAAGCTGTTCTGAATGGTTTTGATAAGTACAGTTCTAGTTTCCTCAAAATCATTATAGGCGAAAGGTTCAGAGCTCATTCCATGGAATTGATTCACCATAGCTTCCTCTTGATTAATTAAGTTAGGGTTTAGTATTTCATGTGTAGGTCTGCTACTGGATAATAACAATAAAAGGAATCCTTTTTTAATATCCTCGGTAAAACCTTCATTGTCTAAAAGATATTTAACATCAAATAAGTCTCTTGGATGTTGGCGATCTAATGCCGCACAAATTTTACCTCCATAAAGTTGCGCTAATGGAACAACTTGAATATTACAAAATGCATTAAAATCTTCTTGAGTTTTATTTGACAAAGCCATCTCAACGGGATCTTCCATGAGACCTCTGTTAATTTGATTAACCTCTAGCTTTACAAGAGCATTAGAATTTGCGATTTGTAATTTCAAAACCTTCTTTTTTAAAGTGACCTGAATACCCAAGTTTAATTTTCAATATGAAGCTTTATCCCTTTCAGTCCAACAATAATAGCATTTATAGAGGTTTCTCTATCTTCAATAGGTATGTATGTTAAATCTATATCTATAGATAGTCTAGGCATATCTCTTATAAAAAGGTTAATTGCTGTTCCTCCATGTAGAGCAAAGCACTTTTGTTTTGCAACCTCAGGTAATATATCTAACAGTAATGCGACTTGACTTTTGTAATTACTCATAGTTTACTAACTCTTTAGAAACAGTAATGGAATATTTAGATATGTAAACTCCATCATTAACAAATGATCGTTTTCCCTTACCTAAGTCTATATTCTTTAAATCAATAAATTTAAACCACTGGTGATTTGCCTTATCTGCCATATATAAAAACATTCGTTTTACCTTGATTGAGTTACATTGTTCTAAATAGCTTTGAACTTGTTTTGGTCTAAGGTTATTTAATCCTTCCATTATTTCATAACATTCTATCAAACCCTGCTTTTTAGGAGCTAGATATAGACATTCCAAGAAAGCTCTTATAGGATCTGATATTTGTAAATCAAAAGCTTCCACTTTTAATAGCTGTAACCCTAATTTTGAAGGAAGAAAGGAGCTTCGATAAAAATTTATTTTTAAGCCCCATTGGTAGTTTGTAAACCAAGTTGGTAGTTTTTCCTCAGTTGCCCCAAATAGCGTAATTTGCTCTTTATTTAATTCTAGATAATGGACTTTTCCATGTATTGACAGTGCAGTTTTTCCTCCTAAATGTATGGTTAAATTAGACTGATTTTGTAAAGCGTAAATTGCACTTTGATAAGTTGCTTTTTCTCCTACACGCATCCATGCACCATTACCTAATGAATAAAGCCATTTGCTTTTTCTATATCGATTAATTAATTGACTTGAAAATCCATTTTGTGCTAACCACGAACTCAGAAACACAGTTCCTGCTGGTTGTGATTGAAGTAGTTTGTTTATTTTCTGCTGCTTTTCCAAACTATTAGTTTGTTTATAAGTCTATTTTTAAACTTATGAGAGTTTATTATAAATCAAATATACAAACTATTAGTTTGTGTAAATATTAAAATATAAACTGAAGTTAATCTCTTTTATTGATTTTATGATTCATTTATTCTTAGATGTTGATGAGAAAAACATAATTGCATTAGGCTTTAACAAAATTTGATTTACAAAGAATTACCTCAATATCTTCCTTTAATAAGTTTGAACTCTTTCCCTTCGAGGTCACAAATAAATGGAAACCGGAAACGAAATTGAGTTCACTCAAAATTTTGTTTTCGGTTTTTCTATTTTCAAAGCTTAGCTTTGTGGGATCTATACATTTCAAGGTTATAAAGTATTTAAAAACTCTATAAATCATCGATATAAATAGATTTTTTGTTTTTCCTTGATTTATAAGTTTTTAATAGTGCTTGATTAAATAGTTATATCTCTTTCAACTATGCGGTTTTGAATTTGAAATAGAAACACATTGATGTAGAAGTAACTTCACTTTATATTGAATATATACCTATGATTGTGGGTATTTTGGGTAAACCTTTTTAAGTTTATGAATTTTAAATCTGTATAAATATATTTTAAAAAAAAATAAAAAAAATAAAGAAAAAAAACAACCATATCATTTTTTTATTATGTTTGCTTTATAATGAGTTCATAAGAAGAACGCATTGCCATATTTGAAATGAAATCTTTTTTCATATTCGGGCTTAGAAGGATAAAGGAGTCTACTTCAAAAGCTGCTCTAGGGATAGAGACCCGAATTATCAGGCTGACTTCTGAAATATATAGTACTTTTCTTATGTTAAAGCAAAATAGCTTTGACCCTTCTACTATTTTTATATTCCGTATCTGAATTTTTAGAAACTTACATGCATTTGTTCTTTAGAACAAGATTTACATTTTTCTAATTTTTCACATACTTACAATGAAGACTAAATATGTTGATCTTATAGATCAAACTTTTGATTTTCCTCAGGAAGAATTTACCCTAAACACAAATGAATTAAACTTCCACGGAATCGATTTAATGGCGCTTATCGAAGAATATGGAGCACCTTTAAAATTCACTTACCTACCTAAAATCTCTGATAATATTAATCGAGCAAAAGGGTGGTTTACAGATGCTATAAAAGAGCATAGCTATGATGGTAACTACAATTATTGTTACTGCACAAAAAGCTCTCACTTTAAGCATGTGCTTGATGAAGCATTGAAGAACGATATTCATATCGAAACTTCTTCTGCTTTTGATGTAGATATTGTTGAAAATTTAAAGGCACAAGGCAAAATCACAGATAACACCTATGTTATAAGTAATGGTTTTAAGCGTAATCAATACGTTCATAATCTTGCCCGCCTTATAAATAATGGGCACAAAAACTGTATAGTAATACTCGATAACTATGAAGAGATTAACCTTTTTGATCAAGTTGTTGAAGACACCTACAATGTGGGTATACGCATTGCATCAGAGGAAGAGCCAAAATTTGAGTTTTATACCTCTAGATTGGGAATAGGCTATAAAAACATTGTGCCTTTTTACAACCGTGAGATTAAAAACAACCCTAAGGTTACCCTTAAGATGTTACACTTTTTTATTAATACAGGAATACGTGATACTGCCTATTACTGGAATGAGCTTTTAAAGTGTATGAAAGTCTACGTAAAGCTTAAAAAGGAATGCCCAACCTTAGATAGTTTAAATATAGGTGGCGGTTTTCCTATTAAGAATTCACTGGCTTTTGATTACGATTATGCCTATATGGTAAGCGAAATCATCCGTCAGATAAAGCAAATATGTGATGAATACAATGTAGCTGTACCTAATATTTTCACAGAATTTGGAAGCTTCACAGTTGGAGAAAGCGGTGGCGCTATTTATGAGGTTTTATATCAAAAACAACAAAATGATCGTGAGAAATGGAATATGATTAATTCATCATTTATTACAACACTTCCAGATTCTTGGGCAATTAACAAACGTTTTATCATGCTTCCTATAAACCGTTGGGATAAAGAATATGAGCGTGTGCTTTTAGGTGGATTGACCTGTGATAGTGATGATTATTACAATAGCGAACAGCATATGAATGCTATTTACTTACCAAAGTATACACAAGATAAACCGCTATATATCGGATTTTTTAATACTGGAGCTTACCAAGAAAGCATTGGTGGTTTTGGAGGCTTACAGCATTGTTTAATCCCAACACCAAAGCATATCCTTATTAATCGTGATGAGAATGGAAAACTGCATACTTCGGTATTTGCTGAACAACAAACCTCAGAGCAATTACTATCCATTTTAGGATATGATTATGGCATTAATGCTGCTTTCGCGAAATCGAGTTTGCGAGATTCACGACCAGAAGAGGGAGAGCGAGGCGCTAACGCTAACGATTCAGATTCTAAAGCAATCAAATTATCATACTAAAGAAAATATTTTAAAACAATGACAACCAAAACATACGCTGGAATTCCACAAGAGCTTGGAAAACTAGAAAACGCAAAAATCGTATTAATCCCAGTTCCTTATGATGGTACAAGCACGTGGCAAAAAGGTGCGGATAAAGGTCCAGAAGCATTTTTAAATGCATCAGAAAATATGGAATTGTACGACATCGAAACAGAGACAGAAGTTTACAAACAAGGGGTCTATTTGGCTGATGCTATTACTGAAAACAGTTCTCCAGAAGCGATGGTAGCTGCAGTACACGCCACGACAAAGGGCTTCATAAAGAAGAACAAATTTGTTACCATTTTCGGAGGTGAACATTCAATCTCTATTGGGACGATTAGAGCTTTTAATGAGTGTTATAATAACCTAACCGTTCTTCAACTGGATGCACACGCAGATTTAAGAAAAGAATACGAAGGTTCTCCGTGCAATCATGCTTGTGCTGTTTATGAAGCTAGCCAAACTACAAACTTAATTCAAATAGGAATTCGCTCTATGGATGTTTCTGAAACAGGGATAATGGACAAAGACAAAACCTATTTTGCTCACGAAATGACCCAAGACGATACTTGGATAGATGCATCCATAGATCAAATGACAGAAAATGTTTTTATTACAATTGACCTTGATGTTTTTGACCCATCTATTATGCCCAGTACGGGCACGCCCGAACCTGGAGGATTATTATGGTATGAAACGCTTGAATACTTAAAACAAGTATTCGAAGAAAAGAATGTTGTAGGTTTTGATATTGTGGAGTTATGTCCTAATAAACTAGACAAATCTTCAGACTTCTTAGCAGCAAAACTCTACTACAAAATGTTGAGTTATAAATTTCAGGATAACGAAATTGAAGATGATTTTGATAACGAATACCAAACAACAACTAAAAACAACACACCAAAATACAACGAAGACGATGAGTACTAAAGGCCCAATTTCACAATTTATAGAGACCCACTATCTTCATTTTAATGCAGCCGCATTAGTTGATGCTGCAAAAGGATATGAAGCACAGTTAGCATCTGGTGCTAAAATGCTTGTATCACTAGCAGGTGCTATGAGTACCGCAGAACTAGGAAAAAGTTTTGCCGAAATGATACGTCAAGATAAAGTACAGATTATCTCTTGCACAGGCGCAAACCTCGAAGAGGATATCATGAATCTGGTAGCACACTCTCACTACAAACGTGTACCCAACTATCGTGACCTAACTCCACAAGATGAGTGGGATCTACTTGAAAAAGGATTGAACCGAGTTACGGACACCTGTATTCCAGAAGAGGAAGCTTTTAGACGTTTACAAAAACATATTCTTAACATCTGGAAAGATGCTGAGGCTAACGGCGAACGCTTTCTACCACACGAGTATATGTACAAAATGTTATTGTCTGGAGTGCTAGAAGAATACTACGAAATAGATTTGAAAGACTCTTGGATGTATGCAGCAGCAGAAAAAAACTTGCCTATTGTATGTCCCGGCTGGGAAGATAGTACGATGGGTAACATTTTTGCAAGTTATGTGCTAAAAGGTGAGTTAAAAGCAAGCACAATGAAATCTGGAATAGAATATATGACCTTCTTAGCAGATTGGTATATCGATAATTCTGAAAAAGGCATTGGGTTCTTTCAAATTGGTGGTGGTATTGCTGGTGATTTCCCAATTTGTGTTGTGCCTATGTTATATCAGGATATGGAGCGGCCTGACACGCCATTTTGGAGTTATTTCTGTCAAATAAGTGACTCCACCACAAGTTATGGGTCTTATAGTGGAGCGGTACCTAACGAAAAGATTACTTGGGGGAAGCTAGATATAGATACGCCTAAGTTTATTATTGAAAGTGACGCTACTATTGTAGCGCCATTGATTTTTGCTTACTTATTAAATATGTAGCTATGGATACCAGAAAACGAATTATTGTAGACTTTAAAAAGCTAACACCTGAGGTATTAGCTCTTTTAGTAGAAAAATACCCAGATGGATATGATGATTACAATATTATCAAGTTTAAAAATGCAAAAAATGAATGGGTAGAAGCTGTGCAATTGGAAACAGAAGACACCAAATATCTCATAAAAGTGAGTGCGAAACTTGAGAAAGTAATGGAAGATTATGATGAGGACGATTATGATGATTATGAGTATAATGATCCAGATGCTATAAAAGACCCTTTTGAGGAATCAGAAAACCATACAAAAAATGAACCTTCATAATCACAAAGACAAAACTAGACTTCTCGCTTTTAAAGGCGAGAAGCTTTTAGTGATGGAAAAAGTTGGTTTCAAAAAGGAATATACACTTCCTGGTGGTGTTAAAAAGAAAAAAGAAACTCATAGCCAATCTTTAATAAGGGAAACAAAGGAAGAAATTGGTATATTTCTTACAAAAGAAGACCTAAATTATTTCTTGTCTAGACGTAATATTACTAAAGATAAGCTTGAGGTTTATAAACACTATTTCATCACCACAAAACAAATTGAAAATGTAGCACTCTTAGAACCTGAAAAGTTCAAGAAGGTTAACTGGGTACCTTGGTATCAGGCATTAGAATATCTAGATAAAGAAGACCGCAGTGCAGTGGTTATGTATTTTGACCAGTTTAGACAAAAAATAAAATAAAATAATGTAATATGAAAGCAGCATTTCACTTAGCACTTCCATGTGAGAACATTGAGGCTACCAGAGAATTTTATATCAATATCTTGGGAGCAAACCAAGGTAGAAAAGCAGAAAAATGGGTAGATATTAATCTTTATGATAACCAGCTTACTTTTACTGAGGCTGGCACTTTCAACTTCGATTTTAAGAACTAACGTCTTAATGACCAAGTATTACCTTCGTTTCACTTTGGCGTAATTGTAGACTCAGAAACTTGGGGCGAAATTTACTCGCGTCTCATTAAAAAAGATCTAGAAGTGACCACGGAAGCTACGTTTCTAGAGAGCAAAACAGGCGAACATCTATCCTTTTTCGTAAAAGACCCAGATGGATATAATATTGAATTCAAAAGTTTTAAATATCCTGAAGAAATATTCAGCACAGACGACTAAATGAACACAAAAGACATAGAGAATATAGAACTTAAGTATCTTGATTTAAATGATTATCAAGAGCTCAAATCTACAATGATATCGGCTTATTCTAATATGCCAGATTCGTATTGGAAAGAACACCACATTGACGCATTAATTAATAAGTTCCCAGAGGGGCAGGTAGTCATAAAAATTAATGGGCAGCTTGCTGGTTGTGCACTATCCATAATTGTAGACTATGATAGCTTTGAAGCAGCACATACCTACAAGAATATTACAGGAAATTATTCCTTTAGCACCCATACGGATAGTGGTGATGTTCTATATGGTATTGATGTCTTTATAAAACCTGAATTTAGAGGCTTGCGGTTGGGTAGGCGCTTATACGATTACAGAAAAGAGGTTGCTGAAAAGCTAAATTTAAAAGGCATTGCCTTTGGCGGTCGTATGCCTAATTACCATCAATTTGCTGAAACTATTTCTCCAAAGGAATACATTGAGAAAGTAAAACGTAAGGAAATAAATGACCCAGTACTTAACTTTCAAATCTCTAATGATTTTCACCCTACTAAAGTAATGCAGGGTTATTTGGAGGGTGATGAAGCATCCGGTGAGTTTGCCATCCTTATGGAGTGGGATAATATTTATTATAAGAAGCCCACAAAAAAAGCAGTAACTAAAAAGAGCATTGTACGTCTTGGATTAATACAGTGGCAAATGCGCCCTTATAAAGACCTAGATGAATTGCTCAAGCAAGCCGAATATTTTATCGATGCGGTAGCAGGGTATCGTTCAGATTTTGCATTATTTCCAGAGTTTTTCAATGCGCCACTTATGGCAAAAGACAACCATTTAAAAACTCCTGATGCTATCCGAGAATTAGCAAAACACACCGAAGCTATCGTAAGTAAGTTTTCAGAATTTTCTATTACTTATAACATCAACATCATATCAGGTAGTATGCCTGAAATGAGGGAAGGCCGTTTATATAATGTAGGCTATTTATGTCGTAGAGACGGCACTGTGGAACGTTATGAAAAACTACACGTAACCCCTGATGAAGCTAAGGTATGGGGAATGCAGGGTGGAACTCAGATAAAGGCTTTTGATACTGATTGCGGGAAAATAGGTGTACTCATTTGTTATGATTCAGAATTTCCAGAATTGAGTAGACTCTTGGCCGATGAAGGAATGGATATTCTTTTTGTACCGTTTTTAACCGATACTCAAAATGGTTATTCCAGAGTTCGCTATTGCTCCCAAGCACGCGCAATAGAAAATGAATGCTATGTTGCTATTGCTGGAAGTGTTGGCAACTTACCTAATGTAGAGAATATGGATATACAGTTCGCACAATCTATGGTGTTTACGCCTTGTGATTTCTCATTCCCAACAAACGGTATAAAAGCAGAAGCCACTCCAAACACTGAAATGATTCTTATCGCTGATGTAGATATCGATTTATTGAGAGAATTACATCAGTTTGGTGCCGTTAAAAACCTAAAAGACCGAAGAAAAGACCTCTTCGAATTAAAGAAAAAATAATATTACTTAAACTATCATATTGAAAGACTTAACAATTATAGGAAGTGAGGAATGGTGCTCGTTTGAGACGTTCGGAATTCCAGCCATCAAAGCTCGTGTAGACTCTGGTGCTAAAACATCATCGATACAGGCTAATAATATAAAAACCTTCTTTAAGGAAACTGAAGAATGGGTGCGTTTTGAGGTAAACCCACTTCAGGTAAATAGAAGTATTAGCATTACTTGCGAGGCCAAAATTCATGCCAAGAGATCTATAAAAAGTTCCATGGGAATTTCAGAAGAACGCATCGTAATCAAAGCATCTATAACACTAGACTCAAAAACATTTGATATTGAGCTTACTCTTGCCAATCGAGACTCTATGGAGTTTAGAATGTTACTTGGGCGAGAGGCTTTATACCAGCGATATCTTGTAAATCCTTCGGCGGCGTGTTTATTACCTGAATTTACTCAAAATGACCTCGATACGAAATACGCTTCTTTTCAAAAAGAAAAAACGGGATTAAAAATCGCATTACTTGCTAGTAATCCCGACTTATTTAGTAACAAAAGATTGATAGAAGCTGGCAAAGCACGAGGTCACGAAATTGTATTTCTTAACGTACAGCAAGCCTACATGAAGTTTGATGCTAAAGAACCTCAAATACGCTATCGAGGTGGCAATGTTATTGATGAGTTCGATGCCATCATCCCACGAATAAAGCCTTCGGTTACATTTTACGCTTGTGCTTTAATACGTCAGTTTGATGCCATGGGAGCGTATTGCTTAAACTCTGCGGACGCCATTACGCAATCAAGAGACAAACTGTTAGCAACTCAGCTTTTTGCAAAAAACGATATCCAAATCCCTATTACAGGTTTTGCAAATTCTCCGCTAGACACGAAGGACTTAATTAAAATGGTAAATGGAGCCCCTCTTATTATTAAACTATTAGAAAGCACCCAAGGAAAAGGAGTGGTATTGGCAGAAACTACTAAAGCTGCAGAAAGTGTTATTAATGCATTTAAAAGTGTAAAGACGAATATCCTGGTTCAAGAATTCATTAAAGAAGCAAATGGACAAGATATACGCTGTTTTGTGGTAAATGGTAAAGTGGTGGCTTCAATGCAACGTCAAGCAGAAAAAGGAGAATTTAGAGCCAATATCCATCAGGGTGGATCAGCATCAAAAATCAAAATAACCGCTGCAGAACGTAAACTTGCTATTAAAGCTGCCAAGATACTTGACTTGCCAGTTGCTGGAGTTGATATTATAAGGTCTAACAAAGGACCATTATTACTTGAAGTAAATTCTTCTCCAGGGCTAGAAGGAATTGAAGCCGCAACAGGTCTCGATATTGCTAATATTATGATTGAAGCTATCGAAAAGAAACTAAAGTTCAAACGATAGCATTAATGATTTAAATATTATGGTTTCTTAGTATATTATGTTATTTCCAATTGAAAAATTATATGGATATCTGGATTCAAAAAGTTTGAAACCTGTATCTTAAAAGTCACAAATACAGCAAACAGATAAGGTGACTTATATTTTATTTTTTTTAAAAAATGTCTATGTCAGTCTCTGTTTTACATTGGTCCTCTACCATTCTTGTTTCAATACTAGCACTTTGGAGTGGGTATTCTTATTTATTCAATCCAACTATGATTGCTGCTGGGAAAGAACTAGGGTTTCCTGGTTATTTACTTACACAACTTGCGATATTAACTATTATTGCTGGAATTTTGATGCTTGTTCCTATGGTACCTGTACGCTATAAAGAATGGGCGCATGTGGGTATGGGACTCTTTATTATCACCTCTATTGTGGCGCACATGGCACACAAAGATCCTATTGGTATTTCCTTACTAAATGTAGCCTTTTTTGGATTGCTTATTCTTGCAAATGTGACAATGTATAAATTGTAGTATGGTTGATGCAGAAAAAAGAGGCAGTCTAAAAGCAAACTCAGTTGTTTGTTCGAACTTAGTCGAGAACCAGAATTCATTGATGATGAACATAGGTTTCGTCCCGAAACTTCGGGAGCGCTCAACCAGACATACCTTAGTTTTTACTTTTTAGAGTGCCTCTTTTTTTGTTTAGAAGTAATACTTATAATACTATTTCAAATTCTTGTGGTGCTATGAGTCGTACTGTGTCACTTTGACCACCTTCAACCAATTGTACAATATTTTCACCTTCGACTAATGAAATATTGATGATTTTTGGTTCTTGATTTATAAACGTTACACTGGCAGTGCTGCCATTTACAGTATAGTCTATTGTTGTTGGTTCTAGTGTTCCGGTTTGACCATTTGCAGACACACTAATTTTAACCGCATAGTTTTGACTAGGATCAATGCAATCTATTTGGTCTATGGCACTTCCATCTTGAAGTACAATGCTAATGTTAGCTGCAGAAACCATAAAGGTGCTTGGTGCGTCATCATCGCTTCCACATCCCAAAAGAAGGAATAGCGATGCCAACAAGGATATATATGTTGATTTCATAATTAGTTTGAGATTAAATTAATTTCAATTTCTTTTACTAGATTTCCTATTTGAACCTGATAGGTGCCTACTTCTAAAGCATCAAAAAGCACTTCTTCATCTAGTATAGTCTTTGTTTCTAGTAGCGACCCATTTTGTAATAATAATGCTTGGGCACCGTTTTGTGTACTCGAAATTTTTATGGCACCTAGTTCATAACATACAGCGTTTCTTTTTCTGTATATCAAATCGTTTGGTACTTGCAATACGGTAACCGTCCATGTATTAAGTGTTGCTTGATCTTGAGAGCGTACTTGATAACTCACAGGCGCCGTAAAATCTACTTGGTCTTGTCCAGAGTTCTGTGGCACTGTATTTATAAATACATCTGCATTATCACTTAGTGTATATACTGGTGTAAGCGATGTAAGGTCAATTGCATCTTCCAGAATGATTGTGATTGCTCTGTCTTCGGTACTTTGATCTAAAATTGAAATACCCTCAAAACCAAATTCCAAAATTTCTGCTTCAGAACTCAACACTGGATCTGCCCAGCTTACTGCTTGAAATAAAGTTCCAGAATGACTGTTAATTTGAAAAGTAAATGTGGTCGTAATGTCTCTTACCACATCATTTTGAGAATCATAGACCTGAATAGTCATGGTCTCTCCAGCGATGTTTGCAAAGGCAGTCAAGAAAGCGAAATAGCTATCCTGACTGGCAACGTAGGTAAGGTTTGTAGTACCTCGACATACGCCATCTACAAAAACACCAACTTTATCATTTTCATTGGCAAGTCTATTGCCGTCAATAGTGATAAAAGATAGAAATGTCATATTGTGTTCATAATCGCTTTCATTCACAGACCAATTTGGGTCTTGTGCAAAAGCCGATGTACTTATCATGAGTCCCAAAATAATCATCCATGCTTTTTTGGGAAAGCGCTGTATTATTTGTGTGATTGCTTTCATAGATTATTTGTTTATTATTTTTTCAACCCAAGTGTTGTCGTTCATATTAATATGCATGAAGTATACTCCAGAGCTTAAGTTTGTTTTTAATGTATAGCTATTGATACCTTCGGAAATATTCAAGACCTTACTATGGATTAGTTGGTTTGAAATATTAAATATCTGAACCGTTACCGTCTCCGCATTTTCAACGTTGAAATCAAGATTTATTTCATTTTCAAATGGGTTAGGGTGTATGTTCACACCACTTTCAAATAAAGTAAGGATAACAGGCTCTCTTGTGTTTCCTAGAATATCATTTCCTTTAAATGTAAATTCTTGTTGTGTAGCTACTTTCTCATTTCCATTGCCTACAAAAAAGGTGAGTGCTTCAGAAGCTTCTCCATAAATGGTCATAAAGCTTAACTCACTATCATTAATGGTTTGCAATGCTCCATAGCCTTTCATATTTCCGAAGCTATCATAAGCAAATACCTCATGATATCCTTCTGGAAGTTGAACAACCGCATTCATGTTTTCTGAAAAAGATGCAAAGTCGTCAATCACATTTATAGTAGTACTTGTACTTGATGAGGATCTATTTAAATAGGAAGGATAGCTAAGCTCTTGTGCTGTAGCAGCACTAAGCATGTATCCATTTCCTCCTTGAAGCGATGTTAGTGTACCACTCCAGCCATTTAATGCGTCGTAAATGGCAAATGCTGTTTGTGATTTAATCACATCACCATCACTAGGTTCTAACAATGATAATACTTCATTTACATTGTGGTTGCTGCTAAAAGGATAGGGAAGCCAGTTCCAACCTTGCACGACATCAAAAGTCCATGTTTCTAAATCTACAGGAGTTCCTTCAATAGTCAAGGGTTGTTGATTGGTGGTAAACACTTTATACATTTGTGTGCTACTTAGACCACCATTTGCAGAAATTGAACCACTCCATCCGCTATTCTCTGGATTGGAAGGATCTTCATAATACAATTCAACAAAAGTTTCGCCTGGAGCACTAGAAGTAATCCTATCTGATGTTTCAAGATCCATTCCATCAGTAAGCTGGTCAATGTCTTGAAAGTCGATATCATTTACATTCATCGATATCCATGTCCAACCCCCATTAAAAGATAACTCTTGGAAGTATTCTCCCGTGTTTTCAAATAGGGTAGGGTTTGTTAGAGAACCAATTACATCATTTTCTGAGAAGGTATTTGAAGGCGCACCATCTACAGAAGCATGCAACACACTTCCTTGAGAAGCATCCCATATTCTATAGGTCACCTCTTCACCAAAATTGGTGTTGCTATATACTGTTAAGAATACAAAATATTCTTCATAGTTATCATCAAAAACCAGTGATGCAGATCCTCTTACTTCACCATCTACAAAGGCTCCAATACGATCAAAAGAATCTCTAGAGAAAATACCATCAATACTCACCCGACCAATGACATTCATACTAAATTCATAATCATCTGGATTCACATTCCATTCTGGGTCTTGTGCTAGCACTTTTAGATCTACTTGTAATTTTTGATCGTAGCCAAAATCGGTTTCTAGGTAGATGTCTTCTGTATAATCACCAGAAGTGATATCGTTAGAAACTGTAGCCGAAAGTGTAATGGTACTACTAGGGATTAATACTCCAGTGGGGTCTTCAATACTCAACCATGAAGGAATATTACTAATACTATACGGTTGATTGGTACCTCCTTGATTTACAATAGTAATATTAAAAGAAGCATCTTCCCCTTCTTCTTTAATCAAGTCTATCACTTCATTGTATCCTGGCGCAAACCATGATACATCGTTGCGTTGTATAAAGGCAGTCCACGTAATAGGAGATTCTTGCCTGTTATTGGCAGCATCAAACATTCTGTGTACTGTGATATCCAAAATTTGACCTTCTATAGCAGCTGGGTCAGATATTACAGGTTCTAGAATAATTTCGTCACCATTGATGACTCTATTTACTTGGAAACTAATAATCTCACGTTCTGGTTTAATTGGTGGTGTATCTGTATTATAATTTACAACACCATTATTTAGAACAGCATCGCTGGTAATAATATCACCATTACTAAAGGCATGATAGTAAGTTGGGCCGTTTCCTGTTGCCGGGTCTGGTTCATTCATACGTGCATATAGCATCATCCCTATGGTAAATGGATCTACTTCTGAGTACTGATCTCTAAAAATCTGCTCTTCATTACGAAGTGTATTCCAGAGTCTAAACTCATCGAGCTGTCCTATGTATTCTCTATCTATGGTAATTGCCCCTGTGTTGTCTGTTTGTCCTCTAGCACCAAGCCAGATTCGGTTTCCAGAGAAGCCTCCAATAGTAGGAGTAGGGTTTGAGCTTACTTGCGCTCCATCTACATAGGTGATCAACGAACCATTTCTGTTTAACAACAAGGTAATATGGTGCCAATCATCATCGGCTACAGATTGTGTGGTTAGTGGGTAGTTTGTTCCTTCTGAAGCAAATACCATATTACCATCTGCAGCAAGATTAAGCGCCCATTTATTTTGGAGTCCGTTTGATTGTTCGAGATCTGTTCCATCGCCACGACCGTTACTAAAAATAGTAGCTTCTTGTGCAGTTCCTGTTTTCATCCAAAAGGAAATGGTAGCGTCTGTCTCATCATCAAGTTGCACAAAATTAACGTTGTCTAAGGTCTGGAATTGACCTGCTTCAAACTGGTACGATTCTCCTTTAGGTTTAATATCCCAACCTGTGTCAAGAATCATATTGTTAAATCTAGCATCATCTCTGGCAATAGCGCCACGTCCTTCATCCATGGGCCAATATCCTACCAAATTACGTTCGTTCCCGATAAAATCGGTATAGATATTTGCAAAGGCATCTTCTAGGGTTAATGGTTTACTCCACAATCTTAAATCATGAATATTTCCGATGAAATCTTCATCACCCAAAATCAAATCATTATTGTTTGTAAATTGAAGTGTTCCTAAATCATTGATTTCTTGAATATTCATATCATCACGGTAGGCACTCATACGACCTAGCTCCTCATTGTAGGTAAATGTATAATGATGGAACAGTCCATCTGCAGGTACATTGGCCTCTACAATAACGCCACCTAGGGTAAACGTTAGGTCAGTTTCACTAACTTCTACAGACAAACCTTGGTCCTGATCTATAATTAAGGCAGATCCGGCTGTGGTTTCATTAAGCATCCAAAATTCTAAAGAGAAATCTCCATTTACAATATCTGGATCTACAATGGTTGCCATATCATTCCCTCCATCAAAGCGAACCGATACACTATTATTAATAGGTAACTGGTTTGTTCTTCCGGTAATGGTAATCTGACTAATAGCAGAGTTATAGAAAATATCCTCATTAAAACTCGCTTTAATATCATCGCCAGAAGATAGAATTCCATCTTGCGGTGAAGGTGCATTAAAACGACGCGGTGCTGTGAGGTCCACTGTTCCAGGAATAGATTCTGAAATAAATTCGGTACCATTTACACAACTCGTTCTCGCTCTTATTTCATAGTCTCCATCTTGCAATGCAGCCCCTACAATATCGAAAGGATATATCAAGTTTGGTGCACTAATAAGTGAAATTTCTGTCTCGCCAGCCATTTGAGCGTCATCAAAAAATGCTTGCGTGGTATAATAGGTTTGCAATCTGTTCCAGTTTGGCGCAGTTGTTAAACGATATTCTAAGTCTATCTTCTCAAAACTATTAAAGGCTAGATTGAAACCGTTGAGGTCTACTTGCACTGGGTTTGAGGTGCCATCTTCATTAAAGGCAGTTTCTCTATTGTATACCCAGTTCTCTGAGGGTGCCGTAACACTCACACTTGAACAAGCAGGTATAAAGGTTGCAGAGATAAGTACATCATCACTAACAGCCTCTCCATCACAGAAAGATTCTAACACAATTCTAATGTCTTCATAGACAAATACATCCGATACAGATTTAGTCAATGTTAATGCGTAGGGTGTTTGTACTCCATAAGGTACAGTTACAATAGTACCGTTGGGTTCAATGTTAATAATGGCATTGTTAGGATTGGTCGTGTTGTCAACTTTTAAAACAAAATCTGCATCGCTTTCGGTCACACTATTGTTTTCTAATAATAGCACAAACTCTGCGTTTTGAGATTCTGGGATGTTAGTAACACTAGCAGTTTCAACATTGATGAGCGGTACCTCTACACGTTGTGTTGCAACGCTTAAGAGAACTTCTACAGATGGGTCTAATGGTTCAATCACAGTAGCATCTGGATCATAGGTAGCCGGGTTGTAAAAAATAGCAGTCTCTGCACCTTCATAAGGGCAAGAAGTACGTCCACCTACTGTAGAAAATACAGGTCCATTTCCATTAAATAAATTAATAACATCTACACTTAACAAGTTGTCTGGATCTGGATCATTTAGGGTGTAGCTAATGTTGGTGCTAGACTCTGATTCCTGACTCAAAGTAGTTGTAGTTCCTTGGCTATATTTTCCTTCAATTTTACCAATAAGTCCTATGCCATTTAACACCACTCCTAGTTGTGCTTCAAAAGCATCGTCTGTTTCAAGAGTGAACGTAGTAGCTGTGTTTACGGCAACGGTGGTACCTACACTTCTTGTAAAATCACCTACTCCAGAATCAAAAGAAATGTTGTCTGAAAAACCATCATTGATTAAAGTGATGAGCTCTTGTAAATCTAATTTTTTAAGATTAAAGACTTCCAATCTTTTTTCAATTTGGCGTATTTGAAAGCCAACAACATCTTGCGCAGGTGATGTTGGAAGTGATGCATTTAATGCGTCAAGTGCCATTTGCGCTACGGTAATTGCAGCATTTATTTCGTCAAACTCGGTCTGAATATCTGCAATAAGCTCCTCTCTAAATTGTGGCGCATTATTTAAAGCTGTGTATTTACTACGCTCATTCTCTAAAATAGTTTTACGCCATAAAAAGATTTGCTGCTCATAAAAAGCTTGTGGCTGAATACCATCTACTCCAACAATTAAAGTCCCATTAACAATACCATCAATGACAGCTTGTAATTCTGGAATGGTGGTGTCAAGAATCGCTTTTTGTGATAATACATAAAACGTTTCTGAAGGTTCTTCATTAAAGAAAATCGATTTTTGTTTTCCAACAAATAAAGATTCACCTGCATCATTTGTTAAGGTAAGATCTGTAACACCAGGAACATTGTTAGGCGATGCGTACACATCATCATAAGAACCATAGGCATAGTTAACAGATTGACCAATGTATAAATCTCCTTCAGAGCCTACAAAATCAGTTTCTGAACTTGTAGAGATACTCTGAGAAAAGGTATAGGTTTTTTGAACACTAGACGCATCTTCTGAAGTTGTAGTAAGTCCAATTCCTATCGTCCCTTCATTTACAGATTGTGAAGAAATTACGGGTCCAGCTAAACCACCACCTGTTTCTAATTTTACACCTGTTAGGATGTTTACTGAAGCAGAAAGGTTGTTGCTTGCCGTAGATGCAGTCGATTTAATAAAACTAATAGACTCGCCACTTTCTATGGTAGCACTACTTCCAGATCCTGGAGGATCCCGAAGTATAAGGTCTGGAACATCGGGTGCAGCCGTTAAAAAGGTCTGACTCCCATCACTGGCACCTCCTAAGATAATTCCTTCTGTGAGTACATTTTCGGCAGGATAGTCGATGCCTTGAATGCGGTAATTGATAGAAATATTACGGGTGTATGGCGAAGAAATTCTTGGCAAACCACCTTTAAAATTATAATGAATAAGACTGGCATCTAAAGCATCTACTTCAATAGATTCTGTGCCTTCTAATGCTAAGTTGTTAGTTACTAAAAGTTCTCCATCAACAATTGGGTCTTGAGTCACAACAGGCATGTTCATGTCGTCATAGTTGGTGTACTCTTCAAATCGTTTTAAATCTATTAAATAGGGGATAAATTGTCTGTACACAGGAAATTGAAATCCTTCGGTAGAAACCATATCGAGCTCTCCATCATTGTCAATGTCTATTTCAATTTCTTGTTCAGAGCTTTGTCCAATAACACGTAGGGTAGGAGTTGCTCTGTAAATCGTGCTTTTTGCTAAGTGATACGGTTCTCCTTCTTGAATGTTTCCATCAGGTAATTCTACTAAAGGAACAACGAGTTCTGGAATGTTTTTAAGGTTGAGGTCCTCTTGAGCACTTAACAAATTAATGCTTGTTACAATATCATTACCGCTTGTGTCTTCTCCTGTCTTTAAATTAGCATTGACAGATTCTAGCTTGTAATTTAATGGAAGTAGTGTAATACGATACTCACCAGAAGTCTCATTCGTACTAAAGTTAAAACGGGTATCATTTGTTACCATACCTGCTGGTGGTTGGTATCCAAGTGTAAGGTCTGCAACCCCTATGTTGTTTTTACTAGAGATTGGAAAGGCCTGTTGTATTCCTTCACCATCTGTGTAGGTGTATTCTACAAAGCCATCTGCTCCAAAACCTATGGGCTTTGCACTCTCTACAGAGCCGCCTACTACGCGACCCACCACTGTTACTTTGGTATTGTCAATAAATGTAGTGGTGTTATTACGGTCTTCAAAAAACTCTTCAAAGGTCCCAGATACTGCTGGAAATCTTCCCATAAATTCAAATTCATGGTCTATTTTTCCTATCGTAATGTAGTGGTTTCCTATAGGGACGCTAATCTCAAAACGGCCTTCGGTATCAGTAACTACGGGTGTGTTGTTTTCATCGAGTACAATTTCGCCATCGATAAATACATTTACACCTTCACTAAAAATAGTAGCGTAGTTTTCTAAAAAATCATCTGTTTGATCACCAGGAGTGCCGTTATCATTAAGCCAGTATTCTCCTTTTTCATATCGTAGAGGACCTACTTGGTATTGGTTGTAGCCTACTTCATCAATATCTGGATGTACTATTTCTGCTCCGGCAATAGGACCGAAGATACCTCGAGAATCATACATCACACGTCCTTTAAATACAAAAGAAGAGATGTCTGTAAAGTTAATAGAGTTTACTACTTCTGCTCCTTGACCTAGAAAAACTAATTGTTGGTTGGGCGCAAATTCATGCACTCCTAAGAGTGGTGTAATGTTAAACGATTCTCCTGTTCCCGTGTAAGGTATCGCTGTAATTTCGTAGTTTCCATTTTCATCGGTTACCCCTAAAACGCCTAATTGCTGTTGTGTTGGTACATTGCCTTCGCCGCTCACCCAAATTACTTTGTCTGGATCTGCGGTACCTCTATCATATAATCGGCCATGGTTATTGTTGTAGTTAAAACCTGTACGTGATAAGTCATAGGCAAATTCTCCTACACCTTCGTTAGCTCTTAAGTAAGAAATTAGATTTGTATTATTACCATTGATAAAACGACGGTAATCTACACGTATGTTTTCTTCGGAAATATTATTTTTCCAGATACGTACTTCGTCTATCAAACTTTCTTTTCCACCACCAATGTTAATTTTATTCCAATTAAGTGCTGTTCCTCCAGGCATTAATGAAATAGTACCTGTGGGCTCTGTTACTAAGAAATCTGGGTACTCTTCATTATTAGCGGCTTGGTAAGCAGCATTTAACTGACGTCCATTGATAAATAATAAGGGTGTTTGCCCTTCTGCAATCTGTACTGAAATATGAATAAAAGACGAATTAAAATTAGAAACAGGTGTAAGCTCATCGTTTCCATCTGCTAGTAATTCTCCCGAAGGATAAAACCCACCAATCACATAATTATTTCCGTCAATAGCTACCGTTAACTCATTTGCTGCTGCATTTAAAGATACTTGTGTATCTATGGTAGGAATAGCCAAATCGTTTGTGCCTAACGAAAATAATGTAATAGGCGTTGCACCAGCAGTAAATAGACTTTCTGGTTTTACAAATGCTTGTAAAGTAGCTGCCGTAGTAATGGCGTTTGCTATAGGGGTATTAATGCGCAATGCTCCTGTAGCTGGTATTTGTACACCAGTGCCATCATTATCTGCTGCTGCCTGTGCCGTAGCTCTAATGACCACATCTTGTACAGGATTTCCACCTTCAAAATTAACGCTACCCGTTACAATGGCCGTAGGACTTCTGTAGCCAATACCATCTATAAAGGTAAGTAGTCTGCCTTCGTTGCCACCAATACCTTGGGCTTCAAGTTTATATTCGTATAAAATACCACCTTCTACAAATTCATCTTCATATTCTGTAGCGATGGGTGCTGTATTTGCTATTTGTACATACGGGTTGCTGCCATCTTCTGTGTATTCTCTTCTAAAGACAGCAATGTTTGACACCAAATTGAAATTGGATTGTAGTGTCCAGCTTATGCGGATCATGTCTCCAAAATACCCTTTAGAAACATCAAAGGAGGTCTCTGAAAAGGTATTAGGTAAGTATAAAATACTCCAAGGGAAACGAACATCTAATGGTTCTGTAGTTCTATCAGTTTGCCCGATGGTTGTACCTAAAGTAGGGATTCCTACCTGTATGGTATAGTTGTTCGCCTGTATGGCTTGTGATGCCGTAATAGGCCTCACATTCTGGTCCTGGTTTTGTGCTATTGTGCTCCATACTGCAAGAAGCAGGAGCATTGCTATAATTTTTCTCATGGCTATAGCAATTAAAGTTTAATGATGTAGTTTACACCATAATTAACAGGCCTACTCTCACCACCATCAAAACCTGTATTTCCATTTACATTATGAGAGTGATTTCCACTGCTAAGTGTTGTATTTCCTATTGTAGTATAAATTCCTGGTCTAGCACTGCTTGTACCACTAGGGCTTTGTCCTAGATTAGTATTTGTTGTATTAACTAAGTCATTGAAACCATGAGTATGAGCACCAGTTGTATTTGTATTGATATTAACCGTGTGTCTGTGACTTAAATTTGAGTCATCTTGAACTCCATTAAGTGTCGTGGTTACATTTGTAAGATTGTTTGTGCCTACACCGCGTAAAAACATACCCTGTAAATCAGGAGTGTTTGGGCCATGTAGCGCCTTTAGTGCATCATATTCTAAACCATTTGGAATGGCAGCGCCATCACAAAGCAACCAACCTTCTGGAGCTGTAGTTCCTACAAATGGCATTACTGCCCCCGTAGGCACCCCATTATCTGCTGAGATTGCATAAGGAACACTATTTAGTTTTTCATCAGAAATCACAGTGCCGCTTTCTGAGATACGTAAGAAAATTTCTTTACTATTAAAAACACCTCTTCTTCCTGCGGTATTTACAATTGTTGAAAAGACTCCAAAACTATCAGTGGTAAGATTTTCTACTTGAGAAGGCGTGTATAATAAAGTTTCGTTCCCGCCTTCAATAAAATATAAGTCAAATGTTAATATAATTGGAGCGCTAATACGCGCAGTACCATTGTTGTCCCTAGCAATCCCTTGCACAGGAATCCCTATGGTTGATTGTGCAAATGCTGGTGCTAGAAAAAGCAACATAAATAAAGCGGTGAGAATTTTTGTAGTTTTCATAGGTATAGTGTTTATAGAGAATGTTAATTTGCGTTAAAGTTTAGTTTGAAACAAAGCTACATCTAGTGGAATTCTCCTACAATACGTATCGATGTCGATTTTTACGTAGGGGTACGTAGTGATAAAATGTGTGTTTCCTTTTCTGAAATTTTAGTTTTTCTGTATTTTGTATCTATTAAAACAAGTATCATCTTTTTAAAATTTCCGCCCACATTCCTCATAAAGATGCAGCGGGCAAACAAGAAAAACTATGCAAAAATTATTAGGAATAGGATCAAGAATTAATCATCCCGAGTATGGAAAAGGAGTCGTTACCAATGTCACAGCAACAATGTATTGGGTGACCTTTATTGAGGATGGTCTTGAAACCATAGCCCTCGATGCCGATTTTGAGGTCATTGAAGCTGCCGAAGATGACGTGGATACGGTGAGTTTATATGAAGTAGAAAAATCCTTACGTGATATTTTAAAACGTTGGAGTGATGTAAGCGAGATTGTGCCTATAGCAGATAAATACAAAAATGGGAAGATGATTTTACAACCTGCAGATGTTGGTTTGTCAAACAAGGAAATCCCTATCAAAACCTTTTTTCATAAAATAGTCATGCTGCGCGATAGATTGCGTGTGATGGAACAAAAAATAAACAGTAGTAAAACCCTAGATGATCAAGACAAAGTAGATTTACAACAATACATCACAAGATGTTACGGTAGTTTAACTACTTTTAATGTATTGTTTAAAAATAACTCGCAACAATTTAAGGGCGATAGTTCCAAAAAATAACGGCATATTGATTGCACTGGAATTAAAATAAAACAAAAAATATTTATGGAACAAGTACAAGAACCTCAAGAAACCTCGCAACTTTTTATTGGAGACTTAAGCTCAGAAAAGCGTGTGGCCTTTTATAGAAAAACCTATACGCACCTAGCACTTGCAGTGTTATTATTTGTATTGGTTGAAATGATCTTTTTTCAGATAGGACCTTTGGTGAATTTTGCATTATCCTTAACCCAAGGATGGACTTGGTTGATGTTATTAGGAGGTTTTATGCTCGTTACAAATTATGCAGAAAAGATGGCGGTAGAAAATCATGATACCTCTAAACAATACATTGCCTTACTCATTTATGTCATTGCCGAAGCTTTTATCTTTATACCACTCATTTATATTGCTATGAATATAGCGGGTAGTGGAGGTGCTAATATTTTAAGTCAGGCCGCGATTATGACCTTGTCTTTATTTTCTGGCTTGTCTGCTATTGTGTTACTTACCAAAAAAGACTTTTCATTTTTGAAATCGATGTTGTCTATTGGCTTTTTTGTAGCTATTGGTTTGATTGTAGCAGGAACCTTGTTTGGTTTTAATTTAGGTTTATGGTTTAGTGTTGGGATGATCCTTTTGGCATCGGGTTCTATACTGTACCAAACATCAAACATGGTACACAAGTATAACGAGGATCAATATGTAGGCGCTGCCTTAGGCTTGTTTGCTTCTTTAATGTTATTGTTCTGGTACATCTTAAGTATTTTAAGTAGAGATTAAACACGCGTAAAACAAAAGACAGAATAAATCGTTCGGTTGTAAGGAGATAGTTACTATCTTGTCTTGCAACCGAACTTTTTTATGATACCAGCACTAATTCAAGAAGATGCCCCATCACTCGTAGGCTATTACGCCTATTACGTGATCTTCTTGGTGATTCTCTATTTTTTATTTCAAGTTTTTGAGAACTGGTATGCTGCACGCTATGACAAGCCACTCTTTAGGCATTTTTTGGTGTATAAAAAACTCTCTAAAGTGCAAGAAACGTTATTAGAGCAAGAGTTTTCTTTTTATGCTGGCTTGGCTCCAAAGTTTAAAAAGCAATTTCAGCATAGAGTAGTTACCTTTATTAATAACAAAGAGTATGTCGCTCGAGAAGCAATAGATTTAGATGTTGCAAAACAAACTTTAATTGCAGCAAAGGCATGTATGTTAAGCTTTGGACGCAAAAACTACACTTATAAAATTATAGATTACATATTGGTGTACCCAGGAACTTTTTATAGCAATAGAAATGAAGCCTATCATAAGGGAGAATTTAACCCTAGAGAAAAGAGTTTGGTTTTATCTTGGAAAGATTTTGAAGAAGGGTATCGCATCGAAGATGATAACTTTAATCTCGGCTTGCACGAGTTTATGCACGCCATGCATATTGAAGCCAAAGTAGGGAAGGACATAGATTCTGCTCGGTTTATGAAACATTTTAGGCTGCTCTTAGAACGTTTAAGTGATGAAGATCTTAAAAAGAAATTGGACGAAACTCGTTTTTTTAGGGCCTATGCCTTTACCAATCAGTACGAGTTTATGGCGGTCTTGGCTGAGTATTATTTTGAATCTCCAAAAGAGCTGGAAGAGCATTTTCCTAAAGTATATACTCATGTAGATAAAATGCTAAATTTGGGTTTTGTTGTGGCCTAGAGGTGTAAGTCTCTATAAGGAATACAGTATTGTCTTTATAACTCCTTTATTATTTGGCAATATAATTGAAGATAGTTCTTTTTCTTCAAGTGCTTTAAAATGAAAAGGAGCAGCTGAAATGCTAACCCCACTTTGCTTTTTTAATCGAATGCCTTGTCCCGAAATGATGTCTTTGTTTGGTGTAAAATCTCCTAGCGGGAGATGCTCTGTAAGAATGATGTATTTGTAATTATAAAGTTGTTCTAAAATACGGTGTATTTCTGTGTTTGATAGATGTTGTAATACTTGTCGCACCAAAGCACAATCTCCTATAGGAAGTGTGTCTTTTGAAATGTCTAAGCAATGAAACGTTAAGCCTGCTGCTTTAATAGTGTCTTGATTGTAGGCAATAAGATTTGGAACAATATCTACCGCATGGTATTCTTTTGCGTAGGAGAGTAATTGGTGTCCAATATTAAAATCGCCACAACCTAAATCGCATACTGTAAGCGGTGTTTTAAAGGCATTTAAAAATGAAGTGACGGCAGATATATATGGATTCACTAATTCAGGGTCATGCGATCCTTCGCCCGAGTAAAAAGGGTTCGTGTTGCTTCCCCAAAGCTGTTGCTCATATACTTGGGTCATCGCATTTTTGGTAGGCCAGGGTTTCTTGTTTCTTTGGGACTCCATACCTAAATTTGTGTCGCTTTTAGTTGCTGACGATATGCTTTACAATCATCTCGGCATGCACTCTCGAGTTTTCAATAAACCATTTGTGTGTTTCTGTTCCGCCACAAATAACGCCCGCCAAATACAATCCAGGCACATTGCTTTCCATGGTTTCTGGGTGATAGTTTGGGGTATTTTTTTCTTCGGAAATTTGAATCCCCATGTGCTTTAAAAAATCAAAGTTTGGGAGATAGCCTGTAAGTGCAATAACATTATCATTAGCTAATATAATGCTTCCTTTAGGTGTTTTAATTTTCACTTCATTTTCTGAAATTTCCTCCAATTCGCTATTGAAATAAGCTTTAATACTTCCCTCTTCGATGCGATTTATAATATCTGGGCGGACCCAATATTTTACGCGTTCTCCAATTTCTGCTCCACGAACGATCATTGTTACCTCACCTCCTTTGCGATGAATTTCTAGGGCAGCATCAACAGCACTATTGCTAGCACCAACCACCATCGTTTTTTGAAGGGCATATGGGTGTGCTTCTTTGTAATAATGCGTTACTTTTGGGAGGTCTTCGCCTGGGATATTTAATAATTTAGGAATGTCGTAAAAGCCTGTTGCAACAATTACTTGTTCGGCTTGGTAGGTGTTTTTTGAGGTGGTAATTGTAAATGTATTCATTTCTTTTTTTACAGTGGTCACCGTTTCAAAGAGTTGTATGTTTAGTGTATTATTAGTTGCAACTCTTCGGTAGTATTCTAATGCTTCGTTTCTGTTGGGTTTGTTACTCGTGCTAATAAAAGGAATATGTTCGAGCTCTAATTTTTCCGAAGTAGAAAAAAAAGTCATGTTTAAAGGGTAGTTGTAAATGGAGTTTGTGAGGGCTCCTTTTTCTATTACAATATAGTTTAGGTTGTTCTTTTTGCAGGCCAATGCGCAAGCAATACCAATAGGACCCGCTCCAATGATAAGTACATTGGTTTTTGTTCTCATTATGCCAATAGCTCTTTTAAATCTAGAATGGTCTTGGTTGGGTTTTCAGAATTAAAAACATAGCTGCCAGCTACTAAAACATCTGCTCCCGCATCTGCTAATTGTTTTGCGTTTTTGTTGGTTACACCGCCATCTATTTCAATTTTAGTGTTAGCACCTTTTCGAGTGATCAATTCTTTCAAAGCGACTACTTTGTCATAGGTGTTTTCAATAAAACTTTGTCCGCCAAAACCAGGATTTACACTCATTAAGCATACTAGGTCAATGTCTTGAATGGTGTCTTCTAAAAGTGAAATATTGGTATGCGGATTTAAAGCAACACCAGCTTGCATGCCTTCAGCTTTAATAGCCTGTAGAGTTCTGTGTAAATGTGTACAGGCTTCGTAATGAACCGTTAAAATATTGGCCCCTAAATTTTTAAACGTACTAATGTATCTGTCTGGATCTACGATCATTAAATGTACGTCGATTGTTTTTGTGGCGTGTTTGGCAATGTCCCGTAACACAGGCATCCCGAAAGAGATGTTTGGAACAAAAACACCGTCCATGATATCTATATGAAACCAATCTGCCTCACTGTTGTTAATCATTTCTACATCACGTTGTAAGTTGGCGAAATCTGCAGCTAAAACAGAAGGGGCAATAAGAGTATGGCTCATGGCAATAGTAAAAAGGGTTGTATTAGACGTTGTATTTTTTCTGAAGTACTTACTTTGTTTGCTTTTAAATAAGCATCTATTGTTTCCAGTTGATTTGGAGTACGTACAATATTAAAGTCTGTACTGTAGTCCAAAAATAATGCTTTTTGTTTGGGTTTGTTTATAATTTCAAAAATAGAATGATGTCTAGGGTCATTTTTTATTTTTTCTTCATAAAGAGGAAGGATAATGTCTTTTTCTCCCTCTAATACTTGAAAGAAATTTCCAAGTTCATATAGCAAAATACCTGTAACATTTCTAAGAGAATTACTTGTATAGGTACAGTTGTAGATGGATTCAAGTTCTTCTTCAGAAAGTCCATCTACTGCTTTGCTGGAGTAGCAAATAGTGTGAATCATGATTGTAATTGGTAAAAGTTGTTTTGTTAAAGATACAAAAAAAACCTCCGGTAATCAGCCGGAGGTCATTCATCAATCAAAAAACGAACAGTATGTTTACATTGTAAATACTGTCGTTAGTTTTATATATTTTGAAAATTGCTTTAGTATTTCATACAAAGGTACAAATTTAAAAGCTAAGTCGATAAACCTGTTTGAATTTGAACGCTCATCATTTTGTAACTATCAATTTTAAAATTTCTTTTTTTAGTGAGCAACTAGGAAATTGTTTTGGATGCTAACATTTCCGAAGGTAAAAAAAACGTTACGATTTAATTTTGTCTAAGTAGTATTCTAAAATAGTAATAGCTTTTTTTGCTTCCTCATTTTCAGAAAGTTTTATCCAATTGATATAGGTTGAGAGTTTAGCTACTTGAGTAGGTGAGTTTACTAAACTAAAAGAAGATTGGTATTCTTTAAAAACTCGTTCCTGTATGGGTGTTTCTGAAAATTTAAATATCTGGTGGTGTCTTTTGTCACTAATAATTTTAGCATAAACCTCTTGTACGGCATGTGTTTCTCCTTCTAGAATTTGAAAGAAACTTTTTTCTTTGTACATCAATATACCAGAGATATTTTTTTTAATATTATTGAATACAGCATGTTTTAATAGGGAGTCTATCTCGACTTGGGATACATGTGCTGATGCGCTGCTAATGTAAATAATTGAAGATAACAAAGTGTTTTAATTGGGTATTTACGATGCTTGCAATATACTATTTTTTGAAAGTTTACTCGAGTTTTGGTTTTATTATAATAAAAGGTGTTTTCATAGATTGACCAGTAAGTATCTCTCTTATAGAAAATTTTAATGTGGTTGGAGTACTTTATTGTCTTTGTGTTTTAAATCAATATGAAGCATATTCACCTCTAACAATGCCTTTGTGTATTGTTTGTTAAATGCTTCAAAATGAATTTTAGCATCTTCATAACCATTAGGATGTAAGGTATTTGATTCGATTTGTTGTAAATGATGGCCAAGTTCTGTCATCCCTAAATTCATGAAACTTGATTTTAATTTATGTGCTAAAACACTTGCTCTTGGGTAATACTCTTTCTCCATACAATGGCGCATACTCTTATAGTCTTCTGGAGTAGATTGAATGAAAACATCTAATAATGACGCTATAAACTCTGTGTCATTATCAAATGTTTCCATAAGCATCTTAAGATCTACGTGATTTTTCTTCTCTTCTTTTTTGACAGTTGTATCGTGTTTAACCTCTTGTGGTTTTATACTTTTCTCACTATCAGATACAAGCCAGAATAACACCTCTTTAATAGCTTCTTCGCTTAATGGCTTTGTAAGATAAAAATCTACTCCCGCTTTAATGGCTTCTTTTCGTGCTTCTGGAAAAACATCTGCAGAACAAGCCACAATGGGTATTTTCTTTAAATTATCTTTGTTTGTTTTTCGAATCGTTTTAATTGCTTCAATACCATTCATAACAGGCATGTGCAAGTCCATCATAATAAGATCGTACTGCTCTTGAGAGTGTTTGAATGCAGAAACAGCTTCGGCGCCATTTTCTGTAATATCTACAGTGATATCTAATTTTGAAAGTAATTGTTTGATATAAAACTGGTTCATTTGGTTGTCTTCAGCAACCAATACTCGAAGTCCTGATAGTTGATTATCTTTTCTTTGGATTTTGGCTTCAGCATGATCAATTCCAATTTTCGCACTCTTTTTGAACGGTATTGTGAATTTAAAAGTTGAGCCTACGCATGGTTTACTAGAGGCTTGAAGTTCCCCTTTTTGTAATTCAATTAATTCTTTGGTAATAGTTAAGCCAAGCCCTGTTCCAATAGCATTCGAATTTTCTTTGTCTTCTACTTGATAAAAACTTTCAAAAATATGATTCAGTTTTTCTTCTGAAATACCAATACCTGAATCTTCTACTTTAAAAGAAAGGTATGCTTCGGTATCTGTTTGTGATGTGAGATCAACCGTTATTTTTATAGCTCCCTTTTTAGTAAATTTAATAGCATTTCCAATAAGATTGGTTAGAATTTGATTCAGTCTGTATTGGTCTCCTATAACAATGTCGGGTACATTTGTGTCTAAATAGGTTGTGAGACCAATTCCCTTTTCTCTGGCTTTTATTTCAAAACCATCACAAAGGCTACTTACTAGCTTTCTAACATTAAAATCGATGGCTTGAATGGTGAGTTTACCAGCCTCAATTTTCGAAAAATCTAAGATGTCATTCACAATTGCTAATAAGTTCTTTGCTGAAAAATTAATTCCATCTAGATTTTTTTGAAGCGTTTCTTCGTCTAAATCTTTGTTCTTTTTAATCAGATCAGATAAGCCTAATATTACATTAAGTGGTGTTCTTATTTCATGGCTCATATTCGATAAAAAAGCCGATTTAGTTTTTGCAACACGCTCGGCATTTTGCTTAGCATCTTCAATTATTTTTAGCGAATCTTTTGTGTGTGTAATGTTTCTAAGAAACATGCTATAGGTATCTACATCTTCATTATAGTTGTTTGAAATTGTTATTTCAAAGTAGTCTGTTTGGTTGTTTTGATTTTCTATAGAAGATTCAATACGTTTTCCAATCATCTTTTTTTCAAGCGTAGTTGCTTCTAGATCTTTTTTTAGTATCGTATTTTTTTCTTCAGATAAGAAATCAAAAATGCTTCTCCCTCTGAGTCTGCCCGAACGTATTGCAAGTATATCTGTCGCTAAGTTGTTATGGTCAAGAATATGGCCGCTTGCATCGAATAGTATATAGCCATCCAATATGTTTTCTAAAATCCCTCTAGAGTCAATGACATTAACGTTAGTAGTCTCTATTGAGTGTTTCTTTTCTTGGTCTTTGTTCTTTTTTGGATTCTCTAGCTCTTTCTGAACAGTATAAGAAGGAATTAATTCTTTAGCTAAATTAAATTTTTCAATAAGTTCGTAGTAGTTTTTATACGTTAAATAGGTTTCATTAAACGTTTCTTGTATATCGTTAGCAGGAATTACATTTTCTAATTCTTTTATAAGTTTTTTTGCATTTTCACGAAGTTTGCGAGCATTGTGAATTTGTGTTACCACATCTTCAGAGCTATTTTTCATGATATTTAACTCAAAAAAGGATAACCAGCTAGCGGCTATTTTTTTTGTACTTTCTTTAGTAGCAAATGTATGAAGTGTATGTATTAAGAATTGTGAGGCTACTAGTATTTCTTGATTTTTACCTGTTTCGTAAAGAGGCAAAAATGCTTGGGTAGTTGTATGCTTCGGAAATTCTCTTTGAATGGTAGCTCTTAACTTTTCCTTAGAACCAATATATGTTGGGTCTTTGTAAAGAAGATGATACTCTAAGTCAAGGTATAGCCGAACTAAATGACTGTTGGCCTCTAGTTCATTATCGGGAAAGACAAAAGCTTCAATACTGTTTTTTAAAGTTTCGAATTTCTGGGTATGGGAACAGAAATTGAGTAAATAACTAAGCAATTCATGCCTAGGGTTTTTAGGCAATTCTATTTGATTTGTCGTAGGTTCGTTTTTGGTTAGAAAACGGTTAATAGATAGTTTCATTTTTTGGGGACTATTATTTGAAGGAATTAACCTACAGGTAGCGAATATACATTTTTTTTTGTAAAATCCTATATACTAGTAGTATAAGAAGTGTCTTGAATTAAAAAAGCGCCCTTCCATTAGAAAAGACGCTTTAGTTATTATAAATAAAAAGAAATATTAGTCTCTTTTTCTGTTATCTCTGCCACGGTTATCTCTACCACGGTTGTTTCTATCTCCACGATCTTCTCTTGGCTTTGGAGGAACATATCCTTCTGGCTTTGGTAAGATGGCTTTTCTAGAAACCTTTTCTTTACGTGTACGCTTGTCAACACCAAAGTATTTTACATCAAACACATCGCCCATGTTTACAACATCGCTTACGTTTTCTGTACGTTCCCAAGCTAACTCAGATACGTGAAGTAATACTTCATTTCCTGGTGCTTCCATATACTCAACAACAGCACCAAAATCTAGCATTTTGATAACTTTTACTTCGTATACAGATCCAACTTCAGGCTTAAAGGTAATAGAATCTATCTTCGCTAATACAGCGTCTATTCCTTCTTGACCTGTACCTAAAATTTCAACAATACCTTCTTCAGTAACAGGGTCTTCGTTAATAACGATGGTACACCCTGTTTCTTTCTGAAGTTCTTGAATTACTTTTCCACCTGGTCCAATTAGCGCACCAATGTATTCGTTTGCAATACGTGCAGTCACCATTTTTGGAGCGTACGACTTCACATCTTCTCTAGGAGTAGCGATTGTGTCTGTTAATTTTTCAAGAATGTGTAAACGACCGTCTCTTGCTTGCTGTAATGCATTTACAAGAATCTCGTAGCTTAATCCTTTTACTTTAATGTCCATCTGGCAAGCAGTAATTCCGTCTGCTGTACCTGTAACTTTAAAGTCCATATCTCCTAGATGATCTTCATCCCCTAAGATGTCAGATAATACGGCATACTTTCCAGAATCTGCATCAGAGATCAATCCCATTGCAATACCAGAAACTGGCTTTGTCATTTGTACCCCTGCGTCCATCATTGCCATCGTTCCTGCACATACGGTAGCCATAGAAGAAGAACCATTAGATTCTAATACTTCAGAAACAACACGTACTGTATACGGGCAATCTGCTGGTACCATTCCTTTTAATGCACGTTGTGCTAGGTTACCGTGTCCAACCTCACGACGAGATGTTCCACGAATAGGTCTAGCCTCTCCTGTACAGAAAGGAGGGAAGTTATAGTGAAGGTAGAATGTCTCTTCTCCTTCGTAAGATGGCATGTCAATTTTGTTTGCTTCTCTAGAAGTTCCTAACGTAACGGTTGCCAGTGCTTGTGTTTCTCCACGTGTAAAGATAGAAGAACCATGCACAGATGGTAAGTAATCTGTTTCACACCAGATCGGACGAATATCCACTGTCTTACGACCGTCTAAACGCAATCCTTCATCTAGGGTAAGGTTTCTAATAGCAGCTTTCTCTGCAGCTCTGTAGTATTTAGAAACTAAATCACCATAGTCTTCTAATTCTTCTTCGCTAAAAGAAGCTTTGATACTTTCTTTAATTTCAGAAAAAGCAGCGCTACGCTCATGCTTAGCAGATCCTGCTTTAGCAATAGCATATACTTTATCGTATGCCATATCGTGCACTTTTTGCTTCAGGTCTGCATCTTCTCTTTCTGGCGCGTACTCACGTACTGGTTTTTTTCCAAAAGCTTCCGCTAATCTAAGTTGAGCAGCACATTGAACTTTAATAGCTTCGTGTGCAAACTTGATTGCGTCTGCCATTTCTTCTTCAGAAATCTCATCCATTTCACCTTCTACCATCATCACAGAATCTGCAGAAGCTCCAATCATCATATCGATATCAGATTCTTCTAACTGTGCTCTTGTAGGGTTGATTACAAACTCACCATTAACACGACCTACTCTTGCTTCAGAGATAGCGCATTCGAATGGAAAATCTGATAATTGGATAGCAGCCGATGCAGCAAGTCCTGCCATAGCATCTGGCATTACATCATCATCGTGAGACATTAATTGAATCATCACTTGTGTTTCAGAGTGATAATCTTTAGGGAATAATGGGCGTAATACACGATCTACTAAACGCATCGTTAATACTTCCCCATCACTTGGGCGTGCTTCCCTCTTAAAGAAACCACCTGGGTAACGACCTGCCGCTGCAAATTTTTCGCGGTAGTCTACTGTTAAAGGTAAGAAATCTACGTCTTTTTGCTCGTAGTTAGAAACTACAGTACAAAGTAACATACATTTTCCAGACTGAACCACTACGGATCCGTGCGCCTGTTTTGCTAATTTTCCGGTTTCGATAGAAATTTCTCTACCGTCACCAAGGTCAATGACCTCTTTAAATACTTTAGGTATCATAAAACATTAGTTTTACTCCCGCGTAGGCGGGAGACTCATCCTGGTACTCACTATAAAAATTGATAGTGAACAACAAAAGGAGTTCATTAATTATTGGTCAACAATTGGTTCTCAATTGTAGTTGTTGTGTTGTTGTGGTTTGACCAATGAAAAACTAAGAGTAGCCTTTTCAGTATTTTGTTTTAAAAAGTATCTTATTTAGATGCTCTTCGGAAATTTTAGTGTAATGAACGTTGTGATCTTTTTTTGAAAGCTCTAGTATCACTATTGCGTGAGCTGTTTTTGAGATTTCCACCTGCGTGGAAATGATAAAGAGCGCCTTTTGGGCGCTCTTTTATAAGTTACTTACGTAATCCTAATTCTTTTACGATTGCTCTGTAACGTAAGATGTCTTTTTTCATTAGGTAATCTAATAAAGAACGACGCTTACCTACTAACTTAACTAGAGAACGCTCTGTGTTATAGTCTTTGTGGTTTGCTTTCAAGTGCCCTGTTAGGTGCTCGATTCTATACGTGAATAATGCAATTTGTCCTTCTGCAGAACCTGTGTCGGTTGCAGATTTTCCGTGCTTTGCGAAAATTTCTGCTTTTTCTTTTGGATCTAAATACATGCTAATATTTGTGTAAATGATTTTTATGTATGAACTACGACTATCGTAATTCGGCTGCAAAAATAATGAAATTCAATGATATGGAAGGATTTGAAGTGATTTTTATTAAAAAAAACTTTAATTAAACTATTTCAATAAAAAAAAGTCATACTCCTAAACAATAAAAAAGTTTTTTAAAAAACATACGAAGGATTTAATTGCCTGCGTTTTAGGGTACTACAAACAACAAAACAAACTATTTATGAAAAACATCACAAAATCTATTGGGCTACTTTTGATAGCAATGACGGTTACTTTTATGACTTCATGTCAAAAAGATGAAATTACAAATTCAAATACAGATACACAGTTTAATCTTGTAGACAACAATCGAGCAGCACAAGTTGATAACGCTGTAGATGGCTCTCTAACTATTATAGATAATGGTTATCAAGAAGGAGAAGAAGGTAGAAGTCAATTAAGTTCATTGTTTACAGATTGTACTACAATTACTATTGAGCCTAATGGAGAAGGAGGAGTCATTACGCTAGATTTTGGCTCTGGATGTATACTTAATAATGGAGTCCTAGTATCTGGAAAAATAGTATTAGACTATGGCGCTATTACTGGAGGAACAAGGACGATTAATTATTCTTTTATAGACTATGTTTATAACCAAAATAGTGTAATGGGTGGCGGTCAAATATTTAGAGAAATTGCAAATGAAAATGACAATCCTCAATCTACAGTGAATGAAACTATAACTGTGTCATTTCCTAACACTAATATTACAGCTACAAGAACTGGGATGAGAGTTTCTGAATGGGTTGCTGGAGTTGGTACTGGTGTTTGGTTGGATAATGTGTATCATGTTACGGGAAATTGGAATACTACCTTCACTAATGGATTTAATAGATCAGGTAATGTTACACAAGCTTTGGTTGCAAAAGTGAGTTGTCCTTATATTGTAAGTGGGGTTTTAGATATTACTCAAAATAGCCAAAGTGGTACTATAGATTGGGGAGATGGTGCTTGCAATAATCAAGCTACTATTGAAATTGGTGGACAGGTATATGATATTCTATTGTAATATTTTTGTATAATAGAAGAAAATAAAAAATCCATCCTATCAAACAGAGAGGATGGATTTTGTCTTCTAATATTTCCGAAGAAAAAATAATTTTGCCTACAGCCTACAGCCTACAGCCTACAGCCTACAGCCTACAGCCTACAGCCTACAGCCTACTATGCTGTCTTCTCGCGTAAAGGATTGTTTTGCACTAAATCTAGGTACAAATTAATCTTACGTTTCATGTCTTTACGATGAGAGATAAAATCTAAGAAACCGTGATCTAAAACAAATTCGGCACTCTGGAAACCATCTGGTAAATCTTTTCCTGTGGTGTCTTTTACAACACGGGGTCCTGCAAAACCAATTAAGGCTCCTGGTTCACTTATGTTGATATCACCTAACATCGCAAAAGAAGCTGTTGTTCCTCCTGTAGTTGGATCTGTACATAATGAGATATACGGAATTCCAGCATCGGCTAATTGCGCCAATTTTGCACTTGTTTTTGCTAATTGCATTAACGACAAAGCAGCTTCCATCATTCTTGCGCCACCACTTTTACTGATGAGTAAAAAAGGCGTTTTCGTTTTTAAAGCATGGTCTGCAGCACGGGCAATTTTTTCACCCACAACACTTCCCATAGAACCTCCAATAAAACTAAAGTCCATACAAGCTATCACTAAATTTTGTCCCATAGATTTACCAACAGCAGTACGTACCGCGTCTTTTAATCCCGTTTTCTTTTGGGCGTCTTTGAGTCGGTCTGTATATTTCTTTTTGTCTTCAAATTTTAATGGATCTTTTGAGGTAAGATCGGCATCTAATTCCTTGAATTTATTATCGTCAAATAAGATTTCAAAATATTCTTTACTTCCAATGCGTACGTGGTACCCGTCTTCTGGACTTACGTAGAAGTTCTTTTCTAGCTCTTCTGCATCGACCACCTTACCAGTTGGAGACTTATACCATAATCCTTTGGGTACGTCTTTTTTCTCTTCGGTAGGGGTATTAATTCCTTTTTTTGTTCTTTTAAACCAAGCCATAGTGCTATGTTTGAGGAGTTTGTTGTATGACGAAACTCTGGTTAGTTGTTTTTTGTTATAATGTGTTTACATTATTAAGGTCTTCGAACGCTTTTTTAAGCCTTGCCTTAAATGTCAATTCACCTTCACGCATCCATTTTCTTGGATCGTAGTATTTTTTATTTGGTAAATCGTCACCTTCTGGGTTCCCAATTTGGGTTTTAAGATACTCAATATTTTTGGTCATGTAATCACGAGGCCCTTCGGTAAAAGCAAATTGTAGGTCGGTATCAATATTCATTTTTACCACACCGTATCCAATTGCCTCTCTAATTTCGGCAACCGTAGAACCACTTCCGCCATGAAATACAAAATCGATTGGGTTGTATCCTGTATTGTATTTTTCTTGAACGTATTCTTGAGAATTCTTTAATATAACAGGAGTTAGTTTAACGTTTCCTGGCTTGTAAACACCGTGTACATTTCCAAAAGCAGCAGCAATGGTAAACTGATCGCTTACTTTCATTAGCTCTTCATAAGCATAGGCTACTTCTTCTGGCTGTGTGTATAGTTTTGAAACATCAACATCACTATTGTCTACCCCATCTTCTTCACCTCCAGTGATACCTAATTCTATTTCTAAGGTCATACCTATCTTGCTCATACGGGCTAGGTATTTTTTACAAATGGCTATGTTTTCTTCGATAGGTTCTTCACTTAAGTCAATCATGTGAGAACTATACAAAGGTTTTCCGGTTTCTTTGTAATGTTGTTCTCCAGCTTCTAATAAACCGTCTATCCAAGGCAATAATTTTTTTGCACAGTGGTCTGTGTGTAAAATAACCGTTGCTCCGTATAATTCTGCCAATTGGTGTACATGCTTAGCTCCAGCAATACCTCCAGCAATCGCTGCTTGTTGGTTCTCATTTGATAAGCCTTTACCTGCATTAAACAAACATCCCCCATTGGAGAACTGAATGTTTACAGGCGCGTTAAGCTCTGCAGCAGTTTCCATCACAGCATTTACACTGCTGTTTCCTACTACGTTAACGGCTGGCATTGCAAAACCTTTTTCTTTTGCGTAGGCATGAATGGCTTGTATTTCTTTTCCAGAAGCAACTCCTGGTTTAATGTTATGTGACATAGGTTCTGTTTATTTTCCAGCAAAAATAGTGAAATTTAGTGATACAAAGTAGGGAATTTTAGACCGCTTTGTGGTTGGAAGTTAGACCACTCATTTCGTTCGTTGTTAGACCGCTTCGTCTGCTTGCTGGGCAAGGCAGACTAGCTGTTAGAGGGTTTGTTATTGGTTTGGTTGTTTTGAGTTTCAAAGTGGCAGAGGTACAAAGCTAAAAAGTGGCAAAGGGGCAAAGAAGCAAAGAAAGTGAAAAATTAAATTGCCTTCTCAGCGGGAGAGGTCCCGAAGCTTCGGGAGGGGGTGAGGGGTTTTTGAATTCGAAGATGAAATTTAAACTGAAAAGTTATCCGCTTTCAAGCGCAAGCTTGTATAAGAGAAAAGTCTATCAGCTTTCTTTTATGGTTTACCATAAAGAAAATGCGGTCTACCAATGAGCGCAAGCGAATGATCTAACAACGAACGAAGTGAGTGGTCTAACAGCGTCCGCGTGCCGCCAAAGCTTTAGCGGAGGAGCAAGCGGTCTAATTTTAAAAAGGATAATTAATACCAATATTAAACACCGCATTAGCAAAATTATATTCTTTAAACCAGCGGTTACCTACTGAAAGGCCAGGGTTGTGCATTTTAAAACCAGTATCTAATCTGGCAACGAAGAAACCAAAGTCGTAACGGAGTCCGAGGCCACTAGCTACGGCTATTTCTTTTAAATCTTCTAGCCCATTAAAGCGAGAGGCTTCATCTTCAATATTATCAAGGGCATTCCAAATATTTCCAGCATCTACAAAAATGGCTCCTTTAAAAGCACCTAGTATAGGGAATCGATATTCTGCGTTAAATGTTAGTTTGAAATTCGCTTCATTAAAATCGAAAATACTACCACTACTTCCCGGACCTAAATCATAGGGTCTCCAACCTCTGTTGTCGTTAGCGCCCCCAGCAAAATAACTTCGGGTAAATGGAATGCTTTCGCTATTACCATACGGAATGGCAATTCCTCCAAAGGCTCTTACTGCAACTACATTTTCGTTAGACACTTGCCAGTGTTTTATAAGTTCTGCCTCCACTTTTGCATATTGTGAAAACACAACACCCAAGGTTTCAAATTTTTCATCTTCATTTCTTTCAAGTCCAGCAAGATTAGAAATACCCGAAAGCAACCCTCCGGCCGACTCCACTTTCCAACGGAACCTAGAGAAATTTTTGTCAAATATATTTTCACGAGTATCATGCGTCCAAGTAAAGTTTGAAGCAAAAATGAGGTTGTCTTCTGTGAGTCTAGCACCACGTTCAATAACACTTAGTAATGTGTTTGATTGGTCTTGATCAAGAGTGTAGACACCCTCGCCAATGTTGTTTAAAAAACTGTCAATGCCTGAGGGAATACCTAAAGTAATCTGGTTGTTGTCATCACGAGAATAGAAAGCGGGATCTATAGTACCCGGATTTGCATTTTCAAGATCTTGTGCAATTTCATTTACTTGGTTAAACGAATTGGTGTAGATGTTAAAGAAGTTGTCTGTGTTTAAATTTCGAACATATTGCACGTTGAAAAGGTCAAAGCTATTGGTTCTAATTTTTGATGGTTTCCAATCGTAGTTGAAAATTGTACTTAGGTTTTGTCTATCTAATCCAATATTATTTTGTGCATTAAAACCAACACTTATGTTAGTAGTAGGCGACATGTATTTTGGAATCCATCGATCTACATTAATTGGGAATAGAAAACGTGGTAAGGATAATTTTGTGGTGATACCAAATTCTGAAATATTAAAGAAGCTTTCATCGTCTGCAACATCTTTTGAAGCACCCACACTACCGCTTCCAGAGATTTGTAATATTTCTGCGCCTCTAAATACATTTCGCAACAATAATGAACCACTAAAACCAATACCTAATTGTTGGATGGTGGAGGTGTAGGCGTCAAAACTTGCATCTAATGTTGCCTTCTTTCTAGGCGTTAAAAAAATGGTGCTAATGAGCCCTTGGTTAATACTGTCTCTAGGATCTAGTTGGTAAGAAATATTAGGATATCTAAATATTTTTAAATCACTTATTTGGTTGTACGTAAGGTTTCTGTCTACGTCCTTGTATATTTCGTTGGGTAATATAGAGATGGCATCTGTTATGGCTTTAGGTCTGTATTTTAGCTTTTTGTAGCTGTATAATGTGTAGCCATTGTAACTTGCAGAATCTTGAAATTTTCTACCTTGATTTGCAAATGTATAATCGGTAATAATTTTTACTTCATTTACTTTGTGCACTTTAAAAGGAACTATTTCTGTACTGTCATGAACTTCAATGGTACGTTCTGGGATGATGTAAGTAATATTTGCCTTGTGTCCAGTTTTAACAGTATCTGACTCGAAATTTACATAGTCTCTATCAAAATAATACAGACCAGAATTACGTAGCTGAATGGTGATGCGTTCACGTTCATTTTCGAAATCTGTTGCCGAATATTGGGTGCCTTCTTTGATAAATGTTTGCCTCTTGGTGGCTTGAAAAATAGAATCCACTACGGGTGAGGCTATTTTTTCTTGAATGCTATCTATAAAGTAGGGTTTGTTGAGTGTGACATTGTAGTTAATGCTAGCTCTTTTTTCTTTGGTTTCATTTTTACTAACCTCATAGTCTGCTGTTACATTAAACCAGCCACGTTTTGCATACCATAGTTTGATACGCTCTAAAGATTTTTTGGTTTTACTATCCTCAATAATGACTGGAGCATCTCCAGATTTCTTGAGCCATTCGTTAAACCCGATGTAGCTTTTTCCTAACTCGTTTAGTTGTTTTTTGGAGATAAAACGAATCCATCTTTCTTCCCTTTTTGGCTTTTTGTAGAGCCATTTGTTAAAAGTGCTATCTGCTTCTTGGTCTGCTAAGTTATAGATATGAAGTCCCGCAGGAATGCCTAGTAAAGGTATTTTAGTGTTAGGCTTTTGTATTAATTGACTAAAGACACCTTGATCTTCAATTTTTTCTCCATCAACTTCAATGGTGTTTTTGGTAAGGAGAAATTTATTGTCAGGTACATTTTTTACTGCATTACACGAGATGAGTACAGTAGCAATTCCTAAAATTAGTGATATTTTTGTGAGGTCTATATTCAAGAGGTTGTATATCTAGTAATCAAAAATACTATAATTTGATAAGTAAAAGTCAAATAAAACTAATAACGAGTTTGCAGCAAAAAAAGTACCGAAACAAAGAAGGACTTTTTATTGCCGAAGGCCCCAAGGTAATTGGTGAGCTTCTCAAAGAAAAGCTACAAATTCATAGCCATTTTAGTACCTTGGTTGACGAAAACAGCGAAGTACCCACTAACATTTCCGAAGCAAACCTAAAAAAAATTAGTTGTCTTACTACTGCAAATACCTCTTTGGCAGTGTTTCATATTCCTGAGGTAATTCCACTTCGAAATAGCGGACTTACCTTGGTGTTAGATGCCGTAAGAGATCCAGGTAATTTAGGGACCATTATTCGATTGTGTGATTGGTTTGGAGTAACGCAGCTGTTATGTTCTTTAGATACTGTTGATTGTTATAACCCAAAAGTAATACAGGCTTCCATGGGTTCTATAGCAAGGTTGTCTATTCATTATCTTAACATCGAGGAGTATCTAAAAGAAACTGAGTTGCCTATATATACAGCAATGATGGATGGTGAAAATGTATATCAAGCAAGCCTCCCAAAAAATGGTGTGTTGGTGATGGGAAATGAAGCCAATGGAGTTTCATCAAGCATTCAAGCATTGGCAAGTCATGCTATCTCAATTCCGCAATTTGGAGTCATTCAAGAAACAGAAAGTTTAAATGTGGCTACAGCTACAGCCATTTTGTTAAGCGAATTTTCTCGTACTACTGAAATGTAAAGTTGAGGAAAAATCCTCTGGAGTTGATGCTATTTAGGTTAGAAGTGTAGGGGCTTTGTGGATCATTATCTGGTACTAATTCGTTGCTTGTTGCAAAAACACCTCGTATAGAAGGGGTGAATTTAAAGAAGTATAAGTATAAATCTACACCAAAACCGAGCTCGTAATAGTTGGTGATTCTCGTAGTTCTAAATTGCCCTAAGTTATTATCTTCTGGATTGTTTTCGTTACTTGATAAGTTGACAGAAGTTGATATACCGCCAATGACAAAGGGTTTCCAGTTATTTAAACGCTTGGTGCTGAATTTAACAAGTAAGGGAACATGTATATAAGTAGATTTTACTTCTCTCAAGATATCTGCTTCTTCTTCAAATCCAGGAAATCTCAGGTTTCGTTGGGTGAAATATAATCCTGATTCTAGTCTAAGATTGATATATCTATTAATACGCATGTCACCAATAAGTCCTACATTAAAACCTGTTGTAGGTTCTACAATAACATCGGTGTTAGCATTGCCAAGTTCATCGTTATATTCTATCTTAAAATCGTAGCTATTGAAGCCTAAGAAATAACCCCAAGTTAGAAATTTGGCATCAAAAGTTTCTAGGTTTGCTAGACGTTCTCTACTAAATAATTGCGCTTGAACACTTTGCGCAAACAGTCCTATTGCTAGGAGGATTATTAATTTCTTCATACTATTTTGTAGCACTATATATGGTGGCTACACCAAAAGTTTGTGGTTTGTGTTGTACCTCTATAAACCCCGTTTTTCTTAAAATATTGTTGAGCGCCTCTCCATATGGAAAAACAGAAGCACTTTCACTTAAATATTTATACGCCACTTTGTCTTTGCTAAAGATACGCCCTACCAAAGGTAAAATGTTTTTACTGTATATATGATACCCTTGTTTAAATGGAAATTTTGTAGGAACAGAGGTTTCAAGAATGATAAAGAGGCCTCCCTTTTTTAAGACACGAGCAATTTCAGAAAGTCCTTGTTCTAGGTTTTCAAAATTACGTACTCCAAAAGATACTGTAATTACATCAAAGCTATTGTCTTCAAAAGGCATGGCTTCTCCGTCTCCTTTTATAAATTCTACTTTAGCATCTAAAGGTGTATTGGCTACTTTTTTTCTTGCCATTGCTAGCATGCCTTCAGATAAGTCGAAACCTACAATTCGTTTTGCAGGAACATGTTTGGCATATTGAATGGCCAAGTCTCCTGTTCCGGTAGCAATATCGAGTATGCTATCTGGAGCATGCGCTTGCACCATTTTTAGGACTTTTCTTCGCCATTTTAAATCGGTACCTAAAGAAATCACACGATTAAGACCATCGTATTTGGTAGATATGGTGTCAAACATATGCTCTACCTGCTCTTTTTTATTGCGTGTTGTATCTTGGTATGGAGTAACTTTTTTTTCTGTTGTCATTTCGAGTGCAAAAATACAATCTTTTTTCTTCGGAAATTTTAAAAAACAAAGAATAGCCCTTTAAAATTATTCTGTAGTAAGACAGATTTTAGATTGCTAGTATTTCAGAAACTGTCAAATACATGCATTATCTCTGTAGAGATTTAAAATTTCAATATCTTTGCATTCTATTTGTAACTATCCCTATGAAAATTATAATCGCCGGCGCAGGTGAAGTAGGATTCCATTTGGCAAAACTATTATCTTTTGAATCTCAGGATATCACACTTATTGATACCCATAGAGACTCTTTGTCGTATGCCGATGCACACCTAGATATACGTGTTGTTCGTGGCGATGCTACTTCTATAAAAGTATTAGAAGATAGTAACGTGAGTGCAACAGATTTGGTGATTGCTGTTACGTCTTCAGAAACTACAAACATTACAGTTTGTGTATTGGCGAAGCAATTGGGTGCCAAACGTACCATTGCAAGAATTTCGAATACAGAGTTTATTGAGCGCAAAGATGAGGTTGGGTTTACCAAGTTTGGAATTGATGAATTGATTTCTCCAGAATCTCTAGCAGCCAATGAAATTGAATTGCTTTTAAATCAGAGTGGGTTTAATGACACCTATGAGTTTGAAGATGGGGCACTAACTATGATTGGTTTGCACTTAAATAGAACCAACAGTTTTGTGGATAAAACCGTAAGAGGTGTAGCAGATTTGTATCCTAATTTAAAGTATGTGCCTATTGCTATTCAGCGATACGGAACTCAATATACCATTATTCCTAGAGGGGATACTATGTTTAAAGAAGGAGATCAGGTGTATTTTATCACCACCAAAGAAGGGGTAGACGAAATCTATAAACTCACAGGGAAAGAGCGTCACGAAATTAAAAATGTGATGATTCTTGGTGGGAGTAATATAGGTTACAAAACAGCAAAAGATTTATGTAAAAACAGGTTTAATGTAAAACTTGTTGAAAACGATAAAGACAAAGCTTTCGAAATTGCAGATGACATACCTAGTTGTTTGGTGATTAATGGTGATGGTAGAAATGTAGAGTTATTGCAAGAAGAAGACATTCAAGATATGGATGCATTTATTTCGGTAACCGGAAATAGTGAAACCAATATCATGTCTTGCTTAGTAGCAAAATCGAAAGGAGTTAAAAAGGCCATTGCTTTGGTGGAGAATATGGATTATTTTCAATTATCTCATTCGATAGGTATCGATACCTTGATTAATAAAAAGTTATTGGCCGCCAATAATATCTTTAGATATATTAGAAAAGGAGAGGTGGTAGCAATGACTAAGCTCAACAATATGAATGCAGAACTACTAGAGTTTATTGTAACCCCAACGTCTAGTGTTGCCAATAAAACCATACGTAATATTGACATACCAAGATCTGCTATTATTGGAGGTGTGGTAAGACAAGGAGAAGGACTCATCGCTTTGGGAGATTTTAAAATTGAAAGTGGCGATCGTATTGTTGTGTGTTGTCTACCTCAATCTATAGGTAAAGTGGAAAAACTTTTCGTCTAATGAGTTTTCTTACCAAAGTAAATCATAAAATTATTACGCATATCATGGGACTGCTATTGGCAGTAAATGGAGCATTTATGTTAATTGCTTCAATCATGAGTGCAGCCTATCAGGATGGTGTTTTCTTAAATATGTTGTTGTCTGGTGTTGTTACCTTGCTCATAGGTGGTGTGGTGATGTTCTTAACCCGAAACCACAAAAAAGAATTACATAAAAGAGAAGGGTATATTGTGGTAGCTATGGGGTGGCTCATTATGTCACTAGCAGGAACTTTACCCTATTTGTTTACAGGAGCAATTCCTTCTTTTACAAATGCTTTTTTTGAAACCATGAGCGGATATTCCACTACGGGAGCAAGTATTTTAAACGATATAGAAAGCCTTCCAAAAGGGGTCTTGTTTTGGCGTAGTATTACACATTGGATTGGCGGAATGGGTATTATTGTGCTAGCTGTTGCTATTTTACCTTTATTAGGAATTGGCGGTATGCAATTGTTTGCTGCAGAAGCGCCAGGTCCAGGAGGCGATAAATTACACCCAAGAATTACCGATACCGCAAAACGTTTATGGTTTATTTATGTGGGCTATACGGCTGCAGAAACTTTGTTGTTGAGTCTTGCAGGCATGAGTTTTTTTGATGCCATTAATCATTCTTTAAGTACCTTAAGTACAGGTGGTTTCTCTACCAAAAATCCAAGTGTGGCGTATTGGAATGATAGGCCATTAATACAGTACATTATCATGTTCTTTATGTTCTTGGCAGGAACAAATTTTGTTTTGAGTTATTTCGCTTTTAAACGAAAGTTTTCAAAAATATTTAGAGATGAAGAATTTAAGGCTTTTGCATTTTTAGTGCTAGGGATCACTACTATTTTTGCTGCCGTTATTTATTTTAAAGTCGATTTAACGGCTAGTACTATTGCACACCCAATGGTTTGGGGACCTTTAGAGGCAAGTGTTCGCCATGCTTTGTTTCAAATATTGGCCATAGTTACTACTACTGGATTTGTAACAGCAGATTACGCAATTTGGACACCTATTTTAACCATTTCCGTTTTTGGCTTAATGTTTCTGGGTGGTTCCTCAGGATCTACCTCGGGAGGGATTAAGATTGTACGTCATTTAATTATGATTAAAAACGGGATTTTAGAATTTAAACGTACACTGCATCCCAATGCAATCTTGCCAGTACGATATAATTCTAGAGCTGTACAGCAACCTATTGTATTTAACATCTTAGGGTTTTTTATTTTATATATGCTCTCTTTTATAGTAGGTGTTATCGTGTTCTCGGTACTCGGATTAGATTTTAAAACTGCCCTCGGAGCAGCAGCTTCTACCTTAGGAAATGTAGGTCCTGCTTTGGGTGAGTTAGGTCCTGTAGATAATTATGCAAACCTCCCAGGATTAGCAAAATGGTGGGCCACCTTCTTGATGCTTATTGGTAGACTAGAATTGTTTACGGTGCTTATCTTATTTACTCCTTTTTTCTGGAGATCTCGATAATTAATTCACAGATATAATTTCAATTTCAACACGTCTGTCGTCGGTGCTGTTTTTGCCAAGAGGCTGTCTAAATGCCATTCCTTTATAGCTCATACGGTTTTTATTAATACCCTTTTTGGTAAGATAGCTATACACCGATTTAGCTCTTGCTTCGCTTAAATTGTTTTTTCCAGTTCTAACATTTCTAAAATCTCTACCAGGATTGTTAGGGTCTCCACAACAAATATGTCCCAGTAGTTTAAAGGTAATGTTTGGGTTTTGTTTTAAAAAAGTAACTAGGTTATTTAAAGACTCTCTACTCTCATTCATCATAACATCTCTGTCTTGGTAAAACATAATCCCTTCGATCGTTATTTTGTCTCCTTCTTTAAAAGCTTTGCTGTAGGCTGGAGCAACGTCTTTTAGTGGCTTTATAACAATTTCACCTTCTTCGGGAATGTGATCTTCTTTGTGATGTATAAAAATATCTACTCGTCTATTTTTTTTAGCATCGGTTTCTAATTCGCCATATCCTTGAGATGAAATGATAGTGAAATCGCGCAATTTGCTGGTGACATTCTCAGCTCTTTTGTGGGATAATTTTAAATTGTAATCGGCATTTCCAACACTATTTGTATAGCCTTTTATATGAACATCTAAGTCATCTTTGTTAGGGAGCTTTTGAATGCTATCTAAAATTTTAATGTGCTGTTTTGTCAATAAAGCCTGGTCGTTTTTGAAATACAAAGAAAACTGTTGTTCATCTTCTTGCGCATAGAGTAATGCTGCAAAAAATAGTGTTAGGTATGTATAAAACAGTTTCATGAGCAGGAATTTACGTATTTAAATGTACTAAAATCTAATGAATTCCTTTTTTTGGGTTCTTCTGAAATTTTCGAAGTCCGAGTAGTAGCAATAGATTACAGTTTCAAAAGCATCAAATAGTATTCCGAAAATACCAATGTTTATGTGCTTAAATGACTTAAATCAATCTCATTAATTTCTTTTCCGGTAGATAAGGTAATGAGGCTTTGAACATTTCCAAGATAGGGGAGAAGGGTGAGTTTGGTGATGATAAATGTTTCGTATGCCTCAATGTCTTCTACAATAAGTTTTAATAAGTAGTCAAAGGTTCCACTTACACGATGACATTCTACAACTTCTGGGAATTCGTTTACTTGCTTTACAAACTTTTCTAAATAGCTTCGAGTATGACCCTGCAAGGTGATGGCTACAAAAACTGTTTGTTTGAGTCCTAATTTTTTTGGATTTAACCGAGCCGAATATCCTTTAATGTAACCCTCGCGTTCTAGTTTTTTAATACGTTCAAAAACGGGGGTTGTCGATCTATCTAAATCTTTAGCTAGCGATTTTACGGTTCGATTTGAGTCTTTTTGTAAGGCTTTTAAGATGGCTATGTCTGTAGCGTCAAGTTTCATTGTCTGTTTATTCGGTTATTTGGGTTCAAAAATAGAATAAAAAGGATTTAATATTTAATATTTCAGAATAAACCCCTAATCAAATACTTTCAGGCAGTTAATACTTCCTGTCGAATTTCTATTTTTTGTATTTTTGCATGCTTTTAAAACTGAAATTACCGATGGCAGAAACTGTGTTTAAAATGCCCAAAATGGGAGAGAGTATTACTGAAGGAACCATTCTTAATTGGTTGGTCGAAGAAGGGGCGTCTTTTGAAGAAGGAGATATATTGGTTGAAGTGGCAACAGATAAGGTAGACAATGAGGTTCCGGCCCCAGCATCGGGTGTGATGGTGGCTCATAAAGTAGCTGTAAAAGATGTAGTGCCTGTGGGTGATACGATAGCAATTTTAGAATTATCTGGAGCGGTGCCATCTTCTAAAATTTCCGAAGAAATAAAAAAAGCAACTCCTGCAAAAGAAGTTAAAAAAGTACCAGCTAAACGAAAGAAAGCGACTACTGCTGCAACATCGGTTACTGTAAATGAGAATGTGTTCGTGTCGCCACTTGTTGATAGCATGGCAAGAAAACATCATATTAGCTATGAAGAATTAGCGCGAATTTCTGGAACAGGCAAAGATGGGCGTTTGCGTAAAAGTGATGTTTCAAATTATATAGAAGAAGGAAGGCCTTTTCAATTTGCACAAGCGGTTGCAGCGCCTTCTGGATTTCAAGTCCCAGATTTGCAATTTGATAAAGGCACTGGGAAGATCGTTGAAATGGATCGCATGCGCGAAATGATTGCAGATCATATGGTGTATAGCAAACATACGTCACCGCATGTAACTGCATATGTTGAGGCAGATCTTAGTAACATGGTGGCTTGGCGAAATGCCAATAAAATTCATTTCTTAGAAAAGTACGGCGAGAAGTTAACATTTACACCTTTGTTTATTGAAGCAGTCGCAAATGCGATTAAAGATTTTCCGATGATTAATTCTTCGCTTGATGGGAAAAATATTATTGTAAAAGAGGATATAAACATTGGTATGGCAACGGCATTGCCTTCGGGAAATTTAATTGTTCCCGTGGTAAAAAATGCAGACCAAAAAGATTTAAAAGGACTGGCAGCAGCAACGAATGAACTTGTAGGAAAGTCGCGTTCTGGCAACTTAAAAGGTGATGATATGAAAGGAAGTACCTTCACCATAAGTAACGTAGGGACTTTTGGTAGTTTGATGGGGACGCCCATTATTAACCAACCAGAAGCAGCTATTCTGGCAACAGGGATCATAAAAAAACGCGCCGAAGTAATAGAAAAGCCAGAAGGAGATACTATAGAGATACGCAGCATGATGTATCTTTCGTTAAGTTTTGATCACCGTATTGTAGATGGATATCTAGCAGGTTCTTTCTTGAAACGCATTGCCGATAACATGGGACAGTTTGATGTTAATCGGATAGTATAGAAAATAATTATTCCCCCTTTTTTGAAAATTAAAGGCTAATACAACTAACTGTCACCCTGAGCTTGTCGAAGGGCGATACTTATAAGAAAGTGCTTCGACAGGCTCAGCATGACAATATTTATTGCCTGCTGTTTTGATAAAGTTTGACTGTCACCCTGTCCCAAAGTTTTGGGAGTCGAAGTGTCTATTTACAAACACAAGAATTGAAAATTAAATATGAATAAAAACACCCTTCTAAAAGCCTTCAAAAATCTTGTCACTGCAAAGACAATGACAGAGATTTATGAAGCGAATTTTAAAGTAGTGTCAAAATATGTGCATGCTACATCGCGCGGACATGAAATCATACAAACGGCAGTAGGGATGCAATTGCTGCCTCAAGATTATATGTTTCCGTATTATCGTGATGATTCCATGCTATTGGCTATTGGTATGACGCCATATGAGCTTATGCTACAAGTGTTGGCTAAAAAGGACGATCCTTTTTCTGGAGGGCGTACGTATTATAGTCACCCAAGTTTACGAGATGATGATAAACCAAAAATACCGCATCAAAGTAGTGCTACTGGAATGCAAGCTATTCCTGCTACAGGTGTGGCTTTGGGGTTCCATTACCGCGAAGGCGGTAATCCTACAGAGGATGACAAGCAAGATGGTACTATTGTGGAAAAATTGAAAAGTGTAGTTGATAGTTCTTATAATCAAGAGCTTCATTCGCAAGATTCCCGCCTACGCGGGAATGCGCCAGTTGTAGTTTGTTCTTTAGGAGATGCTAGTGTTACTGAAGGGGAGATTGCTGAGGCTTTTCAGATGGCAGCCTTGAAGCAACTTCCAATTTTATATGTTGTACAAGATAATGGATGGGATATTTCTGCTAATGCTGCCGAAACTAGAGCTCAAAATGCTGCCGAATATGCAGCGGGCTTTCATGGGTTGGAAGCTATTTCTATCGATGGGACAAATTTTGAAGAGAGTTATGCAACCATTCAGGAAGTATTAAAGACTATTCGTGAAGAGCGTCGACCGTTTTTGGTGCATGCTAAAGTTCCGTTGTTAAATCATCATACTTCGGGGGTGCGCATGGAGTTCTATCGTGACGATTTGGATGAAGCAAGATCGCGAGACCCCTATCCAAAGATGCTAACATTATTAAAGGCACAGGGAATTTCCGAAGCGGAAATAAAAGACATTGAAACTGACATCGAAATCGAAATCGAAAACAGTCTAAAAAAGGCGCTGGAAGCTGAAGATCCAAAGCCAGAAGATTTATTTACACACGATTTTGCACCGACTCCAATTACCGAAGAAGTAGGAAATCGAACTCCAGAGGGTGCCGATAAAGTAGTCATGGTAGATTGCGCTTTGTTTGCTATAGAAGAATTGATGGCAAAGCATCCAGAATGTTTGCTGTATGGACAAGATGTTGGAGGAAGATTGGGCGGTGTATTTAGAGAGGCTGCCACCTTGGCTCAAAAGTTTGGCGATAATAGAGTGTTTAATACTCCTATTCAAGAAGCTTTTATTGTTGGTTCTACCGTTGGAATGAGTGCAGTAGGATTAAAACCAATTGTTGAGGTGCAATTTGCAGATTACATTTGGCCAGGGCTTAACCAATTATTTACTGAAGTATCTAGAAGTTGTTATTTATCTAACGGTAAATGGCCAGTATCTATGATATTACGTGTGCCTATTGGGGCTTATGGAAGTGGAGGTCCTTATCATTCTTCTTCTATGGAGAGTGTGGTGAGTAACATTCGCGGACTCAAAATTGCCTATCCAAGTAATGGAGCCGATTTAAAAGGATTACTCAAAGCTGCCTACTATGATCCAAACCCAGTTGTTATTTTTGAACACAAGGGATTGTACTGGTCAAAAGTGCCAGGTACCAAAGGAGCAACCAGTGTGGAGCCAGCTGCAGATTATATGTTGCCATTTGGGAAAGCATGGGTACTGCAAGAAATTTGGAAAAAAGAGGAAGAAGAGACCTTATCTATTATCACTTACGGAATGGGTGTGCATTGGGCTATGAATGCTACAGCTGAGCTTGGTATAGAAGATGTTGTTGAAGTAGTAGATTTAAGAACCTTACATCCACTAGATTATGATACCGTGTTTGCTTCTGTAAAAAAATGTGGAAAATGTTTAGTAGTAACAGAGGAGCCTAGTGAGAACAGTTTCAGCAGAGCATTACAAGGACGAATTCAAGAAGAATGTTTTCAAACCTTAGACGCACCAGTGATGGTCATTGGTAGTGAAAACATGCCAGCCATACCTTTAAATTCTGTGTTAGAACAAACCATGATTCCTTCTACAGAAAAAGTAAAGACTAAGATTACTGAAATTTTAAATTATTAAAGTATTTAGTTCGGGATTGTGCTTCGACAGGCTCAGCATGACAACATTGGTTCATCTCCTTTTTATGAATTCCCATTGTCACCCTGTCCCGAAGCTTCGGGAGTCGAAGGGCGATATTCTAATCGATTTAATGGAGTCTGTAATTAGGGATTGTGCTTCGACAGGCTCAACATGACAACATTTGTTCATCTCTTTTTTATGAATTCTTACTGTCACCCTGTCCCGAAGCTTCGGGAGTCGAAGGGCAATATTTGTAATTAGTTTGATTTCGATTTTAATGGGTTTGTCTTTCAGGAATGTGCTTCGACAGGCTCAGCATGACAATGATTTTACTTCCTAAAAGCATCTTCTTCATCACTTTTAATACCCAGCGCTTCATAAACATAATCGAAAGTAGACAACAGTTGTGGTTGCCCGTCAACAATGGCTATGTTATGCTCAAAATGGGCACTTGGTTTTCCATCTTGTGTAACGATGGTCCAACCGTCTTTTAATTGTGTAATACGGCGTGTTCCTAGATTAATCATTGGCTCGATAGCAACTGTCATTCCTTCTAAGAATTTTTTGCCACGTCCTCTGCGACCATAATTAGGCATTTCTGGGTCTTCGTGCATGGTTCTACCTAATCCATGACCTACCAATTCTCTTACAACACCATAACCTTCAGCCTCACAATAGTTTTGGATGGCATACCCTACATCACCCACACGATTTCCAGCTTTTAATTCTTTAATGCCGACGTATAGAGATTCTTTAGTAATCTGGAGTAATTTTTTTGTTTCAGGAGCTACTTCACCTACCTCGAAAGTGTAGGCATGATCTCCATAAAAGCCGTGTTTAATAGCACCACAGTCGATACTAACAATATCACCTTCTTTTAATGGGATGTCTGTGGGTAGTCCATGAACTACGGCTTCGTTCACGCTTGTTAGTAGTGTGGAAGGGCAATCGTACAATCCTAAGAATCCAGGGACAGCATCTTGCTCTCGAATGTATGCTTCTGCCATAGTGTTGAGTTGGTTGGTGGTAACACCCACTTTTACTTCTTTGGCTAACATTCCTAATGTTCTTGAAACCACAAGGGCAGCTTCGCGCATTAATTCAATTTCTTCTCTGGATTTGGTAATGATCATAGTGCCTCTTAAAAGTTAAACCAGCCTTTTTTCTTTGGTGGTTTTGCTGGGTTTACTTCCCCAATAATTTCTTGGTAAATTTCTCCCCAACTTTTCATCCCGCCTATATTTCTATCGTCGATAAAAATATCTGCGTTAATTTTTCTGCTATAGGCAGGGTCAAACTGTTCTTCGGGAAAGCTCATATTTACAGCGTAAAAAGTAACACCGTTTTCTTTGCAGAAAGCCACTGCCTCATCTAGTGCTCTACCTTTTCTGTAGGTCCATAAAATAACTCTATGTCCTTTTTCTTGTAATCTTTTGATAGTATCAAAAGCAAAAATAATAGGTTTTCCAATTTTAGGATAGGCATCTTCTACAATAGTACCATCAAAGTCTACGGCGATGTTCAGCGTGTCTTTCATACTTCAATTCGTTTGGGAATTGGCAAAATTACAAAGAATAAAGGCAATACCCCTATTTTATTCTGAATAAGCTGGTGCATAAGGTTCTCCCTTTAGGATGGTAAGCATGTCTTTTTCTAGAGATTCCCCTTGGGCATATTCTACAAAACGTCCTAATTCTTTTCCGTTTTTGTAAAAAATTATGGTGGGTACGTAGGCAATATCAAGATCTTTCTCATAACCTTCTGGTGTATCTTTCTCATGAGATACAGCAACCAATTGCATGCTGTCATATTCGAAACCAGCTATGTTTAAGATTTTGTATAAATGCGGAATTTCTCTTTGACTGTCTTCACACCAAGTACCCATAAAAGTTTTAATAGTAACCCCTTCTAGCGCTCCTTTTAGAGCAAGTACGGTGTTTGGGTCTGGTTTGTACAATTCGAAATTTTCGTACATCCATGGAAAGAGCGTTTCACTTTTAAAATCCTCATGTGTTACAAGTCCGAGGAGCATTTTTTCTCCTTCATTTTCTGGGTCATCTATAAGTTTACCGTTTTTTAGAATGGTCTCAGTCTTGTCTTTTGCTTGTTCTTGTGTTTTATTTTTACAAGCGATAAAGGCGCAAAGGCATATCGTTAAAAGGATTGTTTTTGTGATGTTATAGTTCATGTGCTACTTGAGTTATAGAAGTGAATTTTGTGTCATTTTAGATGGTTTTTCAATCCCTAAAATGTGTAATATTGTAGGTGCGATATCACCTAAAATACCATCTTTTACTTGTGTGATGTCATTGTCTACAATAATTAATGGTACAGGGTTTACAGTATGCGCTGTGTTTGGAGAACCATCTGGATTGCGCATGGTTTCACTATTTCCGTGATCTGCAATGATGAGGGTGGTGTAGCCATGAGCTAGGGCAGCTTCTGTAATTTTTTGGGTACAACTATCTACGACTTCGCAAGCTTTAATAGCAGCCTCCAATACTCCAGTGTGACCTACCATATCTGGGTTGGCAAAATTAAGGCAAATAAAATCTGCAGTTTCGGCTTCGATCTCTGGAAGGATTTTATCTCGAATTTCATAAGCGCTCATTTCAGGTTGTAAATCGTAGGTAGCCACTTTTGGTGATGGACATAAAATACGTTTCTCCCCTTCAAATGGAGTTTCCCTTCCACCATTAAAAAAGAAAGTAACGTGCGGATATTTTTCTGTCTCGGCAATGCGAATTTGTATTTTGTTGTGCTGCTCTAATACTTCGCCTAAGGTTTGGGTGATGTTTTCTTTATTGTACACGACCTCGATTCCTTTAAAAGAGGCGTCATAATTTGTGAGTGTCACATAATGTAACGGAAGTGTCTTCATCCCGAAGTCGTCAAAATTTTGTTGTGTTAAGACTTCTGTAAGCTGTCTTCCTCGGTCGGTTCTAAAATTAAAAAAGATCACAACATCGTCTTTTTCAATGGTAGCTATCGGGGTGTCATTTTTTGTTAACACAAGAGGTTTAATAAATTCGTCTGTTATTCCGGCCTCGTAACTTTGTTGCATCGCTTCGGAAATGTTAGTGGTTGGTGTACCATTTCCGAAGCATAAGAGATCATATGCTTTTTTAACTCGCTCCCAACGTTTGTCTCTATCCATCGCATAATAGCGACCAATAACACTCGCGAGCGTTCCTGTTGTTTTGGACATATGGTCTTGCAAATTCTCGAGATGTCCTATTCCAGATTTAGGGTCTACATCACGTCCATCTGTAAAAGCATGTACAAAAATATTGGCTACTTCTTCTTGAGCAGCAGCAGTTAATAATCCTTTAATGTGATCTATGTGCGAATGTACGCCGCCGTCAGAAACGAGACCTAGCAAATGCACTTTCTTATGGTTTGTTTTGGCGTATTGAAAGGCTTCTTTTAAAACAATTTCGTCTTTCAAGGTATTATTGGTGACAGCGAGATTGATTTTTGCTAGGTCTTGATATACGATACGACCTGCTCCTAAATTCATGTGGCCCACTTCGCTATTTCCCATCTGACCTTCAGGCAAACCTACATGCATACCATGTGTTAAAAGACTTGCATTTGGGTAGTTGATTAAGGCTTTATCCATAAAAGGAGTGTGCGCTTGGGCTGGTGCAGAAACGTTTGGATCTTGAGTGTTTCCCCAACCATCTAAAATGAGTAAGAGGGCTTTTTTATGCATGGAACAAAGATACAGAGAAGGAATGAATCGAATAAAAAAATGGCTATCTAAAAAACATACTTTTATGTCTGTTCCTAAGCTCACAGAGCTTGAGAAGAACTACAACTCTCTGATACTTAACGTAGGTTTCGACTGCGCTCAACCGGACAAAAGTAGATTTTTTATTTTTGAAACTATTTTTTGTATGTGTGATTCTTAATATTCTAAAGCCCCTGACCTTTATAATGCTCAATAGATTTCATGATTTGTTCGATACGATTGTCTGGATCTGGGTGTGTGCTTTTGTGTTCTGGCACTCTATTGGGACCAGCAGCAGCTTTTAAAATTTTCATGACTTCAATCATTTGGTACGGATCATATCCAGCTCTCATCATAAACCTTATCCCCAAATCATCACTTTCTAACTCGTCATCTCGTCCATTGGTAAGAAGTTTATTTTGTCCCATTCCTGCAATAATACCGCCCATGTCGCCACCAACAGAACCTGCTTGCGCAAGGCCTTGCCACAAACCAGCTTCAGCAATTCGTTCACTAGAATGTCTTCCTAAAACATGTCCTATTTCATGGCCTAATACACCGGCTAGTTGGTCTTCAGATTGTAGTTGTGAGAACAGTGCGTAGGTGATAAATATTTGTCCGCCTGGCAATGCAAAAGCATTAATTGCATTTGGATCTGCTAGTAAATGAAAGTCGTATTGATATTCACTTTCTCTAGCCATAGAGTTATCAACTAATTTTTGCCCCACTAAATCGACTATATTTTGTGCACGCTGATCGGGATACAAGCCCCCATGTTGTTGTGCCATTTGTGGAGCAGATTGAATGCCCATAGCAATTTCCTCTTGCGGATCTAAGGCCATAGCTTGTTCGCGTCCTGTGTATTTATTTACTTCTTTACTGCTACTATACTGCCAGTAGGTGTATCCGGCTATAAGTAGACCAATTACAATACGTATTTTCCAACTTCCTCTCATGGTATTTATATTTAGCGTTAAAACCCTCACCAGATTCTTGCGCGCTTTTCAAGCTTCAAGAATCTGACTCTCCCAGAGGGAGAGTATTGTTATTAGTTTTGTAATTAATATAGTTTTCATCTTCATCTTCAAGTTCGATTTCGATTTCGATTTCTCCCGAAGCTTCGAGATCGATTTCAAGTTCTTTTCCAAGATACTAAATCAATTCAGGATTGATATCCAAAATATTCTCTTTTCGATATTTGGCTATAAAAGTATCGGTGAAGTGTTCACTTCCAAGAATTTTTTCTTCTTGTAAAATAGCTTTGATATCCAATTTTTTATACGCAGCTAGCATGGGTTTAGAGACTGGGGCATAGCTAAAATGCCAAGGTTCATATTTAAATCCTTTGCGGTTGGCGTTGTTGGTGTAGGCTTCGTAAAACCCAAAACTGTTTGCATGTATGTTGAGCCAATCTTTTAATTTGCAAAAAGGTCCCGTTCCATGAAAATGCTGTTCTTGCAATACACTGGATGGTCTCGGACTCCCATTTGCGTCAATTATATCGATGTCTGTTCCCCAATGATGTCTTGATGTTCCTGGTATGGTGGAGTATTCTATGATTTTAGCAATGGCTTCTTCTGGGGTTAATCCTTGTTTGGTGAAACGTTTGTATTTGCCTTCAAAAATCTCTTTTTGGCGTTCAAAACTTCGATAGGCAGACACTACTTCAATGGCGATACCTTCTTTAGCTGCAGCCGTTTTCATCTTTGATAAAGCTGCGGCAGTTTTGGTGTGCATGGTACTTGTGTAGCTATTTCCAGAAATATCAGGATTGCCTTTTCCAATAAGTTGGTCTCTTGTAAATGTGGTTTGTAAGGCTGCATACGATAGTTGTGGAAATGTTAGTAATCCGATACCACAGATTCCTGTTATTTTTAAAAAGTCTTTTCGTTTCATTTTTTATCTTCGTATGATTATCCTTTTATTCTGAAATATTAAAAGTACGATTAATTTGAAAAACACAATTGACATCCGCATTATAAAGCCTTCGGAAATTTTAACGATTGTACCTTTGGTTAGCATACTAGGGGATTTTAAAATTTCCGAAGAGCTACTTAAAGAGAGAATTCTTGAAATGGCATCACAAAATTATGCCTGTGCTGGTATTTACGATGGTGACACACTTATTGGTTGCAGTGGCTTGTGGTTTCAAACAAGGCATTATGCAGGTAGAAGCATAGAAATGGATCATGTGATTGTAATGGATAGCTACCGAAGTCAGGGTATTGGAGCAAAATTATTAGATTTTGTCTACGACTATGCCAAAAAGAAAACCTGCAGATGGGTAGAGTTAAATACCTATGTACATAATTTTCCTTCTCATAAATTTTATTACAATCATGGTTTTGTGGCGAAGGGATATCATTTTGTGAAGGAACTGTAAAGAGACCGCCTACGGCTGCTAGACCGTTTACTTCGTTCACTGCTGGAGGATAGACCGTTCCCTCTGGTCACTGTTGTATTTAAAGATTTCTTAAAAGTCAATAATTAGTAATATTTGTCTAACAGCTTTCTGTCGTGGTTTACCACGCAGAAAAAGCGGTCTAACAATGAACGAAGTGAATGGTCTAACTTCTAACAGCGCAGCGGTCTTGTTTCCTAGAACTTGATGATTGATCCTGAAGTAACTTCATAAGGATCTTTACCCTGTTCAAATATTCTAGCGTCCAATGCTCCTCTTAATGTCATGATATCTTCTTTCACTTCTAACCAACTTCCTTCTCTAAGTCCCACTACTGGAACCGTATTTTGTGTATGGTATTCTTTAATTCTAGTTTCACGTGTTTCTCCCATGTGTGTTCCTGTTGGATCTGGATCTAGATAATGTGCGTTGATGTTGCATGGAATCACTCCCATCGTTTTAAAAGAAGGTGGATACACAATAGGCATGTCATTGGTGTTTTGCATGGTGACCCCACAAATATTACTTCCAGCGCTGGTACCAAGATACGGGGTGCCATCAAGAAGCGCTGCTCTCATAGGAGCCATCATTTCATTTTTGTAAAGTTGCTGTACCAATAAAAAAGTGTTTCCTCCACCCGTAAAGATTCCTTTTGCGTTTTCGATAGCTGCCACAGGATTTTTAAAGGTGTGAATGCCACGTACTTCTTTTCCTAATTTCTTAAATGCTTTTGCTGCAATGTTTGTGTAGGTGTCATGAGTTATTCCCCCTGGCCTTGCATAGGGGATAAATAAAATTTCCGAAGTGTTTTTAAACAATATCTCTAGCGCTTTTTCTAGATATTCTAGATACCTTCCTCCATAAATGGTAGAGGTACTTGCAACAATTAAGTTTTTCATTCGTATTTTGTTTGTAGGTAAATATACATATATACTTTGTACATATTAGCTGCAAGAAACCAAACCAACTATGTTTAAAATTACTATTTGCTTCCTTTTGTTTGCTGCTGTTTTATTTGGACAAGAAGTAGAACGGGTTCAAATCCAAGGGCAGATTACAGCAGACTCAGATGCGATGGTGGAAGGAATCCATATTTATAATATTTCTTCTCAAAAAGGAACCATCACCAATGAAGAGGGTGCTTTTACAATTGCGGTTGCAGAAAATGATAGGTTAGAAATAACAGCTATTCAGTTTGTGGGGTATAAGGTCATTGTTACCAAAAAAGCTGTAGAGAGAAAAACATTGGTGTTGTATCTTAATCCAGCAATAAATAAATTGGATGAAGTACTATTAAAAGATCACGATCTTACAGGAATTTTAAAAGACGATGTTGCTAATATTGATACCTTTAGGATCGACACAAATTTTGATTTGTCTTATAGTGATTATGATGCTTATGAGTTTGCTCCGGATGGACAAACTGCCATCCAAGGAAATGTGGCCGAAGAAGCATTGGGTGTGCAGCCTATGCAAAACGGACTAAATTTTATTGCACTTGGAGTCTTGGCTGCCAAACTTATTTTTGGGCCTCCAAAAGAGAAACCAACTCCAATAGCAATTGATAGAAGTAGAGATGCGCAAATGGCGCTTTTAACAAAGAAATTTGATGACACAACGTTAGTAGAAAACTTTGGCATTGGGTTAGACCAAGTAGTTGATTTTAGGTATTTTTTACTAGAAAGTTATATACCATCTTCTTATTTATTGCCAGCAAATCAATTGTTGTTATTCGAATATGTTGAAAAGCAAAGTTTGTTATTTAGAAAACAAAATAAAGGAGAATAGTATCATAGTATTAACAAAAATTTGGGCCAGTTTTATGAAAAATCGTTGTAATTTCATATTATAAACCAACAAAATTTATGTGCTATGAAATCATTTCGTCTCTTTAGTGTCCTCTTCTTTTTTTGCGCTTTTAATGCTATTTCTCAAGAGGTGAAGCGTGTTCCTATTACGGGTACCATTATTACTCCTGTAGCCGATCAAGTAGAGGGGATTCATATTTATAATATTTCATCTCAAAAAGGAGTAGTAACAAATGAAAATGGACAATTTACAATCAATGTTGCTACCAATGACAGGTTGCAGGTAACGTCATTGCAATACATAAGTTTTAATTTAATAGTTAGGGAAAGTGTGCTAAAAAAGAAAACAGTCACTATTTTTTTGAATCCAGAAGTAAATGTTTTGGATGAAGTTTTGGTGAAAACCTATGATTTAACAGGAGATCTTACCGTGGATGTAGGTAAAATTAAAACCTTTGGAGGCTTCGGAAATTTCGATTTGTCATACAAAGCATTAGAATTTGAGTACGAATTTGCTCCAGATGCACAAACTTCTGTGAAAGGTAATGTGGCTAGAGATGCTTATAATAACGGACAAGTAAGAGAAGGGGCAAATTTAATTGGAGGAGTTTCATTATTGACACGACTTATTTTTGGAAAACCAAAAGAAGATGCTGCTAATGAACTTACAGACACTTCATTGAAAGAATTAAAAGATAAATTCACAACAGATTTTATCGTGACTCATTATGAAATTCCAAAAGAGAAGGTGTCAGATTTTGTCTATTTTGTGCATGAAAGTGATTTTGATGTCTCTTATTTGCAATCAGAAAATGAATTGTTGTTACTAGATTATATGGTATCAAAAAGTAAAGAATATTTAAAAAACATTGAATAAAAACGCCTACTTATTTATTGTTATTGTTAGTTGCTTTTTTTATTTCGGAAAAGCGCAAACTATTGTTTTAGAAGGACATGTTACCAATCCAGATGAGGTTGAGAATATTCATGTTTTAAATAAAACATCTCGGTATAATGCAATTACAAACCAAGAAGGTAAATTTAGTATAGAGGTAAATCGCTATGATACGCTAGTGTTTTCTGGAATAAAATACTTCCCCAAAAAAGTCGTGGTTTCCGATGCTGTATATGCCCAAAAACACCTCTCGGTAGCTTTGGTGGTATTGTTAAATGAACTAGATGAGGTAGTTTTAGGGAATACACTTTCTGGGGATCTGTTAAAAGATGTAGGAAATATTAAAACAGAAGAAGAATTTAATTTTGACGATGTAGGAATCCCTGGTTTTAAAGGAGAGCCCGAAGAGAAAATACCCAACCTTGTAGGGCAAACCATCACACCTGTTTCGGTAGATCTAGAAGCATTGCATAAACACCTCACTGGGTATTACAAAAAATTGAAAATGGTACGTCATTGGTTAGCCCAGGATATTACAGTAGCTGAAATATTACACATCTATAGACCTTCCTTTTTCATGGAAGCGTATGGAATTCCTGAAGATCGCTCGTATGATTTTGTGTTACATTGTTTGGAGACCACGCAGGTTGAAAGAGAATTAGAAATAAAAAACCACTTAGGAATGTTAAGCATATTTGAAGCAAAAGCTCCAGTATATCTTTCTGGGTTGCCTATTCCAGTTGAAGATTAACTAACAATTTTATCTTTTTTTAAAATTTCCGAAGTAAAAAGGAATGCTTATTGCTCTATTTTTTGCATTTTGCAACCCTCATTAACGTTACCCTATGAAGTCTTTTAAGATCCTTGTACTTGCTTTTGTTTTTCCAATACTTACAGCAGCAACCTTACATAAGTTTTATGTAAGTACTACAAGAATAGAATATGTTCCTGAAGAACAATCACTTCAAATTATCACCGAAATATTTACAGACGATATCGAAGCTGTTTTAAGCAAACGATCTTTAAGAAAAGTGTACTTGGACTCTAAAAAAGAGACTGAAGAAGACGAGCTTTTGTTAAAAGAATACGTGTTTAAAAAACTTTCTATTTATGTAAATGGTACTCAGGTTCCCTATGCATATATTGGAAAGGAATACGATATTGACCGTGTAAAAATGTACCTAGAAGTTACCAATGTTGAAATCTTGAAAAGCATAGAAATTGAAAACCAGGTGTTGTTTGATGGCTTTGAAGATCAACAAAATATCATACACCTTAAAACACCAGATGTAAGACGTAGCCTTGTGCTGGAAAAAGAAAATCCTAAAGGATTGTTAAACTTTTAATATAACACAGCGCAACCCACATATTACCCTATTTTTGAATACTTTTTAAAATAATCTAATACCATGAAATTACTTAAATTTTTATCTTTTATTTTGATAGTTTCTTCAGCTGGATTTGGCTATGCTCAGGAAGCAGAAGGAGCAGAAGAACGCAAACCTGGACATTTAAACAACAACCGTTTTAAGCAGTTATATCAAGAGTTTTCTACTCCAAACCAATACCGTTCTGCAAGTGGAGCTCCAGGGCCAGCATACTACCAACAGCAGGCAGATTATAAAATGGATATTCGTCTAGACGATGAAAACGCAAGACTTTATGGTACAGAAACAATTACCTACACTAACAATTCTCCAGATGTATTAGAATATTTATGGGTGCAGCTAGACCAAAACGTTCGTGCTACAGACTCTAAGTCACCTTTAATCGAGCCTAACGGAGTAGCACCAGCACAACAAGCTAGTACTTTTGTAAATAGCTACATGGGAGCAGGATTTGATGGTGGTTTTAAAATTGACTACGTAAAAGATAGCAAAGGAAATAACCTAAAGCATACTATCAACCGCACCATGATGCGCATTGATATTCCTAAGGCAATGGAGCCAGGAGATAGCTATACCTTCGATATTAAGTGGTGGTACAATATTGTAAACCACACTATTGATAGAGCACGTAGTGGATATGAAGTATTTGCCGATGGAAATAAAGGATATGTAATTGCTCAGTTCTTTCCAAGAATGGCTGTATACAGCGACGTAGAAGGATGGCAAAACAGTCAGTTCTGGGGTCGTGATGAGTTTGCATTACCTTTTGGTGATTACGAGGTAAACATTACCGTACCTGCAGATCACGTGCTAGACGCAACAGGAGTATTAGAAAATAGAAAAGAAGTATTTAGCAAAACCATGATGAACCGTTATGAGCAAGCTAAAAAATCATACGAAAAGCCCGTAATTATTGTAACTCAAGAGGAAGCAGAAGCTGCTTCTAAAGGAAATGTAAAAGCTACCAAAACTTGGAAGTTTAAAGCAGAAAATGTTCGTGATTACGGTTTTGCAACGTCAAGACGTTTTATCTGGGATATGATGTCGGTAAAGATTGGTAAAAAAGATGTAATGGCTGTTTCTATGTACCCACCAGAAGGTAACCCATTGTGGGAAGACTATTCAACTATTGTTGTGGCTAGTACCTTAAAGTCGTATTCTAGAATGACTTTCGATTACCCATACCATAAAGCGATCTCTGTACATGCCAAAGGGCAAGGGATGGAATACCCAATGATTTGCTGGAACTATGGACGTCCAGATGCAGAAGGAAATTATAGTGAGCGTACTAAATACGGTATGATGAGTGTGATTATTCACGAAGTTGGACATAACTATTTTCCTATGATTGTAAATAGTGATGAGCGTCAATGGACTTGGATGGACGAAGGTTTAAATACTTTTGTACAGTACGTTGCAGAACAAGATTTTGGAGAGTGGTACCCAGATGCTATTGCGCCTAACAAAGCGTATCCATCACGTCGTGGACCTGCAAACAAAATTGTAAACTACATGGCTGGAGATCAAGATTACATTGCTCCAATTATGACAAAAGGTTTAAACACCTATAGTTTTGGTGCCAACGCATACTCTAAGCCAGCAACAGGATTAAATATTTTACGTGAAACTATTATGGGACGTGAGTTGTTTGATCATGCCTTTAGAACATATTCTCAACGTTGGATGTTCAAACACCCAACACCAGAAGATTTCTTCCGTAGTATGGAAGATGCTTCTGCAGTAGATTTAGATTGGTTCTGGAGATCTTGGTTTTATAGCACAGACTACACAGATATCGGAGTTAAAGAAGTGAAAAAATACTATGTAACTTCAAAAATGAATGCCGAGGTAAGAGAAATGATGGAAGCTCGTGGTATGAAAGAAAGCGACTTGCCACCTCTAGTGTACCTAGTAGAAGAAGGTAGCGAAGATTTCGAAGAAGACATGAAAACGCAAACCCTAAATGACGTTACTACCTTGCAAGAATACATTATGGATAATGTGAGCCCTGCAGACAGAGCGAACCTTAAAAACCCAAAGTATTTTTACGATGTAACTTTCGAGAAGCCAGGAGGAATCCCAATGCCAATCATTGTGGAGTATACCTATAGCGATGGAAGTACAAAGCGTGAAACCTATCCAGCACAAATTTGGAGAAAGAATGACGCTGAGTTAAGTAGAGTAGTGGCTTCAGAAAAAGAGATCACTAAAATCATGGTAGATCCAGACGAAGAAACTGCAGATATCGATACATCAAACAATGCATGGCCTAAACGCAAAAAATTAGGTGAGTTTAATAACTTTAAAAATAAAGTAAAGAACTAGTATTTCTGAAATTTTAATAACCCAAAACCCGTTATAGCAATATAGCGGGTTTTTTGTTTTCTATAAGATGGATAGCATTGTTGTTTCATTAATTTGCTAACCTAGTTCAAGGCCTAAATTTTATTAAAAATCTGATTTCATAATCTGAAATCTCCCTATCTTTGCCACATGGGATTACAACCTCATTTTTTATTTATTAGCGGTGGAGAAATAGCCTTTATTCTATTTGTCGTGCTACTAGTTTTTGGTGCCGACAAGATTCCTGAAATCGCTCGAGGCCTTGGAAAAGGTATGCGCCAAATAAAAGATGCCACCAACGATATCAAGTCTGAAATCACCAAGACTGCCGAGAAAGAAGGAGTCGACCTCAATATAACAAAGGACCTTACAAAAGAACTGAAACAGATGAAAGACGATGTTGAAGATTTTGGGGGCTCTATCAAACGTAAGTTTTAATGTTCACCACCTTAAAAAATTGGGACGAAGAACTTTTTGTTTGGCTTAATAATTTAGGGGTAGCATCATTCGATTCTTTTTGGATTTTTGCTACTAAAATTGAGAGTTGGACGGCTCTTTTTATTTATTTCAGTATCATCTTACTATATTACTATAAAGGAAAAAAAGGATTACTCATGTTATGTGGTGTGCTACTAACCTTTTTTGTGACCCTAACCATTACTAATATTACAAAAGAATATGTTGCCCGTATTCGACCTAATAATGTAACCGAACTATCGGCAATGATTCGTGTTTTACAAGAACCAAAAACCTTCAGTTTCTTTTCGGGACATGCTTCCTCAAGCTTTAGTATTGTTACTTTTTTAGTATTAGCCATCCGAAGCTATAATCCATGGGTGTATGTAGCCTATCTATGGCCACTCATTTTTGTGACAAGCAGAATCTATGTAGGAGTGCATTATCCCAGTGATATTTTAGTTGGAGCTATGGTAGGAACAACAATTGCATTCATTGGCTACAGTATCTCTAAATATTTTGTTAAAAAAATATAAAATGTATATCTTAGGTACCAATATCAACCTAAATATATATCATGAAAAAATTACGCCTCACCCTTGCGGCTGCAAGTCTCTTGTTTTTAACTAATTGTTCTCAAGACCCATTAGAAATTCCTGTAGATTTAGACGCTTCGTTACTTAATCAAACGTCTCAAGAAATACTATCTATAGATTATATTAATGAAATCATAGATAAGGAATTACAAGCCTCCGGTGATTTTGATTGGACTCGAACTACAGATCAGGTATTATGGAGTGCCGTTGTTCATGGAGAAAACTTACTTACGGTAGGATATGGTGCCAAAGGGGAAAGTTTTACTACATCTGCGAATGCCACTCGATTAACTTCTTCAAAAAATAACATCTTAGAGGCCGTTCAAATTTCCGAAGGAAAAACAAGAAAACAAGCCCTTGTAGAAGATGACAACGTACTTAATTTAGTGGATATTCATGTAGAAAATATAGCTACCATTACAGAGCTACGTAAAAGAAGAGATATTCGTTACCTAGAGCCAAGTGGCTATTCTTTTTTTACCAATGTAAATTATCCCCAAAATCAGCGTTCTTCAAGTGGTTGTAATCAAAACGGACAAAATTTGAATCCGGCAGATTATAGAACGGTAGCACCTGGTTCTTTAGTGAGTTGGACCTATGATCAACACAATATTACCCAAGCATGGCAACATAGTACTGGTGCCAATGTAACTGTTGCTGTTGTAGATACAGGATTGTCTCCAAACCAATCCTTGTTAGGAAGTAATTTTAATGATGGTTATAGTAATGGACGTACCGTTCAAAAATATGGAACTTTTATTGATTCAAATTGGTGGTGGAGTAATAACTATGATGGTCCAAACGATCGTTGTGGACATGGAACGAGTATGGCTGGAACCATAGCATCTCCAAGAAACAATAACAATTTACCAGTAGGTGTTGCCTACAATAGTAACCTTGTGTCGTATCGTGCTACAGAAGATGTAGTTTTAAACGATTACCATGAGCGTAAGGGAGTTCGTGATGCTTTGGTACAGTTAGGAAATAGAAATGACGTAAAAATTATTTCAATGTCTATTGGGTATCCTTGGAGTATTGGTAGTGTAAGAGACGGAGTTCGCTATGCATACAATCGTGGTAAACTCATTTTTGCAGCAGGAGGTACTTCATTAGATTTTACAAACTGGTATCCTGTGATATTCCCTGCGAGTATGAACGAAACTGTGGCTGTAACGGGTATCACAGATAATGGAAACTACTTGCAGTGCGATACGTGTCATGATGGAAGTCAGATAGAATTTACTATTGTAATGGAGCGTAATAATGACAACAGTCGCACCAGTACTGTAGTCGGATTTAACAATGGTCAATCTTCATACGTTGGAGGGTCAAGTGTGGCAACGGCAACCACAGCTGGTATTGCAGCTTTGGTATGGTCTAAATATCCTAACTGGAGTAGAGCACAAGTATTGCAAAGAATGCGTCAGAGCTCAGAATTGTATCCAAATAGAAGCAGTACAAAAGGCTACGGAAATATTGATGCATTGCAAGCGGTGCAATAGTCAAAATTACAAAATTGTCTGTTCGAGCGCAGTCGAGAACTACAACCTAAATATCATTACCCTAGGTTTCGACTCCGCTCAACCGGACATAGATTATTTTTCTTCGGAAATTTTAGTTCTCACTACTTCACCCTGCTTATGGTTAACCCGTCTCTAATGGGCAATAAAACCGTTTCTAGTTTTGGGTGCTCATTTAGTAATTTGTTATAGGCCAATAAGACTTTAGTGTCTGTATCTTTTGGGTTAAGAGGTTCCACTACTTTGCCACTCCATAATACATTGTCGCTTAAAATAACAGCGCCTGGTTGTAAATTAGGAAGCAATAACTCCAGATAGGTGGGATAATTACTTTTATCGGCATCAATAAAAATAAGATCAAATGTAGTGTCTAAGGTTGGAATAATATCTACAGCATTTCCAATATGTTGTAACATACGGTCACCATATGGAGACATATCGAAGTACTTGCGTTGTATGTCGTATAATTCTTCATTGATATCTATCGTATGAAGTACTCCATTTTCTTTCATGCCTTCTGCCAAACACAGGGCGGCATAGCCTGTGTAGGTTCCAATTTCAAGAATGTTTGTTGGATTGATGAGTTTTGATATCATGCTCAACACGCGTCCTTGGTAATGTCCGCTAGACATTCTTGGCGCCAAAACTTTTTGCCAAGTTTCTCGGGTAAGATCGGCTAGTAATTTTGGTTCAGGCTGCGAATGTGCTACAGCATACTCATCAATGTTTTCTGGTAGGAAGTGCATATCTGTCTGGTCGAGCGCAGTCGAGACCTAATTTAAAATAGTATTATTAAAGAGACCTCTCGACTACGCTCGAGGGGACATTGTTATTCCTGTTTTATGGAATGCTAAATTTTCTATTAGCTTCCTAAAATTCTAGCAACTAACTTTTCTTTAGCTGCTTTATCATCACCGCAGAGCCATTGAATCACATTGTCTTCCCAAATGGCATCACACTCGGTGTCGGTTAGGATGTTTCGTTCCATGGCCAAATCTAAAATTTTTCCAGGGTAAGAAGATTGCTTTTCGCTTTCCATTTCTCCAAGAGGATATGGATCATCAAGACCCATAACCACTTGTTTAGCTCCTTGGTTTTTTATCAATAATTCTAGTCCGCCAGTATCATGTACAAGGGTGTCAAAGAATATGTTTTTATGTCCTACCGATTTTCGCGGATGGGATTTCCCTTCAAACAAATCGGGTCTACCATCAAATCCTTGAATGCGTCGGCCCAAATTCATTTGTGCTAATTGCCCTCCATGCGCAAAGCAGGTACGCATATTTGGATACTTGTCTGCGTAGCCATTTAAAGTTAAAAAGTGATACGCATCTGCGCATTGCGCCAACATCCATATTAAGTGGAAACGCCAAGACGTATTTTCAAGCTTTATAAATTTTTCACCATCGTAAGGGTGTACTTCAATAGCTAGATTGTATTTGTTTGCGAGCTCAAAAATAGGTTCGTTTTCTTCATCAAAAATACAGCGCCAGGTACCAATGGTATCCATATAGTGTGTGGGCAGACAAAGCAATTGCATACCTAGTTCTTCAACACAGCGTTCAATTTCCCAGCAAGCTCCTCTCACAAAACCTGGGTGTACTACAAATCCAGTGGTAAATTTTGATGGATTTTCATGTTGCACTTTGGCATTAAAATCGTTCTGAAAACGCAATGCCTGTTTCATTTCTTCAACACGCAGTCCATTTCCATAGAGCTGAGAAAGGTTGAGTACGACAGCGTGATCAATTTTATTACGCTCCATCCAGGCTAATTTTTCATCTAAGAAAAAGCTAGAATCGGTTACAGGACGGCTCCAATCTTTTTGAAGCATAAACTTTCGATCTTTATCGACCCAGAAAATCCCTTTATCTTTCATGAATTGAGGAATCTCCTCAGGGTAGGGAAGTAAATGCGAGTGCCCGTTAATACGTAATTTTCTTTTGCTCATGGTTGGAGATTGTGAGGTTATTAGCTAAGGTTAAAGTTACAATTATAAATTAAAAGATGGAATGTAATTTAAAATAGTAGCTATAAGTATTCAGTTTTCAGTAGCAGTGATCAGTTGTGCATGTCGTTATATTTAAAACTGTTTTGTTAATCAACTTTCTGACAGACTTACAAAACAGGATATTATTCTTGTAGCTGTTATACTGCCTACTGCCACTGCTTACTTTTTAAAGGCTCTTTGTTCTCCCACCATCAACAGGCAAATTAATACCATTAATATATCCTGCAGCGTCACTTGCCAAGAATGCAATAGCGTTAGCAACTTCTTCAGGTTGAGCAAATCGCTTTGCAGGAACGATGCTTTTCATAAAGGCTGTAGCTTTCTCTTCAGAACCGTCAAAACGTTTGGCGGCATTGCTAATAATACTTGCGAGTCTTTCTGTAGCGGTGAAACCTGGAAGTACATTATTCACTGTGATTCCGTATTGACCAAGTTCGTTTGCCATGGTTTTACTCCAGCTTGCAACAGCACCTCTAATGGTATTACTAACTCCTAATCCGTCGATAGGTTGTTTTACAGAGGTCGATATTACGTTTATAATGCGTCCGTAGCCATCTTCTTTCATTCCTGGAGCCAATGCTTGTACTAGAATCTGATTGCATTCTAAGTGCATCGAAAAGGCATTGATAAATTCTGAAGTATCTGCAGAGAATATTGGTCCGCCTTTTGGGCCTCCCGTATTATTCAATAACACATGGTAGTTTTTAGATCCAGTTGCTTTTGATACCTGTTCTTTTAATTGCGAAGGGTTTGTGAAATCCACCACCAGATAATCATGTGTTTGATCATCTTGAGTAGGAAGTTGCGCAAGGGTTGCTTTTAGTTTGTCTTCGTTTCTAGCAACTAGAGTGATGGTTGCTCCCATAGCTGCTAATTGCATCGCACTTGCTTTTCCAATTCCTGCAGTACCGCCACAGATCATGGCGTTTTTATTTTTTAAGTTTAAATTCATAATTTTTGTCTGGTCGAGCGCAGTCGAGACCTAATTTAAAATAGTACTCTTAAAGAGACCTCTCGACTGCACTCGAGGGGACATAATTCATTTTTTTTAAACAATAATTTAAATCGCCTTTGCCTAAACCTACAAGGATGGTCGTACCTCCTCATACCTTGCAGGTTTTACCTAGCTACTCACTACTATAACTAATACACACATTCTTAGCTTCGGTAAAGAATTTTAGGGCTTCAAAGCCGCCTTCTCTACCAACACCACTTTGTTTTACACCACCAAAGGGAGTGCGTAAATCTCTATTGAGCCATGTGTTTACCCATACAATTCCAGCTTCTATTTGGTTAGAAAGTCGCATGGTTCTATCGATGTTACTCGTCCATAGCGTGGCAGATAAACCATATTTAACACTATTGGCGAGTGTTAAAGCTTCTTTTTCAGTTTTAAAAGGCATAAGGGTGACTACAGGACCAAAAATCTCTTCTTGGTTAACGCGACATTGGTTGTCTTGTAATTCAATGATCGTGGGTTGTAAGTAATATCCTTTTTCACTTCCAGGGACAGTGACTGCGTTTCCCCCATATAAAATAACTCCGCCTTCTTCTTGTGCTATGTTGATATATGATTGTACTTTCTCCATATGTGGCTTCGATACCAAAGCACCTACGTTGGTGTCATTATCAAATGGGTTGCCTACTTTTAATGCTGAAACCTTAGCAACAAAGTCTTTTTTAAATTGTTCGAAGATGGTTTCTTCTACATAAATTCTACTTCCGCAAAGGCATATTTGTCCTTGGTTAGCAAAAGAAGATTTCACCGTTACCGAGAGCATTTTTTCATAGTTGCAATCTGCAAAGATGAGGTTCGGGTTTTTCCCTCCTAACTCTAACGATAGTTTTTTAAACATAGGTGCCGCAGTTCGTGCAATATGAGCACCTGTTGCTGTACCTCCTGTAAACGAAATGGCTTTTATATCTTCATGTTCAACAATGGCTTGTCCAGTATTTGGACCCGTACCATGTACAATATTTAAAACGCCTGGAGGTAATCCTGCTTCGGTGCATATTTCCCCCAATAAATAGGCAGTCATAGGAGTAACCTCGCTTGGTTTTGCAACCACGCAGTTTCCTGCCGCTAGGGCAGGTGCTATTTTCCAGGTAAATAGGTACAAAGGTAAATTCCAAGGAGAAATACAACCTACCACACCAATGGGTTGGCGCAGGGTATAATTCATGGTGTTTAGCCCTACACTTTCATGTGCCTCGCTAGCAAATTGAGTAATCGCATTTCCGAAGAACCTAAAATTTGCACTTGCTCTGGGTATGTCTACTGCAGTAGCTAGACTTAAAGGTTTGCCATTGTCTTTGGCTTCTGCAGCTGCTAAGCGATCTAAATTGGCTTCTATAAGATCGGCTATTTTTAGTAAGATTTTGCTTCTTGTGTCTATGGTTGCTTTTGACCAAGATGGAAACGCTTCTTTTGCCGCGACATAGGCTGCAGCTACATCCTTGTTGTTAGAGTCTGCAATTTTAGCATACACTTCTCCATTGCTGGGATTGTAATTGTCTATCCAAGTTCCCGAAATAGGATCACAATAACTGCCATTGATGTAGTTGCTAATTTTTTGCATGTTACTTTTGTTTTTGGTCTTTAAAAATTTTTTCAAAGGCGTCGTATACGGCAAGATGGAGGGTGTCTCCATGATCTTGCGCTTTAAATAAATTAAAAAATACGGTGCCTTTGTTTTGATACAGCTCCATAAGCGCGTATCGTAGTTTGATAGCACCTGTTTCCATAGTTGGACCTTCACTTCCAACACCTACATAGATGTTTTTGTGTGTGTTGGCTATAACGGGTTTTTGCCTCAATAAAGATTCGTTGTCCCACCACATACTCGGACTCACAATAATATAGTTGTCAAATAGCTGTGGTTTGGTTAGTAAAATTTCAGCAGCTAATAGCCCACCTAGTGATTGTCCGATGATGGTTTTTTCTTCGGAAATGTTATACGTCGAATTGATGTAAGGTTGAAGTTCATGCTCGATAAAGCTGATGAATTTTTTTGAACCTCCCGTTGTGGGGAAGTCTATTTTGTCTTGTGCAATGCTAGTGGGGTAGGTGAAATCTCTTTTCCTGTCTACGTTAGCAATACCCACCACTATACTTTCTGGCACCATGTTAATCCAAGAAAAAGAACCGAATTGTACGAGTCCCGAAATATGAATAAAATCTTCATCTGCAGATCCATCCAGCAAATAAATGACCGGATATTTTTTGTTAGAAGTTGCATAGCCTTGCGGAAGGTAAATATTAAGTACACGGTCCTCATCTAAAACAGCAGAGCGAACCGTAACCGAAGCCCCAATTTCAAACGGACGTTTGCTTTGTTCTTCTAATGCCTTTTGAGCATCCACATTTCCGAAGAAAAGCAAAAAAGCTGCAATTAAAATTTTCACACTATGTTTTCTAAGATGTTCCAAGGATGCAAATTATAGAGGTTTATATGCCGTTACTTTAATTTCAATCACCAGATGTGGATGTGGCAGTTGGTGCACTGCTACGGTAGTTCTTGCCGGTCCCGTTTCTTTGCTGAAAAACTCGCCATAGACTTCGTTATAGCCTCCAAAATCGTTCATGTTCACCAGAAAACTGCCAACATCAACGACGTCTTCTAAGGTAGCATTTTCGGTAGCGAGCACATCTTTAATGTTGTTTAATACTGCTCTTGTTTGCTCTTTGATGTCTAAGAAAATGGTGCCCATTTCATCAATTTTGTTGGCTCCCGCAATGGTATTGTCTGGAAGTCTAGAGCTGGTACCGCTTACAAATAAAAAATCGCCTGCTCTTTTAATATGCGGATATGCACCTCTTGGAGTTGCTTTTCCTTCTACTAGTTTGCTTTTGGTTGTCATATTGTTGTCTGGTCGAGCGCAGTCGAGACCTAATTTAAAATAGTAATCTTAAAGAGACCTCTCGACTGCGCTCGAGGGGACATCGTTATTAGTTTTCACCCCCAATGTGCTTGAGGGGATATTGTTGTTTGTTAATTATTTAAGTTTCCCAGCCACTGCGTCTTCGTGCAATAGATGGTTAGTTTCTTCTTGTACTAATGCTAGTTTTTGGTCAAGTTCCATAGTGTCTGGAAGTTTGCCATCATCTAGTAAATTTAAAATGGTTTTGTCTTGTGCTCTTCCTCTAGTCATGGCTTCATGATAGGATATATCTTCATTGAAAGTCACTAAAGAATATTTACTGAAATAATCTTTTGGGAAAGCCCCTTCAAAGGCCATTTCTAGTTTTCTTTTCTCTTGAAACAAAGCACTTGCTGTGTGCTCTTTCATTTCATGGAAATTGTCTAAAGCTAAATTTGCAATGGCATCGGTATCTTTTTTACGTGCTTTTTCATAAGCAGCTAATACGGTGTTCCAATCGCCTTCGTGTTTATCTAGAATTTCATCAAACACAATGACATCTTCAAAACTTGCATTCATCCCTTGTCCGTAAAAAGGGACGATGGCATGAGCTGCATCTCCTAATAGTGCTACTTTGCCATAGCAATGCCAAGGAGAACAACGAATAGTACCTAGTGGTCCCGTTGGATTATCAAAAAACTCTTCCACCAAATTTGGCATTAATTTCATGGCATCTGGATATTCTTTGCTGAAATATTCGGTGACCATTTCTGGTGTGGTGAGGTTGTCGAAACAATAGTCGCTGTTAGCATAGGGTGCAAATAATGTTACTGTAAAACTACCATCTAGGTTTGGTAATGCAATAAGCATGTCTTCACCTCGTGGCCAGATATGTAAGGCTCCTTTTTCGGTTCTGTAATCACCAGTTTCTGTTGGCGGAATGGTGATTTCTTTGTAGCCATGCGTAAGCCATTCTTGTGAAAAGCTAAATAAAAATTTCTTGTGGTTAAACATGGCTTTTCTAACAGAAGAACCTGCTCCGTCGGTCCCGAGAATCACATCGCCGCTATACGCAACTTCTTCTTTGGTACTGTAATCTTTAAAGGTAGCTGTGCCATTTTCTAAATCGACATGTGTACATCCTTTGTTGAATAGGATAGAAACATTAGGCATGGCTTCTGCCTTGTCTAGTAATAACATATTTAATCCCGGACGAGAGATAGAATTAATATATTCTCCTTCGCGACCGCTGTAATTGCTCATAAAGGTATTGCCTTTTGCATCGTGTATCATGCGCCCATACATGGGAATGCATAATTTTTTAGCATCTTCTTCAACACCTGCTAGGCGCAATCCTTTTAAACCTCTATCGCTAAGTGCTAAATTAATAGAACGTCCAGCATCCTGAGTCACATCACGCAAATCGGGACGTTTTTCTACCAATTGTACTTGGTAGCCTCGTTGTGCCATACGTAACGCAAGTAAGCTACCGCAAAGTCCGGCACCGATGATGAGTATTTTCTGATTGTTGTTTTTCATTGTTTTGCTTCATTAATCCTATGAACATCCCCTTGACTTCCCCTTCAAAGGGGAACACTCTGCTGGAATCTAGATTTTTATTACATCTAGAGTATAGTCTCCCTTTGAAGGGAGATTAGAGGGATGTTTTTACTTAATTTAAGAACACTTATAAGTGTTGTATTTACTTAATTCTTCAAAAGTTGTCACTACTTTCACAAAATTTGCTTTAACCGTTCTACAAACTCAAATACATCTTCATAACTGTTGTAGAGTGGTGCTGGAGCTACTCGAATCACATCGGGTTCTCTCCAATCACTAATCACTCCTGCCTTGGTGAGTTTGGTGTGTAATTCTTTGTTTGCATTTTTTACTTGAATACTTAACTGACAACCACGCTGTGCTTTATCTCTTGGTGTGATAATGTTGATGTTATCATTGTTAAGCTCATCTAATAAAAACTCAAGATATCCCGTTAGTGTTTCACTTTTTGCACGTAGGTTGTCAAAACCAGCTGCCTGATAAGTATCTAAGCTGGCTCTTATGGCAGCCATGGATAGAATAGGAGGATTGCTTAATTGCCATCCTTCTGCACCGGGTAAGGCATCAAATTCGTGGCGCATGATAAAACGTGTTTCTTTATTGTGACCCCACCAACCAGCAAAGCGGTTTAGTTTCTCATTATTAGCATGACGTTCGTGTACAAAGCAACCACCTAAAGACCCTGGACCACTATTTAAATACTTGTAGGTACACCAAACTGCAAAATCGGGTCCTGTTTCATGTAAGTTGGGTTGTATGTTTCCAGCACCATGGGCCAAATCGAAACCAACCATGCAGCCATGTTTGTGCCCGAGTTTTGTAATTTCTTTTAAAGGGAAATGTTGTCCACTATAATAATTGGTACTTCCAATCATGAGCAATGCAATCTCATCTCCTTGGGTAGTCATTATATTTTCTAGGTCTTCGAAACGGCATAACTCTTCTCCTTCTCTAGGCGTCCAGAGAATGAGCCCTTCTTTGGCATCGAAGCCATGAAATTTTAACTGACTTTCCATAGCGTACTTATCACTCGGAAAAGCATCACTTTCTACGACAATTTTATATTTGGTTTTGGTGGGTTGGTAAAAACTCACCATCATTAGGTGCAGGTTAGTTGTAAGGGTGTTCATGACAACGACCTCGCTAGGTTTAGCGCCTACAATCTTAGCCATACTTTGAGTTAAAAATTCATGGTATGGGAGCCAAGGGTGCTTTGCGTCTGTGTGGCCCTCTACGCCGTGTTTTGCCCAATCGTTGAGCTCTTCTTGAATATAATCTTTAGTAGCAACAGGTTGCAGGCCCAGGGAATTTCCGCAGAGATACACCAACTCATTTCCTTGGGTGTCTGTAGGTAATAAAAACTGTTTTCTGAAATGTGCTAACGAATCTTCACGGTCACATTGTTGTGCAAAAGTTCTTGAATTTTGAAAGGTCATAGTGCTGCTTGGGTTATTGTACTTTAATGTCTGTAAAGAAAAGCTCTAGTTTAGAAGCTGGATCTTTATGTGATTTTGAAATGACAATGCCTTTAAAAGTTTGGTAGTCTTCCCAAGTAGTTTGCATGGTCATCTCTTTTGAATTTCCTTCTCTAAATACCCATTCTTTAATCATAAAGTCTTTGCCATAATAAAAATCGTATGCATCTCCTGGTGTGTATCCTCCTTCTTTGCCATAGGTAATGGTAAGCATGTTGAGCGTGTCTTTTGAGATAGGTGCTATTTGGTTTTCTTTTTCTGAAAAAGTAGTGCCTTCGTCCCAAATTAAATTAAACGGCGCTAAGAGCCAATATTTATCGTTAATAAAATTTGCATCATAGGTCGTTGTAATACTATCGAGACTAGCACGATTAAAAGTAATGGTGTCAGTTTCTGTGAGTAATGAGACTTCATTGCTTTTTGGTTTCCAAGACCACATTCTTCCTCCAAGGGTTTTGCCTTCTCTGGCAACATTAAATTTAAAATCTATTTTCTGCACCTCTTTCCAGGCCTCAAAACCATTTTTATAGGCAATAGTCTCGGCGGTAGTAAGCACCTTATTTTTATCATGATCAGGAATGAGTTCTCGATCATTTTGTTCTTTCGGTGTGTCTTTACATCCTATAGGTAGAAACGAAAAGAGGAGAAGGTAGGCTAACTGTTTCATGAGGTTTTCTTTTTAGTAAAAATATGGAAAGTATTTCATTCGTACGATGCTGCATAAAAAGTTTAAGAAGAATATAGGTTTTTATCTGTTGAAATGTGTTGTTTACTAAAAAAAACGTTTATGTACTAAAAATAAAAGGGGAAAAGACTTTGTTTGTAATAGGTTTGTCGTCAACGCGTTAACACTCCCCTTTTTGTAGTAAAATGATTAATAAAGTAAAAATATTCATTTAAATTTTATTAATTATGAAAGTAAAAATCTCACTGGATTCTTTGTATGTAACAGACAACGGGGATCCCTCACATGAAACAAATGGCGAATTGTATTACTGTTTTAAAGTACAAGGTAGGACCTTGTTAGAAAGAACAAAATCGAATGTTAAAAAAGCACGTGATGGTGCTACTATCTCACTAAGAAAATCTAAAGAGGTCACTGTAGATAAAAATGATAGAATCACTCTTAGTGGATTTGTAGGTGATGCAGATGGCGGATTTAACGGTCAAGATGAATTTGATCGATTCTCAGTAACCTTGCGTGCTAGTAATGGCTGGAAGGCTGGTAAAAATAATGTGCATATTGTAGATGGACGTTTAAATGTTACTTTGCACTACACGGTAACTGTCTCTGGCAGTGCATCATCATCTGATAACGTAATTTCTCCAAAAAAATCGGCTTCGGTAACCATTGTGTCTTTTGAAGATAGTAAGTTTTACAATTTGGTCCAAAATGCCCATAACACCTACAGTAATTCTTTTCATGGATACGATAAGAGTATCTTATTTAAAAAGACATTTGCAGAACCTGTAAAGCCAGATGAGCATATACGCGACACTTCTAAAGAAACTATTTTTGCAAAGTTGCGTGAGCTTGCAGATGATGGGTATTTTATAGACCTTATTATTCATAGTCATGGAACGTATGAGCAAATACCAATGAAGGATAACGTTACTATTACAAATCGTGATATTAATGGATTGGATACAGGTCGATATGCTGGAGGACGTTTTCCATTAAGAATGGTTTATCAAATTAATTGCAATGGATCTACCTTAAATAATAACTTTATTGGCGCAGGAGCAAAGGCAGTTTGTGGTGCTCGTTATATAAACTTCTATCCTAATCAATGGAACAAGTTTATGCGCGAATGGAATAAAGGAGACCGTTTTGATACGGCATTGAGAGATTCTAATACAGCTTCTTCTAGAACCGTTATGCAAAGTTTAATTGTATTGGATGCGCAGGCAGAACAAGAAACAACTCCTTGTGGTTTGTTTAATACGGTATTAGGAAGCAGACCTTGTGCAGAAAGTTACTTTACGCGCTATTGGCTGAGAGACGATGAGTATGTAGACAGTATGAGTGGAAAACAGAACATGAACAGATCATCGGTCATGATTATTTCTGGAGATCCCGGACTCAGGAAATCAGATCGATTGTCTTGGTAATTTTAAAAGCGTCCTTACTAGTTTGAGGGCGCTTTTTTTATTTGAAATGTTAGTGCGATTTTAGGGTTTTAAGACCTTTTTTTGTGTTCTAAAATTTCAGAAAATCCTATATTTACGGAACACATAAATTTGAAATCAAAAATAAAATACTATGACAAAAGTAAATTTAATAGAAAACGGACCCTTGATTGTAGTGGGAGAGCATACCATTACGCATCCAGACGGTACCCAAGAGGTAAAACCAGCAAGAGCATCGTATTGTCGCTGCGAAAAAAGTGCAAATATGCCGTTTTGTGATGGCACACATAAAGGATAATAACCTAGGCTGTCTTTTTGTTGTCAGCTCTTTTAATACATAGCATATGGACTTTCAAAAAGTTTTTGAAATCAATAAAGAAACTTGGAATAAGCGCGTAGCATTGCACGCTGCTAGTGATTTTTATGGGATGGATGCCTTTAAAAAAGGTGCCTCGACACTTACACAGTACGAGCTTCAAGCACTTGGCGATGTTTCTGGAAAATCGTTGCTGCATTTACAATGTCATTTTGGACAAGACACCTTAAGTTGGAGTAGGTTAGGAGCTAAATGTACCGGAGTAGATATTAGTGATGAGGCTATAAAACTAGCTGCTAATTTAAATAGTGAATTAGGATTGGATGCAAATTTTGTGTGTTGTAATGTGTTGGATACTTCTAAAAATATACAAGAACAATTTGATATCGTTTTTACTAGTTATGGAACTATTGGTTGGTTGCCAGATCTAACCCCTTGGGCGCAAATGATAGCCGAACGACTAAAACCTGGTGGGACTTTTTATATTGTTGATTTTCACCCAATAGCTTGGATGTTTGATTATACCGTTTCACCACCCGCTATGCGCTATGGCTACCATCAAAAAGAAGTGATTTATGAGGAGTACACAGGAAGTTATGCGGTGCCAGATGCCGATATAGAAAGCAAAGAATATGGATGGAACCACCCTTTAGGAACCGTAATTAGCTCACTAGCAAAAGCTGGTCTTATCATTGAAAACTTAGGAGAGTATGATGCTTCACCATACAATGTATTTCCAGATTTAGTGATAAATAAAAATGGCATGTTTGAGTTGCCAAGTAAATTGTACCCTTTGTTGTTTGCGGTGAAAGCTGTTAAGAGGTAAAAATGGTTTATAAGATTAAATGTTTAGGAGTTTAGGTGTTGGACTGATTTTCGAGATTCGACATTTATTAGAAAGTTGCAAAGTTGCAAAGTTACAAAGGGGCAAAGATGAATTTTTAAATTAGTTTATCTGCCAACTGTTGCTGAATGAAAATTTAAAAGCTTTGCTCCCTTTAGTCCCGAAGCTTCGGGAGGGGTAAACAAAGCTTTTTTAATTTTCGACATTCGACTAGTGCGCTCCTTGCTTCAACAAATGTGGGAATTTCTTCTGAAATTTCTTAAGTCTCGGTATCGATACATTTTGGATGTATGGATTGCCTGGGTTTAAACGTTCGTAGTTTTGATGGTATCCTTCACCATCCCAAAATTTCTCGAAGGGAAGTACTTGAGCAGCTACTTTACCAGCGCCTAGTTTTTCTTCTAGTTTGGCAATTTTTGCGTCAATGATATCCTTTTGTTCTTGGTTTTGGTAGAAAATAATAGAACGATATTGAGATCCTCTATCCGGGCCTTGACCGTTTACTTGTGTGATGTTTTGTGAACCAAAATACACATCTACCAAATCTGAAAAGGTAATTTCTTTTGGATTGTAAATAATTTCTACTGCTTCTGCATGTCCTGTTCTTCCTGTATTACTTGACTCATAGGTTGGGTTTTGCGTATGTCCGCCACTGTATCCAGAAATAGATTCTTGTACACCTCTTACGCTTTCATAGATAGCTTCTACACACCAAAAGCATCCACTGGCAAAATACGCGCGTTCCATGCCATTTACTGCAGGAACTTGCACCGGAGTTTTTGCTTGTTGTGCTTTTACAGCTGCTTCTTGATTCGATTTGTTTGCATTGGATTGGCAAGAAGCTTGAGTTACTAAAAGTAGACTTGTAAGGAGAAGAAAGATAGGGTATTTCATGATTTTTTTTTGGTTTGTCGAAGTAATTGTTTTAACATTTCAGAATAACATCTAAATTAATAAAAAAAGCCCTCACGAGGTGTGAAGGCTTTGTTATTGTTATGCTAAAGTTGGTTATTTCAACTTTGCAAATACTTTTTCCATTTTTTCTTTTTCTTCAGTAGCTAGTTCTGGATCTACCAAGATACGACCACTATGCTCATCGGTAATGATTTTTTTACGCGCAGCAATCTCCATTTGTACTTGTGGAGGGATGGTAAAGAAAGAACCACCCGAAGCACCTCTTTCTACAGCTACCACTGCTAAACCATTTTTTACATTGGTACGAATACGTTTGTAAGCCATTACCAATCGGTCTTCAATTTTCTTCTCGAATTTCTCAGACTCTTTAATTAATGAAGTTTCTTCTTTCTCTGTTTCAGATAAGATTTCATTAAGCTCTCCTTGTTTGTGCTTAAGGTGCTCTTCTCTTGCTCCCACACGTTCTTTGGTTTGCTCAATCACTTCATTTTTTTGCTCTATTTGAGCTTTAAATTCTTTGATGTGCTTTTCTGCTAATTGAATCTCTAATTCTTGAAACTCAACTTCTTTGCTCAAGGCATTGTACTCACGATTGTTACGTACGTTGTCTTGTTGCGAAGTATACTTCTTGATTAATTCTTTTGAAGTCTCAATACTAAGCTTTTTTGCTTTGATTTCATCCTCAATAACGTCAAGGTCTGTTGTTAGTTTTTCAAGGCGAGTATTCATACCAGCCACTTCATCTTCTAAATCTTGAACCTCTAAAGGAAGCTCCCCACGTACATTCTTGATCTCGTCAATACGAGAGTCAATTAATTGTAAATCATACAAAGCACGTAGCTTCTCTTCAACAGAAATTTCTTTATTTGTTGCCATACATTAAAAATAGCTAATTGGATTTGTGTTTATTTGCGATAAAACGACTGCAAAATTAGTGATTTTTTTTGTAAGATAGGTGTGTAAAAGCTCTTTTGTGTATTGTTCGCTTTCATAGTGCCCAATATCTGCCAAAAGAATCTTGTTTTCTGCCGTGTAAAAATCATGATATTTTAGGTCAGATGTCACATAAGCATCCGCTCCATGGGCGATGGCAGCACCTATGGCAAAACTACCACTACCACCTAAGACCGCCACTTTTGAAATCATTTTTTTTCCTTTTGCAGAGTGTCGTACACAAGCAGTATTCATTTTTTCTTTAAGATGTGCTAAAAAGGCATCTTCAGACAAAGGCTTTTGCAGTGTTCCAATCATTCCCATTCCAATATGTTGGTTGGTGTTTTCTAGGGTACTTATTTCATAAGCCACTTCTTCATAGGGATGTGCTTGATGTAACGTTTTAATGAGGTTTTTTTCTACGTGCTTTGGAAATGTTAGCGCGATCATTACTTCTTTTGTTGTTTCACGTATTCCCTGGGTGCCTTGCACTGGATTGCTATTTTCATTTCCTTTAAAGGTGCCCACTCCTTCTGTGCTAAAGCTACATTCGTTGTAGTTTCCAATCGTACCACCACCTACTTTGAATAGCTCGTTTTTTAGTTGCTCAAGTGCATCGAGTGGGGCGTAGGTCACTAGTTTTTTAATGGTATCTTTTTGAGGGATCAATATTTTTTTATTGCTCAGTCCGAGTGTATTGCATATTTGTGCATTTACTCCATCGAAACTATTGTCTAGGGCGGTGTGGATGGCAAAAATATTGATATCATGCTTAATGGCTTTTTGTACAACACGCTCCACATAGGTAGCTCCTGTTATTTTTTTTAAGCCTTTAAAAACGATAGGGTGGAAGCTAACAATAAGGTTACAATTATTTGCAATAGCCTCGTCTACCACAGCTTCTAAGGTGTCTAATGTAACGAGTATTCCCGAAACTACTGCAGTAGGGTCGCCAACCAATAATCCGGTATTGTCATATCCTTCTGCATAGGCCTGTGGTGCAAATTCCTCTAAGAGTGCAATTACTTTTTTAACGTTCATATTTGTAAGAAATAGTTTAGAAGTTTAAGTGTTTATGAGTTTAGACGCATGTATTGAACATCATCATGTTGGCCATATTTCATTTTCTTAATAAATTCATTTTTAGACTCGTCATTCGTCATCAATCATCTTTAGCGTTCATATTAGCGAAAAATAGTTTAGAAGTTTAGGTGTTTTTTGAGTTTAGGTGCATGTAGTGAACATCATGTTGTCCATAATCCATAATCCATTTTCCTTTTTAACTAATTTTTAGACTCATCACTCAACCGCCATCTGTCACCCGTCAGCCGTCATCAATTCAACAATACCGTAAATATACTAGAATCTACCATGTAATGTTGTGCTCTTTTTTCTGAAATTTTAAAATTTCAGAAGTAATTAATAAATAGATGAGTACTTTCGTTATATGAAAGGCTTTAGAAAATTGTTATTTCCTTTTGCGATTGTATATGGGGGTATTGTTACTGTACGCAATCTCTTTTATGATCGTGAATGGTTTGGTTTTAAAAGTACACAGTACAAAAAACCGATTATTTGTGTGGGAAACCTTTCGGTAGGAGGAACAGGGAAATCTCCTATGATTGAACTACTAATTTCAATGTTTAAAGAGCAATATGACTTAGCTGTGCTAAGCAGGGGGTACGGACGTAAAACGAAAGGTTATCTAGAAGTTACAACCACTCATGTGGCATCGCAAACGGGAGATGAACCGCTACAGATGAAGCAAAAGTTTCCTGAAACCCTAGTGGTGGTTTGTGAGGACAGACGCACAGGAATTGAGCAACTACTTCCTAAAGCAGATGTTATTTTATTAGACGATGCTTTTCAGCACAGAAAGGTAAAAGCAGGCTTTTCTATTTTGCTTACCGCTTTTGATGATTTGTTTTATGAAGATTATTTTCTTCCTGCCGGAAACCTAAGAGAATCTAGAAAAGGAGCCAAGCGCGCAGATGTGATCGTGGTTACAAAATGTCCAGAGAAAGTAGCCTATGCAAAGCTGCAGGAAATTAAATTTTTATTGCAGTTACAACCGCATCAAAAAGTATATTTTGCTAAAATTGGATATGGAGATACTATTATTGGTGCTACCGAGACACAACACTTACAATATTTAATAGACAAGCCATTTACCTTGGTAACGGGTATAGCAAATCCAGCTCCTTTGGTTACTTTTCTTAAACAACAAGGCTTCTCATTTACACATAAAAAATATGCGGACCATCACAATTTTTCGGATGCGGAAATTTCAGCATTACAAAAAGAAGAATTAATTCTTACTACAGAAAAAGACTTTATGCGTTTGCAAGTGCCGCTTGGTAAATACGCCCTATATTATTTGCCAATCAAAACGATTATCTTAAACCAGCAAGAAGTGTTTTTTAAGGAAACAATAACAGCTGCTATCAAAGAAATGAAACAATAGTTTAGTTGTCTATTGTATTTAAAGAAAGGGTGTTGAATATCTTTTCGAAGAATTCTTCTGGCTTAAATGGTTTTGGAATAATTTCATTAAATCCAGCACGGTAAAAATCATCTAGATTTTCATCAATAGTAACAGCAGTAAGTGCAATTACTGGAACTTCTTTGTTAAAGCCTCTAATCTTTTGAGTAGCTTCAATACCACTTATACCTGGCATGTGAATGTCCATTAGTACCACATCAAATCTGTTTTCTTCTACCAATTTAACAGCGTCCATACCATTGTCTGCTACTTGACATACCATACTGTTCTTCTCCAAAATCTTTTTGGTAATCATTTGGTTGATCTTGTTATCTTCAACAACCAAGACGTTTTTGCCTTCAAGGAATTTATAGTCTATTTCTTTCTTGCTTAAATTGTCTAGATCTTCAACAAGTGCATCTTCAGAAATGTCTACGTCAAGATTAAACCAGAATTTTGACCCTTCTCCTAGCTGACTTTCTAATTGGATTTTACTATTCATTAACTCCAATAAGTTTTTTACAATAGATAATCCAAGTCCGGTTCCTCCAAACTTTCTGTTGATTTGAAGTGATCCTTGAGAGAAGGTTTCGAAAATAGTTTTTTGTTTTTTCTTGGAGATTCCCACACCATTATCCTGTATCTCAAAGTTCAATTTAATACTTCTGTTGTGTTGATCAATTTTTCTAACACGCACAACAACTTCTCCATTTTGGGTGAACTTCACTGAGTTACCAATCAAATTGATTAGAATTTGAGATAGTTTTAATGGGTCACCAGATAATTTCTCTGGAATGCTGTCGTCATACTCAAATTTTAGTACTGTACGTTTGTCGTCTGCAGATTTCTTTAAGGCAACCAATACATCATTAATTCTTTTCTTGAGATCGAATGTTGTTTTTTCTACCTCTACTTTGTTGGCTTCAAGTTTATTTAAGTCAAGGATATTATTAATGAGTGATAATAAATACTCACCAGAGAACTTAAGCGAGTTAAGGTGTTCTTTTTGATGTTCTTTTGGGTTTTCTTCTATGAGTAAGTGGGTAAGACCTGTTACGGCATAGAGCGGTGTACGTAATTCGTGGGTAATCGTAGACAAGAACTGCGCTTTTGCTAGGGATGCTTTTTCTGCTTTTTCTTTTGCTAGTTGGAGCTCGGTGTTTTTGTCTTGAAGTAAGTTATTGGCTTTTGCTCTTAAGTTGTTGTTCTTATATAATGAGAGAGTAAGCAATGATAAAATGGCGATAAGCGCAATACTTAATCCGTTTGTTACTTTATTAAAACTTTCAGATTTTTCTTTGTCTTGAAGATCTTTCTTTTGAGCCTCAATGGTCTTTTTTAATTCTCCTACACTAGAATCTTCATCAATACTAGCAGAGATAGCATTGATATACACCAAATTAAGAGAATCCATCTTGGAGCTGTAAAGGTCAAGTATTCTTAATGCTTTTACTGTGTCTCCTTCGTTAATAGCTATTTCTGAGGCAATCTTGTAACTATCAATTTTAAGCTTTTCATATCCTCTGGCATCTATAATTTCTAGAGCATTTTCGAGTGATTTTTTTGCTTCAGCTAGGTATTTTTTATCTTCTGTATCTTCAAGAAGTAGCAGCGCTTGTGCTTTGTTTAATAAAGAAAATGCCTCTTGGTACGGCATTTTGTATTCTTGGTATTGAGGAATACCTGCATTTAAATAATTGACAGCGACTTTAGGATTTCCTTTTTTAAGTTCTAAAATCCCTTTTCCTAAAAGGATAGAAGATTTGCCAATAGGATCATCGTCATTTGTATATATAGAATCTGCTTTTTTGAAATTACTTTCAGCAATCGTATATTTTTTAAGCCTTGTTGTAATAAGCCCCTGTAATAAATGCGCTCTACCTAAATTTTCTTTATTATCTGAAAGTTTTATAATCTCAATAGCATCACTATTTAGTTTTGCAGCTTTGTCATAATTTTGTAGATAATATTGAAGTTGCGCATTTGTGAGAACAATTTCGCCCTTTAGGGTAAAATTATCAACGTCACGTACCAGTTTATTTGCTTTGGTTATTTTTTTTACGGCAAGATCGAAATCTAAAGCTTTGATTGCTTTGTTAGTGTCATCTTTGTAGCGTTCCACAAGAATGATAGAGTCTTGTAGTGTCATAGTTTGAGTGGCATCCATATCTTGAGCCGCCAGTGTGTAGGGGGCTATACATAGGATAAAAATAACTACTGTTCGTAAGTAAAAAATAAACGCTTTGCTCATCAAAAAGATGTAGTTTGTCGGTAAATATAGTTATTTCCTCGATATTTTCAAGATTAAATCAATAATTCTTGAAGAATATCCAGTTTCATTATCGTACCAACCAATGATTTTTATCATTTTGCCAATGACAGATGTCATCTGAGCATCAAAAATACAAGAATGCGGATTCCCTACAATATCTACAGATACAATAGGGTCTTCTGTGTATTGTAAAATTCCGTGGAGTGTGGTATCTGCTGCTTTTTTAAACAAGGCATTTACGGCTTCAATTGAAGTTTCTCTTTTAACATTAATAGTAATGTCGCATAAAGAACCGTTGGGTACTGGCACACGAATACCACAACCACCAATAGCATTGTTTAAGTCTGGAAAAATTTTTGTGAGTGCTTTTGCAGCCCCAGTGGTGGTAGGTACAATAGATTGTCCTGCAGCACGTGCTCTCCGTAAATCCCTGTGCGGCTGATCGTGTAAACTTTGATCTGTTGTGTACGAATGCACCGTAGTGATGTACGCTTGCTCAATGTCAAAGCTTTTATGAATAAGCTGCAACATAGGTGCTGCATTGTTTGTAGTACAAGAAGCATTTGATATAATTAGATCATCTTCATGTAGAATATCATCATTTACTCCAAGTACAACCATCTTAACTGAATCATCTATGGGAGGGACAGAAAGTAGCACCTTTTTAGCACCCGAATGAATGTGTTGTTGTAACTCAGCTTTGGTTTTAAATTTCCCAGTTGCCTCAATTACAATGTCTACATCATTCCAATCTATATTTGAAATTTCCTTTTCTGAAGAAAAACGATACGAAGTTTGATCTACTATAATACTATTTTCGGTAGCACTTACATCTTTATGAAGCACGCCATGAATACTATCATATTTTACCAAATGACTCAGGGTTTTGGCGTCTGCAATATCATTAATAGCAATAACGTCAATATCTGGGTGCTCTAGTAATAGTCTAAATACACGTCTCCCAATACGTCCAAAACCGTTTATGCCAACTTTAATTGCTGCCATACTATATTAAGTAAGGTGTTTTTGTGCTTTGTAAGAAGAACGAACCAATGCACTACTCTCCACATGCCTAAAGCCCATTTCGAGGCCTATTTCTTCGTATTTTTTGAATTGCTCTGGAGTAATAAATTCTTTAACAGGTAGGTGTTTCTTGGAAGGTTGCAAGTATTGACCGATGGTAAGTACATCAAGACCTACATTTCTTAAGTCTCGCATAGTTTGCAATACTTCTTCTTCTGTTTCTCCTAAGCCTAGCATGATGCCACTCTTGGTACGATTAATGCCGTTGTCTTTAAGGTAACGAAGTACTTCTAAACTTTTTTCATATTTTGCCTGAATGCGTACTTCTCTGGTAAGACGTTTTACAGTTTCCATATTGTGTGAAACCACTTCTGGCCTCACTGCTATAATACGATCTATATTCGTGGTGTTTCCTTGAAAATCAGGAATCAAGGTTTCTAAGGTTGTTTCTGGATTCATACGGCGAATCGCTTTCACCGTTTCTGCCCATATTATAGAACCCATATCTTTTAAATCATCTCGATCTACAGAGGTAACAACAGCATGTTTAATGCCCATGATTTTAATAGAGCGCGCCACTTTTTCTGGCTCGTCCCAATCTACATCTTCGGGCCTTCCTGTTTTTACACCACAAAATCCACAAGAACGAGTACAGATATTACCCAATATCATGAAGGTTGCGGTTCCTTCTGTCCAACATTCGCCCATGTTTGGACAACTTCCAGAGGTGCAAATGGTGTGTAGGTTGTATTTGTCTACCAAACCTCTAAGCGCAGTGTATTTTTTACCTGTTGGTAATTTTACACGAAGCCACTTTGGTTTTGGAGTTCTTTTTTCTGGTGCTACCGTTTCTGTGCTCATAGAATACAAAGATACATATAGAAAATTATAATGTACGTTTTTTAACTTCGGAAATATTCGTTGTATGGCTACACAAGCGTTGTAATATACCAAACGCTAAATGCAATTAATATGGCAATGGAAAGCAAGCTATACAGTCTCATGAACTTATTGGGTTGTGCAGCTATTGGAGTGTCTTTTCCAGTGATTACCTTATAATTGATAATAGCATAAAAAGGAGCTGTGAGAAAAGAGAGTACAGTAGCTACTTGAATGAGTAAGCCCATTTCAGAAACAAAAAAGAAAAAGATAATAAGTGTTCCTGTAACTAAGAGGGTTAACCAAAATAGATATCCTTTGGGAAGTGATTTGTTTGCTAAAATTTCCGAAGTACGGTGCATCACTCTTGGAGAACCGTCTAAGGTGGTTAATGTGGTGCTAAACATCGTGGTTAAAGCTGCAATACCAATGATGATTTTTGTACCTTCTCCTAAACTTTGGGTGTACAAGCCAATAAGCTGATTTGCAAATTCGCCACCTTTTGATGAGAAGGTTTCGCCGCTTCCAAATAAAACCAAGGCTCCTAAAGAAAGAAAGCCAATGGCCAAAATCGTGGTCGTAATAAAGCCAGTGTTAAAGTCAAATAGTGATTGTTTTGGCGTGATACTCGGATTGTTTTTTTGCTTTTCTACGGTCCAAATAGAATTCCAAATAGAAATATCTAGTGGCGCGGGCATCCAACCCATAAAGGCAATTAAGAAACCTAAAGTTGCTGCGTTGTTTGGGATAACTTGCTGTAAACTAATGGTATTTGCTTCGGGAAGCGCAAGTGCTACAGCGGCAACGGTGCTCACGGTGAGGGAAAGTACAATGACTTTCATCACAGTGTCTAGTACTTTGTATTTTCCAATAAGTAATATGGTAGCGCACACTAAGGTGATAATGAGGGTCCAGATAAGTAAAGAGCCTGTTCCAAATAGTGAAGTGGCAATACCTGCAGTAACAATAGTCACGGCAGTTTGTATAGTGAACATGGTGGTAAAAGAAATAATGAAATATGTCACTAAGACACCTTTGTTCAATTTTTTATATCCTTCTAGTAAACTTTCTCCAGTGGCACTAGCATAGCGAGGACCAAATTGGAAAAATGGATATTTCACCACATTAATAAGGAGTAGCGCCCAAAGCAGTCCGAAACCAAAATCGGCACCTGCTCTGGTAGATTGTACCAAATGAGATACACCAATTGCGGCTCCAGCAAATAAAAATCCAGGTCCTAGTTTAGAAAAGAGGGTTTTCAATGCGTGTTGTTTTTTGTAATAATAGCAGCGAGTAATTTTTTTGCGCGTAGTAATCTTACCTTAATATTGCTAAGAGGTTCTTCCAGTTCTATAGCAATTTCGGTATAGCTCATTTCTTGAAAATAACGCAATTGAATTACTTCTTGATAGGCTGGTTTTAGTAATTTGATATCCCGTAACAGTTGTGCTAAATTTTGCTTGGTGATTAGTACGTCTTCGGGGGTTGGATTTGCGTCGGGAACACTTTTTAACTGTGCTTCACTAGCAGAATGTGCTTGTGCATGCAAAGCAGCATTCTTTTTTCTAGTCTTGTCTATCTGTATGTTTTTTGAGATAGCAATAAGCCAGGTACTAAATACATGTTCTTCTTTAAAGGTGTCTATTTTGTCGAATGCTTTTGCAAAAGTTTCAATGGTGATATCTTCTGCATCAAATTCGTTTTGTACTCGTTTTATTTGAAAGCCGTACACTTCATTCCAAAAGCGGTCTAGTAAGAAGTTGTATGCAGACTGTTTTCCTAATTTTGCATTGGCAACTTGAATATGCACACGTTCTTTGTCTATTTCCACTGCGTTGGTTTTGATATTCTATTAGAAATAAAGATAACAAAATGCAGTATAAATAAAAATGCCTCTAAGAACAAGATAAAAGGGATTAGGCTTTGCTCTTTTAACCTATAGGCTGCTTTGCCTAAAATCATGTGTTGTAATAAGATTCTGAATCCAATGATACCAGAAGCGATCATCCAATAAGGACCTAACAAAGTGAGAATGCTGAGTGTCCAAAATAATACAGTGCTTATAAAAGAAAGTCCTAATAAAAATTGATGCTTCTTTTTATAATGTCCTGCAGTACTAATGTGTCTTCTTTTTTGGGTAAACCAACTAGACCAAGTTGCTTTGGGTTTCGAATAAGTGAATCCATTTGGTTCAAGACATAAGGCTGTATTCGTTTTTGTTGCTGCTTCATTGACAAACAAATCATCGTCCCCACTTTTAATTTTCATGTGAGACATAAAACCTTTTTGTTCGTAGAATAAAGAGCTGGTGTATGCTAGATTTCTGCCAACTCCCATGTATGGGATTCCTGCTTTGGCGTAGGAGAAATATTGTGTAGCTGTGAGTAGCGTTTCAAAACGAATCAATGCATTTAAAATTCCCGATTTTTTTTGATATGCTCCATAACCAAGTACAAGGTGTTTTTTATCTTTAAAATGAGCACTCATTGAAGTAAGCCAATCCTTACTTGCAGGAGTACAATCAGCATCTGTAAAGATAAGGCGGTGGTGAGTTGCTTTTTTTATACCTAAGGTAAGCGCATATTTTTTACTTCCCCAAAAGGCTTCGTTATTTGCTACGTTAACAATTTTAATTCTGGAGTCTTTTTCTTGAAATGTTTCCATGACTTCAAGTGTATTGTCCACAGAAGCATCATTAATAAGGATGAGTTCAAAATTTGGATGTGCTTGCGCCAACCAATGTGGAATGTTTTCTTGTAGATTATCTGCTTCATTTTTAGCACAAACGATTAAAGAAACAGGAGTTTTTGAATATGTTATTGCTTCTGTCTTGCTAAAGGCAAAACGAGAAAATAAAACATAATAAAGTATATTAATAAAGGTAACTGCACCTAGTATGTAGAGTAGCACCATAGGTTAATAGGTGTGATACGTTGAAAAAGATTAGGCGTGCGTTTCTTCTTTGCAGGTGTCGAATTGATCTGGTGTTTTTCCACAAAAACCACAAGCTTCTCCATTTTTGTTTAAAAAAGGACTTTGGCTAGCGCAAGTTCCAGCAAATTCCCCATCTTTTTTTGCCCATAATTTAATAGCAATTCCGGCAACGGCTAACAATAAAAGTGCGAGTGTAATAAATAGTAATCCCATAGCAATCATATTAAAGTACAAAAGTACAATTTTTAGTCGGTTTGTTGAAGCTAAAATTACTACATTTAGATGATTGTCTCCGAAATATGAACTCATGAATAATAAGTCCTTTAGTCTCTTAGTTGGTTTGTTGTTGCTAATGATTTTGTCATGTGCAGATGGGTCTATGCAATCAAGTCATGAAGCCTTTAATGCTAAAGTAAAAGAGAAAGACACAGCTGTGATAGCGCATACGCCCATCTTTTTAAAGCAACATAGTATTGCAGATAGGATACAAGCAAAACAAGAAATACAATCTTTTGCATCGATCATAGAAAAGAGTGATTGGCAGGATAGCTTGCAGCTCTCAGGAAAACAATGGACGGTACTTGCGCCTTCAAATGCTGTGCTGGAAGTGTTATCCTTACAAGATTCCTTGTCTTTAAAAGAGAAAAATGATTTTGTTGCTACCTATATAATAGAAGGTGCTTTTTCTACCATAGCTATTGCAAAAGCAATTCGCTATAGGCAGGGGAGTTATACGCTTCCAAGCTATACAGCTGAGGTGTTTCAGTTTTCAAGAAATGACATGGATTTTGTTGTTGCCAAAGACACTGTTTCTTATAAGCTATCTTTAAGTGATGTGGAAGCTCAAAATGGTGTGTTGCATATTATAGATACGATTCAGTAGCACATCACTTCAACTTCATCCCGATAGCTATCGAGATCGATTTCTCTCAAAGCTTCGGGACTAAAGGGTGGTTTTATCTTAATTTAGTGAATTTTCACACCCTTTAGGGCGGGGAAAATGAAAATTCACGACGATACATTTTTTATTACCGCATTATAGGAATTTGCCCTGAGAGTGGAGTATTGTTCTTTTTAACTTCGGAAATATTATAAGCTTTGATTTATTTTAGGTGTTTGAACAAAAAATAGGGGGTGTGTTGATAAATAAATGCGATTTCATGATAAAATATTTAAAAAATTAGGGGGTATGTGGTATAAAAATGTAATTTTGCACTTTCATATTTTAAATCTGAAGGATATTTCAGAAAAACAAACACTTAAAAAGCACATACTATGTCCACATTAAGATTTCATGCCATTAAAGAAACCTTTAACCGTCCCGTTATTGATGTTCAAGAACTAGAAAGACGCTCAGCTATTTTTGGAACCAACGTATTTAATGATGCAGCTATGCGTCAATACCTTACAAAAGATTCATTTAGAAGTGTCCAAGATGCTGTAGTTAACGGAACAAAAATAGACCGTAAAATAGCTGATCATATTTCTACGGGAATGAAAGAATGGGCTATTGCAAAAGGAGCTACACACTATACACACTGGTTTCAGCCTTTAACAGGTACCACAGCAGAAAAGCATGATGCATTTTTTGAAACTACTGAAGATGGTGCTATTGAGAAATTTGGTGGCGGACAATTAGTACAGCAAGAACCAGATGCGTCTAGTTTTCCAAATGGAGGCATTCGTAACACCTTTGAAGCAAGAGGATATACTGCTTGGGATCCAACATCTCCAGCATTTATTTATGGAACTACTTTATGTATTCCAACAGTATTTGTTTCGTATACAGGAGAGGCCTTAGATAATAAGACACCTTTATTAAGAGCTTTACAGACAATTGATGCCGCTGCAACAGATGTAGCAAAGTACTTCGATAAAAACGTTACTAAAGTAAACCCAACGTTAGGATGGGAACAAGAATATTTCTTGATTGATAAAGCCTTGGCGAAATCAAGACCAGATATTAACTTGGCTGGAAGAACCTTATTAGGGCACTCTTCTGCTAAAGGACAACAATTAGACGATCATTATTTTGGGTCAATTCCAAAACGTGCCTTAGATTATATGCGTGATTTGGAAACCGAATGTATGTTATTAGGAATTCCTGTAAAGACACGTCACAATGAAGTAGCGCCTAACCAATTTGAATTAGCCCCTATTTTTGAAGAAACCAACCTTGCGGTAGACCATAACTCCTTATTAATGGATGTGATGAGCAAAGTTGCAGACCGACATAACTTTAAAGTACTGTTTCACGAAAAACCATTTAAAGGAATTAATGGTAGTGGAAAGCATAACAATTGGTCTTTGGCTACCAATACTGGGGTAAACTTATTAAGCCCGGGAAGTACGCCAATGAAGAACCTTCAGTTTTTAACCTTCTTTATCAATACGATTAAAGCGGTAAATGAATACGAAGAATTATTAAGAGCTGCTATTGCTGGAGCTAGTAATGATCACCGACTTGGTGCTAATGAAGCGCCACCAGCTATTATTTCTGTATTTATTGGTTCGCAATTAACCGATGTATTGGATGCTTTAGAAAAAGTGAAGGATGGGAAGTTGTCTCCAGAAGACAAAACGGAGCTTAAATTAAATGTTGTAGGTAAAATTCCTGAAATTTTATTAGACAATACAGACCGTAACCGTACGTCTCCTTTTGCCTTTACTGGGAACAAGTTTGAGTTTAGAGCAGTAGGGTCTACAGCCAACTGTGCAAAACCAATGACAGTATTAAACGCCATTGTTGCAAAACAGCTAATGGAGTTTAAAGCGCAAGTAGATGGGCTTATCAAAGGAAAGAAGATGAAAAAGGATGATGCGATCTTCAATGTTTTAAGAGAGTACATTAAAGATAGTAAGCGTATTCGTTTTGAAGGAGATGGATATGGAGAAGCATGGGAGAAAGAAGCAAAGAAGCGTGGCTTGAGTAACAACAAGACAACACCAGTGGCTTTAAAAGAACAAGTTTCTAAAAAAACCATTGCTTTGTATGAAGGTCTTGGCATCATGAACAAAGTAGAGATTGAAGCACGTCATGAGATTGAAGTAGAAGAATACGCGATGCACATTCAGATCGAAGCACGTGTATTAGGAGACATTGCCAGAAATCATGTCATACCAACCGCTATTAAATACCAAAATGTATTAATCGAGAATGTGCAAGGTATTAAGGATATCTATGGTAAAGACTTTAAGAAGTTAGCCAAAGAGCAAATGAACTTAATAGAAGCTATTAGTAGCCATATTGAGAATATCAATAGCGGCATTACCGATATGATCAATGCACGTAAAAAAGCAAACAAGATTGATGATGCTGAGAAACGTGCTATTGCATACTGTGATACCATTAAGCCTTATTTTGATGAAATTCGTTACCACTGTGATAAGTTGGAGTTATTGGTAGATGATGAAATCTGGCCTTTAACTAAGTATCGTGAATTATTGTTTACACGATAATAAGCATACCTTTCTAAATAAGAAAAAGCTCGTAAGAAATTACGGGCTTTTTTAATTTAGATGTTTTAGGCATCTCTTTTGAGAAAATACTAAGATGTAATAGTATCTGGATGTTAAAAAGATATTTTAAAGTCTATGTTAAAAATAAATGTATACTTAGCTATGATCGAAAAACTTGTAAGAAATTACGGGCTTTTGTATGTGTATATAGTAATGATCTCTTTGTTGGGGTATTTTATTTGTATGAGGCGTTTGTGCATTCATACTTTATTAGAAATTGAGCTTGCTAACTATCGTTTATGTTCTTTAACGTCAGAATAAAACATTTCATCTTGTTGGTCTTACGTATAAATTATTTTAACGTTTTTTTAACATTTTAAATATTTCGTGGTTATTTTGTTTTTCGCCGAAGGAAATGGATAAAATGACGATAAACAAAACTTTAATTAACAGGGTTTTTCCTACAATACAAATATTGGAATGAAGCGCGTTTTTTAGGGTTGTTTTTTGCATTAAAAAAAAGTTGATATTTGTGTTGTGGAATAAGACTATTAAAACAATCCACTATAATTCAAGCGCTCTCCTCTTCAGCTTAAATTATCTCCTCGAATTATTTTTAAGTTATAACTGCATCAACTCTGCGGGTATATAGAAGTGTATTTTTTTAACTCAATTAATATAAATTAAATTCTAAAATTATGAAAAAAATGATTCTTTGTGCTACTGCACTAATTTTCGGAACAACTGCATTTGCACAAAACGTAAGTGAAGTTGATCAAGTAGGAGCTAACACAGCTAATGTAGCACAAACTGCTCTTGGTACGTATGTAAACTACAGTGATGTAAATCAAGGTGGCGCTAACCTTGCAGATGTTGTGCAACTTGGTAACAACTCTTCTGTAGTAAACCAAACTGGATCTAACACAGCAGATGTAGACCAAGATGGTGGAGATGGTTTCTATACTCCATTTGACATTCAACAAACATCTACTATTGACCAAGTAGGTTCTTTAAACTTAGCTGTTGTAGATCAACAAGGTGATGGACAAATTTCTACAGTGACACAAACAAATGGTCCTGCAGATCCACAAGGTAACAACGCTCAGATTGATCAAGACGGTTTATCTAACAACTCTGATGTTGATCAAATGAACGATGCTAACTTTGCATCTATCACTCAAAATGGTGATGGTAACGTTTCTGTTTCTAGCCAAACTAGTGATGGGTTAGCAGCTGCTGTAAGTGGAACAGGATACCTACAAGGTAGTTTTGTAAACCAATCAGGTTCTTTAAACAACTCTAATGTTACTCAAAATGGTGATAACCAAATTTCTAATGTAAACCAAAGTGCTAGTGCTGGTGGACCTGCTGCAGATCCATTTACGAATGAGGCAATTGTTTTACAAACTGGAGAGTTGAATGATTCTACAATCAACCAAATGGATGGTATGGTTTTAAGTGCAAACAACAATGCTACTGTTACACAAACTAATTCTGTTGGTGGACCTGGTAACTTGAGTACTGTAAACCAAAGCGGTGCTAACACAGCTAATGTAACGCAAGTAAACAACTAAAATTTAAGAAAATCTCATACTCAATTTGATTTGAGTAACTTAAATTTTTGTAAATTTAAAGGCACTAACCAGTAAAAGGATAGTGCCTTTTTTAAATTTTTTTGACATGCTAAAAATTAAAACGGTTATTTTTCTCTTTTTTGGAATTACATTTTCTTTGGCGCAATCCATTGAAGAGGTAAACACCCTAAATGAGACTGGGCAATTAAATTTGCAGGAAGCTTTTTTGGCAAGTCAACCAGTGAAGAATATTCAAACCTCTGGAAATGTTGTTTTTGTAGAACAGATAGGTTTAGATAATTTGGCATCTATACAAGTTACTTCCTCACAGTCTAATGTTCAGGTCTTTCAAAATGGTAATGAGAACACCATAGATTTAAATTACAATGCAGCAGAGATTAACTCTTTAGTTGTTCAAAATGGAAACAATAATACGGTTACAGACTATAGTTTCAATCCTCAAGGGGTCATAAATACTTCTATCACACAAAATGGGAATGACCTAAGTGTTCAAAAATTTGGCAGCAATTCAATTTCAAATGGGTTGCAAATAAATCAAACAGGATCTTTTAAAACGATAACTGTTACTAGTTTCTAAGATTTCAGTGTATACTCATGAGAAATCTACTCTTCATATTTTATGTCTGTGTTCCTTTTGTGTTAACCGCACAATATAATACAGTTGTTTCTTCGGAAATTTTAGTGAATGAAAATACAGAGTTTATCTCCCTAACTGCAAAAGCGTCTAATATTTCAGAAGTTATACAAGACGTACGCTATAACTTTTCTATCATTAACAAGGATGCAAATGGCGAGGTGCTTTCTACTGATAAGAAAGAAGGGGTCATTTCTTTAGAATCATACAAAAGCCAACTCTTGTTTGATACAACTGTAAGTAAAGTAGAATTTGCAGATGTTGTTGTGCTCTTGTTACTGTATAATGAAAACGATGTTTTGTTAGGTAAAGCAAGATGGTCTAAAAAAGAATACTTGTCTATACGTTACGATAATTCCTTTTTTAAGGGACTTGTAACAGAAGACACAAGAACAAAACCTGGAAGAGATTTTTATAGAATATTTTTTCAAGAACAATTTAATAGAGGCTTAAATGCAGATGATATTATCTCGGTAAAAGAAATTTTTGCAGGGAGAAGAAATACAAGAATAGAAGTGAGACTAGGAGACGTTTTGGTTGCTAATTTTTTTTTACAACCAAGAGAAGACTTTTTAAAACAAATGTCATCTATTACCTTAACAAATATTGTTAGAGTTATTCAGCAACGAAGACGGCAGGATCAACAGTTTGAAGGGTATTAATTTCTTATTGTTTTAAATTCATAGGATATTTCTAATGGTAATTACATATATTTAAAAACTAAACAACAACTAACTTTGAAAAAAATACTACTTGCATTTATTTTTTTAGCACCTGTGTTTTGTTTTTCTCAACAACTGGTGTACAAGGCTAAGAACCCTGCTTTTGGAGGAGATACTTTCAATTACCAGTGGTTGCTAAACTCCGCCAATGAGCAAAATAGTTTTACAGATCCTAATAGTCAGCAATCTAACGATGACTCTACCTTAGATCGATTTTCTGAGAACTTAAATAGGCAATTGTTAAATCGTCTTTCTCGCGATTTATTTGAAGAGCAATTTGATGGTGAAGACTTACAGCCTGGGACCTTTACTTTTGGAACACTAGAAGTAGAAATTTTAGAAAGCTTAGATGGTCTAGTGATCAATATTCTAGATACTATCAATGGGGAGCAAACGCAAATTATTGTGCCTAACTAAATTAAAAATAATGCGTAACATACAATCCATTTTTATAGTCTTGTTAGCACTAGCTATGACAAGTTGTGGCTCCTTTTTAAATCAGCCTGTTGATAAACAGGACGCTAGATTGGGGGAGTTAACAGTGAAAACAAAAGACTTTGAGAATTTACCTAAACCAGCAAAAAAAATCATTGTTGGTGTTTATAATTTTAAAGATCAAACAGGGCAATATAAGGCTTCTCAAACAGGAAGTAATTTTAGTACAGCTGTGCCACAGGGGGCTACAACAATACTCCTAAAAGCCCTCGAAGATTCCAAATGGTTTAGGCCACTCGAAAGAGAGAACCTTAATAACCTTCTACAAGAAAGAAAGTTGATTGAGAAAACTCGTTTTGATTACGCTGCCGATAAAAGTAAAGTTAAAAGGCTAGACCCAATGCTCTTTGCAGGAATCATACTAGAGGGAGGAATTGTGTCATACGATTCTAACATTTTAACAGGTGGTGCAGGGGCTCGTTATTTTGGTGTTGGAGGTTCCACCCAATACAGACAGGATAGAATTACAATTTATTTAAGAGCGGTTTCTACATCAACAGGAGAAATTTTAAAAACAGTGTATGTTTCTAAAACAATACTATCTCAAGCAATTGACGCTGGTATTTTTAGATATGTAAATTTTCAACGTTTATTAGAAGCAGAAATTGGATACACCAAAAACGAACCTACAGAGTTGGCTGTAAAAGAAGCCATAGAAAAAGCTGTAGAGAACTTAATTTATGAAGGAATAAAAGATAAGTTGTGGAAAGCAGAAGGGGATGAAGAAACATCAAATGAGATTGTTTCTAACTACCTTAATGAAAAAGTAGAAGAAGAAAGTATAGGTCTTTATGGAAGAACACAGCGCGATTATACAAAATATAGTGCGAGTGTTTTTGCTGGGCTATCCTATATAGATGGGGATCTTAGTACAAGAGAACCTGATTTTAATGCGGGAGCTGGTATAAAGTATCACTTGTCAGATCAGTGGCGTCTTCAAGGGGATGTTCAAATTTTTAGGCTGTTTTCTGCCCCAGATATAAAGCATTGGTGGTTGTCTGGAGATGTTAGTTTAGAATATAGAATCTTAGATCGAGATAAATTTTCACCTTATGTTTTTGCAGGTCCAGGAACTAGCTATTTTATAGATGATACACCAGGTAAGTTTCTCCAACTTTGGGATCAATTTTTTAAGTTACAATATGGCGTTGGTTTTGAATATCAAACATCTAAAAAATTAAACTGGTTCGCGAAGGCAAAGTTTAATTATACGTTTACAGATAAAATTGACGATATAATAAACGGTTCAAGAAATGATTACTTCTATAATTTTACTATTGGGGTAAATTATAGTTTTGATTTTTAATATAATTACAGGATGAGAACAATAAAATATATAGTGCTAAGCTTTGTTTTTCTTACGCTAATACAATGTAGCGAAGATAGAATAGATGGAGCGCAAACAGGTACAATCTCTGGTATTGTTGTAGCTGCAGATAGCAATGAAAGAATTGAAGACGTGCGTATCTCTACAGTACCCGCAACAAGTACTGTTTTTACAGGGAGTAATGGTACGTTTACCATAGAAAATGTTCCAGAAGGCACATACACTGTTCAGGCTACTAAAGAAGGCTTTGTGTCTGCATTTGAGCCAGCAAATGTATTAGGGAATGTTACCATAGATTTAGTTTTTGACTTTGAGATAGAGTCTTCTTTAAATGAACCTCCATCAACTCCATTGTTATTGTTTCCAGAGAACAATGCTTCTGAAGTTCCTGTTGATGTAACACTAGAGTGGGAGTCTATTGACCCAGACCCAGAAGATGAATTAATGTTTACGGTATCTTTATTCAATGAAAATAATGATGATGTGCTGCTTTTTGATGAACTTACTGAGCCTATGCTTGAGCTTACCGACTTACAAGTTAATACAAAGTACTTTTGGCAGGTAACAGTAAATGATGGACTAAATACACCCTTGTTAAGTGAGGTGTTTTCGTTTACAACAATTTCTTCTCCAACAGGTGCTTTTTTAGTGGTAAGAGAAGTTGGTGATAATCAAGTTATTTTTTCTGCAGATGACGAAGGGAATCTTTTTCAACTTACTTCCGAAAACGTAAATAGTTTCAAGCCAAAAAGAAACTTAGCTTCTAATAAAATAGCTTTTTTGAGAACCGTAAACGGTCAAATACATTTGTTTACAATGAATTTTGATGGGTCAAATCAACTTCAAGTAACAAATACAGCACCTGTAAATGGTTTTAATTTTGATGAAATTGAATTTGCTTGGAAGCCAGAGGGAGATAAATTATTGTATCCTTCTTTCGACAAAATCTTTAGTATTAACACAGATGGTTCTGGAAGGCAAGAGTTTTATACTAGCTCGAATGGTAATTTTATCACAGAAATAGCATGGAGTCCACTAGAAAATGTGATAGCAATTAAGACTAATAACAGTATAGGCTATAATGTAGAAATACTCATTCTTGATGATTCTGGAACTGTACAAGAAACAATTCTTTCTGGGGTTACTGGCGCAGCTGGAGGGCTAGATTTAAATGTAAATGGATCTATTGTGTTGTATTCATATGATATATCTGGATTAGAATTTTCAGATTATAAAATTAGGGATTCAAGGTTGTTTTTGTATGATAGAGCTACACTTGTGGCTTCCCAATTAGCCACAGGAATTGATATTGGATTTAATGAATTAGATCCTAAATTCTCTCCAGCAGAGAATCTAGTGGTGTATGAATATAGAGCGAGAAATGTAAATGCTGTTAGTAGCGTTCGGTCGCATGATTTCAATATCGCCGAAGGAAACTCGATTGTGCTCTTTGAAAACGCAAAAATGCCAGATTGGGAAGACTAACATTTCATCTCTAAAAATATATAACGCCTTAAGTTTTTAAGGCGTTTTTTCATTTTGTACTTTTGCGGAATAAGCCATACCAATGAGTCAAGATATTTCAAAGCGATATGCCCAACGCGGAGTTTCTGCAGGGAAAGAAGATGTTCATAATGCAATTAAAAATGTAGATAAAGGCCTCTTTCCGCAAGCCTTTTGTAAAATTGTGCCTGACTATTTAACAGGAGACGAAGACTATTGCTTAGTGATGCATGCAGATGGAGCTGGAACAAAATCTTCTCTGGCATATATGTATTGGAAAGAAACAGGAGATCTTTCTGTTTGGAAGGGGATTGCACAAGATGCGCTTATTATGAATATCGATGACCTTATTTGTGTGGGTGCTGTAGATACCATTACCCTATCTTCAACTATTGGGCGTAATAAGAATTTAATTCCAGGTGCCGTTATTTCTGCTATCATAAATGGAACCGAAGAACTTATTGAAGATTTAGCAAAGCATGGTGTTGCCATACACTCTACCGGCGGAGAGACCGCAGATGTTGGAGATTTGGTGAGAACCATTATTGTAGATTCCACAGTAACAGCGCGTATGAAGCGAACTGATGTAATCGATAATAAAAACATTCAAGCTGGAGATGTTATTGTAGGCTTAGCCTCTTTTGGTCAGGCAACTTATGAGACCGAGTATAACGGCGGTATGGGGAGTAATGGATTAACATCTGCGCGTCATGATGTCTTTGGTAAAGAGTTAGCAGATAAATACCCAGAAAGTTACGATCAAGCTGTACCAGAAGATCTTGTCTATTCTGGATCTAAAAAATTAACCGATCCTGTAGCTGGAACAAATCTTGATGCGGGTAAGTTGGTTTTGTCGCCTACAAGAACCTATGCGCCAGTTATAAAAAAAATACTTCAAGAATGTGAAAAAGAACAGCTGCATGGTATGGTGCATTGTAGTGGAGGCGCACAAACAAAAGTCCTTCACTTTGTAAACAATGTTCACGTTATAAAGAATAACCTTTTCGAAACACCTCCACTTTTTAAACTTATTCAAGAAGAGAGTGGTACAGACTGGAAAGAAATGTATCAGGTTTTTAATATGGGGCATAGAATGGAGTTGTATGTAAATGAAGCTATCGCTGATCAGATTATTAAAATTTCAGAATCATTTAATATTCCGGCTAAGATTATAGGGCGCGTAGAAGCAGCAGATACTAAAAAATTGACTATCGAGAGTGCTTATGGAAAATTCGAGTACTAAGTAGTGTTTTTCTTACAATTATTATTTTGGGTGCGAACTATTTCTTATATTTCAAAAATTTTTCAACACGCTAACGTTGGTGCAACAAAAAAAACACAAAAGCTTACTCTTTATTGTAGGTGTCATTTTGTTTGTGACTAGTTTATATTTTCACACAGAAAATGATTACCAAATATACCGTTTTCTAAGGGCCATGGTGTCGCTATCGTCTTTAGGGTTGTTGTTTTATCTTCATGGTCCTAAAACCAGCAAACTTCTTACTATATTTTTAGTTTTATTTGCCACGTCTAGTGTACTATCTATTTGGTACGAATTACCAAGAATCCCAGAGTTAATGATGGCTCTTAATTTTTTAAGTTACATGAGTTTAGTCCTGTATTTAAAACCTAAGATTGGAAAAAAGAAAATTACAGCACCTTATATAGCTATTTTCTTGGGTTTAATTCTCTTGAATGGTTATTTGTTGTATCTTTTAATTGATATGATTCTGGAAATTGAAGGTAGCAATACTGTGTATGTCTCTATGCTTATAAGTGCAATAGGAATAACTTTTTTAAGCTTTATTACCTTATTGTATAATTATACACAAAGCTCAAATGCTTCGCTTATTTTTTCATTGTTTCTCTTCATATTGGTGTTTTCTGAGGTGTTCAGAGCAATTGGTTACTACGATTTCGCTTATGGTAACTGGGCGGTATATATTGGTCGACTATTGTTAATTGTGTCATCATCGATGTTAGTACATTACACTGTCATTAATGAAGAAGCTAAAGCTGTCTCGGATAAGAAATTTTTATAATAAGCTTTGTTTTTCTTCGGAAATTTCCTGCCTCCATATTTTGTTCTTTTTACTCCAAATTAATTCTTGTAATTTCAGTATTAAAACCTCAAAAAGGTTCGGTTAAATTATTGTAAATTTGTGGTCCTTCCTATTTAAGGAACTAAAATAATACCATGTTAGAAAAACTTCAAATAGTAAAAAATAGATTTGATGAGGTGAGTGATTTAATCATTCAGCCAGATATTATTAGTGATCAAAAGCAGTATGTACAGCTTAATAAGGAGTACAAAGATTTAAACGCCTTAATGAAAAAACGAGAGGCATATATCACTGCTACAAGTAGAGTGGAAGAGGCCGAAGAGATCATTAAAGATGGAAGTGATGATGAAATGGTAGAAATGGCAAAAATGCAACTTGACGATGCTAAAGATGAAATCAATACTTTAGAAGATGAAATCAAGTTTATGCTTATTCCTAAAGATCCAGAAGATGCTAAAAATGCCGTGATGGAAATTAGAGCAGGAACTGGTGGTGATGAGGCAAGTATTTTTGCTGGAGACTTACATAGAATGTATACCAAATATTGCGAAAGTAAAGGTTGGAAAACCAGTGTGGTAGATTTTAGTGAAGGTACCAGTGGTGGATACAAAGAAATTCAAATGGAGATCGAAGGTGATGATGTGTACGGTACCCTAAAATTTGAAGCAGGAGTACATCGTGTACAACGTGTACCACAAACTGAAACTCAAGGTCGTGTGCACACCAGTGCTGCAACCGTAATGTGTTTTCCAGAAGCTGAAGAGTTTGATGTGCAAATTGAAATGAAAGATGTGCGCATTGATTATTTCTGTTCTTCGGGACCTGGAGGACAATCGGTAAATACGACGTATTCTGCGGTTCGTTTAACACACGTTCCTACGGGCTTAGTAGCGCAGTGTCAAGATCAAAAGTCGCAACATAAAAACAAAGAGAAGGCCTTTAAAGTATTGCGTTCACGATTGTATGATTTAGAATTGGCAAAAAAACAAGCCGAAGATGCTTTAAAAAGAGGCTCGCAAGTAACTAGTGGAGATCGAAGTGCAAAAATTAGAACCTATAATTATCCACAAGGTCGTGTAACTGATCACCGTATTGGACTCACTTTATATGATTTAGGAAATATCATCGACGGTGATATCCAAAAAATAATTGATGAATTACAATTGGTAGACAATACAGAACGACTCAAAGAATCTGGAGATACCTTCTAAATTTACTGTTATGACTACTGAAATGTTAGTTGCCCAAATTCATCAAAAAAAATCCTTTTTATGTATTGGATTAGATGTTGATCTTTCTAAAATTCCCCAGCACTTATTAGAAGAAGAAGATCCTATTTTTGCCTTCAATAAAGCAATTATTGATGCAACACATCATCTAGCTGTAGCCTACAAACCTAATACAGCTTTCTATGAAGCGTATGGTATTAAAGGGTGGCAATCTCTAGAGAAAACAATACAGTATCTCAATACAAACCATCCAGAAATATTTACCATAGCAGATGCAAAGCGTGGCGATATAGGCAATACATCTACCATGTATGCAAAAGCTTTTTTCGAAGACCTAGGATTCGATTCTGTAACCGTGGCTCCCTATATGGGGAAAGATTCGGTAGAACCATTTTTAGCTTTCGAGGATAAACATACCATCTTATTAGCCCTCACTTCAAATAAAGGGGCTTTTGATTTTCAAACTAAAATTTCCGAAGGAGAAGAACTCTACAAAAAAGTACTCACTACAGCTAGCACCTGGGACAATGCAAAGAATTTGATGTTTGTCGTAGGTGCAACAAAGGCCGAATACCTTGCCGACATCCGAAAGATTGTGCCAAACAATTTCCTGTTAGTTCCTGGAGTAGGAGCTCAAGGAGGGAATTTACAAGAGGTTTGTACCTATGGAATGAATGCGCAAATAGGCTTACTAATTAATTCTTCAAGAGGGATTATTTACGCTTCTAATAACACCGATTTTGCTACTGCCGCTGCCACCGCTGCAAAAGACTTACAAGAACAAATGAGTGTGGTGATAGATGCGTTGTAAAGATCAATTACATAGGGTCTTAGAATTTTCAGAAACACCAAAACGTATTGTATCTCTAGTACCTTCTCAAACAGAGCTTCTAGTCGATTTAGGCTTGCAATCTCAGTTGGTTGGAGTTACAAAGTTTTGTGTTCATCCTAAATCTTTAGTATCAAAAAGTAACATAATTGGAGGAACAAAATCGATTCATTTAGATAAAATTGAAGCCTTACAACCAGACATTATTATTTGCAACAAGGAAGAAAACACAAAAGAAATTGTAGCATCCTGTGCTACTATTGCTCCGGTTTGGGTGAGTGATATATATACTGTTAAAGACAGTCTTGCAATGATTTCTCTTTTGGCTACTTTATTTGAAAAGAAAGCACAAGGAAGAAAAATTATTGATACTATAGAAAATGAGCTTACTGCATTTCGTTCTTTTATGGCCTCAAAGCCCTCAAGAAAAGCCGCCTATCTTATTTGGAAAAATCCTTATATGGCTGCTGGTCGGCAAACCTTTATACATGATCTATTGCTTGAAAATAAATTTCAAAATATATTTCAAGATCCAACTTCTAGGTACCCAGAAGTTACTGAAGAGACCCTAAAACAAGCCGATACCATCTTATTGTCTTCAGAGCCTTTTCCTTTTAAAGAAAAGCATATTAGAGAGCTTCATGAAATAACAAATAAAAAAGTTATCCTAGTAGATGGTGAATATTTTTCTTGGTATGGATCAAGATTGCAGCATGCCTTTTCATACTTTAAAAGCTTGCATTAGTCTTGCAGAGAGAATACTTGGCGCAAAAGATTGGTAGTTCTTGAGGCTAAGTTGTTTCTAATTTGTTTTTCTTCTTCACCAATCATTTTGTAAACACCTTCTAGTGCTTCGTTTGTTACATAATCGGTAAGATCTGGATTTACATTATTTGTTAATGGAATAGCGTTGTATTTTTTGATAATGTTGCTCCATACTTTATCTGCTCCTACTTTTGAAAAAGAGTTTTTAATCACGGGATTAAATTTTTGGTACAAAGCAGTTGTCGTTTTATTTTCTAAGTACTTTGTTGCTGCGGTATCATTTCCTAATAAGATGTTTTTAGCATCAGCAAAGGTGATACCTTTTACTGCATTCACAAAGATAGGGGTGGCTTCTTTTACGGCATCTTCGGCAGCTCTATTTAAAACTTTTAATCCTTCGTCTGCTAAGCTTCCTAGACCTATGTTTCGTAGTGTTTGATCAACTTTTTGTAATTCTTGAGGGAGTAGTATTTTTACGAGATTGTTTTTGTAAAACCCATCTGTTTGGGTGAGTTTTGTTACCTGTTTATCAATACCGTTATCTAATGCTTCTCTTAGACCACTAGCTATAGTGGCACTGTCTAGTCCAGTGTTTGTTGGTAATGTGTTTACCACATTTTGTAATTCGGCACAGGAAGCAATACTAAAAAGGATAAGTATAAAGGCTATTTTTTTCATTTTCATTTTCATTTTTTTTATAAAGGTAAAAAAAAGGCTCTTCTTTTAAGAAGAGCCTTTTAAGTATATTGAAGTAATATAAATTACTTGATTACTTTGATTGTTTTAGAAGTGTTACCGATAGTAACATTTACTAAATAAGCACCAGAGCTTAAAGAGCTCATGTCGATAGATGGAGATGCGATTCCAGGAGTAGCTTGAGCTACAACTTTACCTAATACATCGTAAACAATTACACTGTCAACAGTCTCTTGAGAGTTGATGTTTAACATGTTTACAACTGGATTAGGATATACAGAAAATACATCTGCATTAAAATCATCAGCACCAAGAACACCTTCTTGGAAAATTACTTCGTCCATGTGGAAGTCAGTGTTGTCATCATTAGCCCAGATATCTGCAACTAATAATCCAGCACCAGCTAATGCTAACATACCATCATATACTTGAGTTCCGTTAAGATCAACAGTCATAGTGTCATTATCAAGATCCATTACCATTGTTACAACACTCCACTCTTCTTCTGGAATGTCAAAGAAGTCACCTTCTAAACCTCCAGCAACAAAAATTCCAGATCCAGATGCGTTAACTGGCTCATTGATGTATAATTGAGCACCAAAAGTGTTCGTGTCACCTTGACTAGACATTAAACCAATAAAACCAGTACTTCCAGCTTCAGGATATAATTTAAATTGGTATGTGTAGATTCCATCACTCACACCACCGTCAAAGTCAAATAACATATCGTTACCACCTACAACGTTCATAGATTTTGTTCCATTTGATGCTTGAATTGTTGTTACTTCAGAATCTTCACCTGTACCAGTTGGTCCAGACCAAGTACTAAAGTAATCAGATTGATCTGCGATTGTACCTTCCGAGTAAGATTCGAAATCATCAGCAATCTGTGCATTTCCGGTAAATGCAAAACCAAAAGCCACAAGGGCTAACATGTAAATTTTTTTCATAATGTGTTATTTAAGTTTGTAATATCTGGCAATATAACAATAAGTTTAGATAAATAAATGTTTTTTAAATGTTTTTAAAGGTTTTAGATGAACAAAAAAACTGTCTTTTTAACTAAATTTGCAATCAAACGATTCAGCTAATAGAAGATGAAACAAGAAACACCATATATACCAAAAAATAAAGTCAGAATTGTAACCGCAGCATCGCTATTTGATGGGCATGATGCAGCCATCAACATTATGCGACGTATTATACAATCTACTGGTGTTGAAGTGATTCATCTTGGTCATGACAGAAGTGTAGAAGAGGTAGTGAATACTGCAATTCAAGAAGATGCAAACGCTATCGCTATGACTTCGTATCAAGGTGGACACAATGAGTATTTTAAATACATGTACGATCTGCTACAAGAAAAAGGCGCAGGACATATTAAAATCTTTGGTGGCGGAGGTGGTGTCATTCTTCCTTCTGAAATTAAAGATTTGATGGACTATGGTATTACAAGGATTTATTCTCCAGATGATGGGCGTGAGCTAGGTTTACAAGGAATGATAAATGACTTAGTAAAAACATCAGACTACCCAATTGGGGATACTTTAAATGGAGAACTAACACATTTGGCTGATAAGAAACCTGGGGCCATTGCAAGGATTATTTCTGCAGCAGAGAACTTTCCTGAGATAGCTTCGGAAACCTTAGATGAAATTCATAAAAAGAATAAAACACTAAAAACTCCTGTACTAGGTATTACAGGAACGGGTGGTGCTGGTAAATCTTCATTAGTAGACGAATTGGTGCGTCGCTTTTTAATAGATTTTCCAGAAAAAACCATCGGACTTATTTCTGTAGATCCTTCAAAGCGTAAAACGGGTGGTGCATTGTTAGGAGATAGAATTAGAATGAATGCCATTAACTCTCCAAGGGTCTACATGCGTAGTTTGGCAACCCGTCAATCTAACCTTGCTTTATCAAAATATGTAGCAGAAGCCATTGAGGTAATTAAAGCAGCAGAATACGATCTCATTATTTTAGAAACTTCAGGTATTGGTCAGAGTGATACTGAAATTTTAGAACACAGTGATGTTTCCTTGTATGTCATGACTCCTGAGTTTGGAGCGGCGACACAGTTAGAAAAAATTGACATGCTTGATTTCGCAGATCTAGTAGCCATAAATAAATTTGATAAGCGTGGTTCTTTAGATGCGCTTCGTGATGTAAAAAAGCAATACATGCGTAACCATCAATTATGGGAAACTCCTCAAGATGAGTTGCCAGTATATGGTACCATCGCCTCTCAGTTTAATGATCCTGGGATGAACAAACTATATGGCGCTATTATGGCCGAGTTGGAAGAAAAGACAGAAACCGATTTAAAATCTACCTTCCAAATCACAGACGAGATGTCTGAAAAAATATTTGTGATTCCACCAGCACGTACTCGTTATTTATCTGAAATTTCAGAAAGCAATAGAGCCTACGATAAACAAGCTGGTATTCAAGCAGAAGTTGCGCAAAAATTATACGGGATTTTCAAAACCATCGAATCTGTTTCTGGTGCTGTTCCTTCCATCGAAAAATCAGGAATCGAAATAGATGCTGCTAACATTTCCGAAGAAAACAAAGACCTGCTAAAATTACTCTTAGCAGAATTTGATAGGGTTAAACTAAATCTAGATCCTTATAACTGGGAAGTAATTCTTGGTTGGGATGCTAAAGTAAACAAGTACAAAAATCCTGTGTACACTTTTAAAGTGCGTGACAAGGAGATTAAAATAGATACCCATACAGAGAGTTTATCGCATACACAAATACCAAAAGTAGCGTTACCTAAGTATCAAGCTTGGGGAGATATATTGCGTTGGACCTTACAAGAAAATGTGCCTGGGGAGTTTCCATACACTTCAGGACTGTATCCATTTAAAAGAACAGGTGAAGACCCAACTAGAATGTTTGCTGGAGAGGGTGGACCAGAGAGAACCAATCGCCGTTTCCACTATGTAAGTCTTGGGATGCCAGCAAAGCGTTTGTCTACAGCTTTTGATAGTGTAACCTTATACGGTAATGATCCAGATCACCGTCCAGATATTTATGGAAAAATTGGTAATGCAGGAGTTTCTATTTGTTGCCTAGATGATGCTAAAAAATTATACAGTGGATTTGATTTGAGTCATCCAATGACATCGGTGAGTATGACAATTAATGGGCCAGCACCTATGCTGTTAGGGTTCTTTATGAATGCAGCCATAGATCAAAACTGTGAGAAGTATATTAAAGAAAATGGTCTAGAAAAAGAAATAGAAGCTAAGATAGAAGCGATTTATAAAGAACGTGGTGTAGACAGACCCAAATACCAAGGAGATTTACCAGAAGGTAATGATGGATTGGGACTATTATTATTAGGTGTTACTGGAGATTTGGTATTACCTAAAGAGGTATATTATCAAATTAAAGCAGATACCATGATGCAAGTTCGTGGTACGGTACAGGCAGATATTTTAAAAGAAGATCAGGCGCAAAACACTTGTATTTTCTCTACAGAATTCGCATTGCGATTGATGGGAGATGTACAAGAATACTTTATTGAAAAGCAAGTGCGTAATTTCTATTCTGTTTCTATTAGTGGATACCATATAGCAGAAGCAGGAGCCAATCCTATTACACAGTTGGCTTTTACCTTATCAAACGGATTTACGTACGTTGAGTATTATTTAAGCCGTGGGATGGATATCAATAAATTTGGCCCTAACCTATCGTTCTTCTTTAGTAATGGTATTGATCCAGAATATTCGGTTATTGGTCGTGTGGCACGTAAGATTTGGAGTAAAGCATTAAAGCATAAATACGGTGCCAATGCAAGAGCACAAATGCTGAAATATCACATCCAAACGTCTGGGCGTTCTTTACATGCCCAAGAAATTGATTTTAATGACATTCGTACTACATTACAAGCATTGTATGCTATTTATGATAACTGTAATTCGTTGCATACCAATGCCTACGATGAGGCCATTACAACGCCAACCGAAGAAAGTGTGCGTAGAGCCATGGCAATCCAACTTATTATTAATAAGGAGCTAGGGCTTGCTAAGAATGAAAATCCAATTCAAGGATCGTTCATCATCGAAGAGCTTACTGATTTAGTAGAAGAAGCAGTATTGTTAGAGTTTGATAGAATTACCGAAAGAGGTGGCGTATTGGGAGCTATGGAAACCATGTACCAACGTAGTAAAATTCAAGAAGAGAGCTTGTACTATGAAACTTTAAAGCATACTGGAGAATTTCCTATCATTGGGGTAAACACCTTTTTAAGTAGTAAAGGATCTCCAACAGTACAACCCGCCGAGGTAATACGAGCTACCGAAGAAGAGAAGTTGTACCAGATAGAAACGCTTAACAACTTACACAAAGCCTTTGGAGACAAAGCACAAGAGAGTATCAAGAAAGTACAGCATGCTGCCATTAGCAACGAAAATATGTTCGAGCAGCTCATGGAAGCAACCAAAGTATGTTCTCTCGGACAAATAACCGCCAAGTTGTTCGAAGTAGGCGGACAGTATAGAAGAAATATGTAAGCAGAGAACCACTTTTTCGCAGAAAAAGTGTGTGAATCGCTTATCCCGTCCCGATAGTTATCGGGATGCTTCGGGATCTTTTTGATTTTTTGCTGTACTCTTTTTCGCAGAAAAAGTGTGTGAATCTTTCCCTTTGAGACCGTAAATATCTTCTCTTATTTGTAGTGTAGTAGTAAAAATAGTTGAGTTAAAAATACAAAAACACGACAAAAATTAGTATATTCGCGTCAAATGTCGTGATTATGTGTGCTCAAAAAAAAGAAGTAAAAGTTATTAATTTGGTTAAAGAGCCTCAAGCTTTCTATAGCATGCAAAATAAGTATGACCGTATAGTAAGTGTTTTAGGAGGTAGTGTTCAAGTAGGTCAAACTGTAAATAGTGATATAGACTTAATTGAAATTACCCGTAAAGGGCTTCCCAAATCTGTAGTGGTTACGGTAAGTACCATTCTTGGTATTTCTATGGAGAAAATGAGTAATCTTATTCATGTATCGCACCGTACCATACAACGCAAAGAAAGTCATGAGTTGCTCAATGTATATAGTACAGAGCAGATTTTAGAAATTGCACAGGTAATTTCTAGAGGTATCGAGGTAATGGGTACTATAGAAACTTTTGTGGCTTGGTTGCATAAAGATATACGCAGTCTTCAATACAAAAAACCGCTAGATTTTCTCGATACTAGTTTTGGAACTCGGCTTATTAAAGACATACTTGGTAGAATAGAACATGGTGTTCACTCATAGCGCTATATTTTGAAAATCTATAGAATTTCGAAACAAAAATATCGTAAAGACCTCAGTGGTGAAGGCGCTCGACTATATGGAGGGCGTTGGAACCGAAGAGGGGATGCGATGGTTTATTTTTCTGAAAGTTTATCACTCGCAACCCTAGAGATGTTGGTGCATATGGAGTATCAATTTGTGGATGATTCATTTTACTATATGGAAGTTGAGGTGCCAGATGCTTTGATTACTACCTTAAAATCTCCAAAAAAGGTTACAACACATTGGAGAGATAATCCTCAAAATGCTAGTACCCAAGATTATGGCTCTAATTGGTTACAATCTTATAAAAGTCTAGGATTACGCGTTCCTTCGGCTGTTTTACCTTTAGAATATAATATTTTAATACATCCAAAGCATCCAGATATAAAAAAGTTACGCATACTTAAAAGTCAAAAACTAATCCTGGATAATAGATTCTAAAATTTCCGAAGAAAATAATATCTTTAACAAAAAACACTTCTTTGCTTGCAACTATAGAATATACTGTCACCGCCATTGTTTGCCTCATTAGTGCTGTTGTAATACAACGCATTTTTATAAAAGAGCGGGCAAAAGGAATAGGTGCCGCTTCTGCACAAGGAATTAAATGGTTTGGTTTGGCAATTTTTGCCTGGGGCATTGGTGCTGTTGGAAATTTAATAGGTACAGAAATCTTTGGAAGTACGCATAAAATTACGGTCTATTGGGGAGTGTTTATTTCGCTGGCAAATTCTCTGTTTATTTTACTGTCTTTGCCTTCGATAGAACATGAAAGTACTAGAGGACTTGGGGTGCGCTTGGTAGAACGGTTTTCTACAAAAGAGTTTATCATGTTGTATGGCGGTGTACTAGGAATGATTGTTTTTGTATTTATAGCAACATCCTTCACCAACACAGATTTGAGTTCTAATTTCACTTGGCTTATCGATATTCCAATTTCTATTTTTGTGGCTATTTCATTGCTGTTTGAACTAAACAATGCATTTTCTGGGCGACAGATGAGGTTTATGTATTTGCCAACTTTTTCATTATTTGTCTTAATTGTCATTGCGGTGTCGCATCGCATTATCCCACAAGATCAAGTGGTGCAATTTATAGATCAAAGCTTTTGGTCTTTGGTGGGAAGCATTACAGCCATTTCTTTTAAGTTTTTATTTATTTTATTATTCTCCATCTTATTGTATAGTTGGAAATTTTTGTCTGAGAAGGAACAGCAACAAACCTTGGCGCAAACACTCTCTTCTGAGAATGTACAACTCAAACAAGAATTAGCACAATTAACTTTGGCAAATGAGAGTCATCTAGATAGCATTAAAAGTCTCAAAACCGAGTTGAATGTCCTCGTAAATGCCTCTAAAGTTGAATTGTCAGATCGTCAAAAAGAAGTCTTGGCAAACTTGGCGTATTTTGGAAGTAAAAAATCCTATCCCGAATTGGCTAAAGAAATGAATATAAGTTTAGATGGTTTGCAAACGCATATTCATCAAATAAAAAAACTCCTTAGCATCAGCGGAGCAGGGGGTAAGGAACAATTAATAGCCTTTGCAAAACAAAACGATTTATTACAATACGCTTCTCTATCTAAACCTCTTTAAGTATATGGTTAACTATAGCACCTTAAATTTTGAATAGTGCTTAACCTTTTGTCGTACCCACTTTTGGAACAACTTGCCAAAAAAACGACACCATGATCTCGCTACTACAAGAAAGTACTCTTGATGAAAAAATTAATGAACAATTTAGTAATGCCACTAGTTGGTTTACAGATGCTGTTTTTGCCGAAATACCCATAACAGATACTATTGGAGTTCCGTGGGTATTGTTAGTGCTCATCTTTGGGGCAGGGTATTTTACCATATACTTTAAAGGAATCAACGTACGAGGGTTTTTAACTGCTATTAAAGTGGTGCGAGGCAACTATGATGCCCTAGAAGATGATGGCCATGTGGCAGTTTCTTCTTCTGTATCAACTGTAGATCAGGACAATCCTGATACTATACGAGTAGAGGGAGAAGGAGAGGTAAGTCATTTTCAAGCATTAACTGCAGCTGTTTCTGCCACGGTAGGATTAGGGAACATTGCCGGTGTAGCCATTGCCTTATCTATTGGAGGAGCTGGTGCCACGTTCTGGATGATATTGATTGGTTTTTTAGGCATGGCGTCTAAATTTGTGGAGTGTACCTTAGGAGTGAAATATCGTGAAGTCAATGAGGAGGGTGTGGTGTATGGAGGTCCTATGTATTACATAAAGAAAGGCTTACACGAGTTGGGGATTCCAAAATTAGGGAAGGTACTTGCCGTTCTTTTCGCTATTATGTGCGTAGGTGGATCTTTTGGAGGGGGAAATATGTTTCAAGTAAATCAAGCCTTTAAGTTGTTTGAATATGTTACAGGGGCAGAACAGAGCTTTATATTTGGTCAAGGATGGATTTTTGGTCTTGTGATGGCAGTATTAGTGGGTATTGTTATTATTGGAGGCATAAAAAAAATTGCCAATGTAACCGATAAAGTAGTACCTTTTATGGTCCTTATTTACTTGTTGGCAGTACTCACCATTTTGGGATTAAATTTTTCAGAAATTCCCAATGCATTCAAAGCCATTTGGGATGGAGCATTTAGTCCGCAGGGTGTTACGGGCGGATTTATAGGAGTGCTTATTCAAGGGTTTAAAAGAGCAGCTTTTAGTAACGAAGCCGGTATTGGTAGTTCTTCTATTGCTCATAGTGCGGTAAAGACTAAATACCCAGCAAGTGAGGGATTGGTCGCATTATTGGAACCTTTTATTGATACAGTGGTGGTGTGTACCATGACAGCATTAGTGCTTATTATTACTGGACAAATAGTGCCAGGGACTATTTTAAATGATGAAGAAGGGGTCTTACTTACGGCAGCTGCGCTAGAGAGTGGCGTGTCTTGGTTTCCGTATTTGTTATCGGTTGCAGTGATATTATTTGCCTTTTCATCGATGATTTCATGGTCTTATTATGGCTACCAAGCTTGGAGTTATTTGTTTGGGAGAGGTAAAAAACATGAGTATACCTATAAATTGATTTTTTGTATGTTCACTGTGTTAGGGGCAGCCATAACATTAGGCTCGGTAACCTTGTTTAGTGATGCCATGATTTTTGCCATGATGGTTCCAAACATGATAGGGCTCTTTTTATTGCGTAAAAAAGTAAAACAAGAACTACAGTATTACATGCAACTGATTAAAAATAGAGTAGTGTAGTACTTCGGAAATAGTAGAGGATTAAAAATTTTAAAGAAAATACACTTATGGAAGAAATGTATCTTGAAAGTATCAAGAAACAGTTTGTTTATTACAAATCTGTTGGAGAGAAAACATTTAAACAGCTTGATGAAGAAGCACTTTTTTGGCAACACAATGAAGCTTCCAATTCAATTGCGATTATTGTAAATCATTTGTGGGGAAATATGCTATCTCGATGGACTAACTTTTTAACCGAAGATGGTGAAAAAGAATGGAGAAATAGAGATCGAGAATTTGAAGCAGTTATCACTACTAAAAAAGAACTCCTAGAAAAATGGAATGAAGGCTGGGCATGCTTGTTTGAGGCATTAGATTCGGTTAACAAAGATACCATACATACCGAAGTATTTATTAGAAACCAATCGCATTCAATTGTCCAAGCCATTAATAGACAGTTTGCGCATTATGTGTATCATATTGGTCAGATAGTATATATAGGACGTATGATTCAAGATCAAAAATGGATAAGCTTAACCATTCCAAAAGGGGGATCTAAAGAGTTTAATACCACAAAATTTTCCAAAGGAAAACATGGAGGACACTTCTCTGATGATTTAAAAATATAGGTGTGTTTACATAAGCATAGTCTAAAGCGTCAACATCCAACTGTGTTGGAGTTTTCTAAACTTCTTAAGCTCTTTTCTTAGAATCGGTAAAAAGTCCTTCCCGTTGCTTTGTATGCTTTCTAGACGCTCGCAATTTCGAGATAATAAATTGGCAAGTCTATCTACACTCGCTACATACTTATACTTGTCTTCTTGGAAGGTTTGCTGCTCGGCTTTTAAAATTTCAGGAGCAAGAGAAACCGATTGTTGCATAATATCACCCGTCACATATAACGAAGGATCTTCAAAATCATGAGGGTCTCTAATGGTAATATCATCTATTACATAAGATGCAATACTTCTAGATAGGGTGAAGATTTCTATGGCCTTGTTGTAAATAGGCGATCTGGGAAATGGATCTAAAACGATAGATTTCATTGTGTTAGCATGTTTTTCTTTTCAAGCAATTCAAAAATACTAAGAGAAAACGGCAAACGAATATCGATTTTAATGTAAAAACGTATATTTGCTTTATATTTTAATTAAATTTTCTTTAATACTTTAAAAAATATATGGATGCGTTAAATTGGAAAATTTTAGATTTGTTGCAAAAAGATGCTAGGATTTCTAATGCCGCCATTGGAAGAGCCGTAGGGATAAGTTCTCCTGCCGTAAATGAGCGCATCAAGAAAATGGAAGATGCAGGATTAATACACGGTTACAAGACTATTGTTTCTCCCTTCGCGGCACAATATCAATTAAAAGCTATTATTACTTTGCGTGCTTTTATGGGAAAGTTAAAACCCTTTTTGGCAAAAGTGAAAACCTATGATGAGGTTTTAAATTGTTACCGTATTACCGGGAATGAAAATATTGTAATGGAGGTTGTTTTAAAAAATCAAAAACACTTAGAAGAATTTATTGATCAGCTCATTGTGTACGGGGAGACCAAAACACAAATTGTGTTGTCTCATGTGGTAGCACATAATGCTATAAAACCCCTTAGTTAGTGTTTAGTATTCAACGTGTTCTGTTCACCCTTCACCCTTCACCAATCACTAATCACCAGTATTTGATACAATGAGATGCGGCACCGTATCAAGATTCCAATCTATTACAAGGCCACCTGCTAGGGATTGGGCGATTTCTTTTCCATACAAATACTCGCACAAATACAAAGCAGCTTCAAAACTTTTGGCTCCTCCAGCAGAGGTGATATATTTCTTGTCATGTACAAACAATACATCTTTTCTAATATCTAGTTTCGGAAACATCTCACGCATGGCATCTATATCACTAGGGAAGGTAGTCGAAACACTTTCATCTAATAAACCTGCTTTGGCTAAAATAAAAGCACCATCACAGTGTGAGGTAACATAGATCGCTTCTTTGTCAACTTTTTTCACAAAATCTATCATGGCGGTATCCTCCAAATCGGTATCTAAATGATGCTCGGCACTGGGCACTACTAGAATGTCTATTTTAGGAAGCGCGTCCTTTATATAGTTGTAATCTGGCATAATGCGCATGCCCTCAAAAGTGGTGATTGGGTCGTCAGTATTTGCCACGGTAAACACATTCATAGCTTTGATGTTTTCTCTAAAAATGGTGTGCTGAAAAATATCAAAAGGTGCCGTGAGCTCTGTATTAAACGTGCCTTCCATAATTAAGAAGGCTACATTGTATCTATTGGCTTCTAACTTCGGAAATATTTTCTCCTCAAGTGCTTCCTGTTTCTTGGTAGTTGTTTCAGGTGTTTGCGTTTCCTTGTTTTGGCACGCCATAAGCAGCATACAAAAAGCAACATATAAAAGGGATCTCATATTTCCGAAGGTATTATTTAAGGTATCGTAAATGTACTTTTTTTTTCAATGATACATAAAGAAGATAGGTCAATGCAGTAACAAATAATAGCAATACCGTCATCACATACCAGGTAGTTTCAAAACCAAACTGATCTGCCAGATTCATCCCACTGCTGTGCCCTATAATATGAGAAATAGAAAAGCTCATACTTAATAATCCCATATAACTTCCTTTACGTCCTTTGGGAGCCATTTCTAGCGCAAGGGCACTAGAAAAAGGAGATGCTATCATTTCTCCAAGCGTCATTAATATCATTCCTATAATAAGCACACCAGTCCAACTTGTAAGATTTACAATAAAAAAACTAATACTCAAGAACACACCACCCCAAAGGGTAGCCATCACTTTATTGATTTGAATTTTTTCTAACCAACTTACGAGAGGCATTTCAAAGACAACAATGATAGCGCCATTTACAAACATGAGCCATCCTATAAGATCTGTACTAAGGAAATGTTCTTGCTCCCAATAGAGCGGCATCACACTAAAATATTGTACAAAGGCAATACTACTAAGCACCATGATGGCGAAAAACAGCATGTAATTTGCATTTCTGTAGGGAGATACTCCTTCTTTTGGTTCTTTGGTTTGTATTTTTTTCTTAGCTACTTGTTTTGGTTTTAGCCAGATAAATAACCCAAGAGCAGCAAAAATACAGCTTAGCCCATCGATCCAGAAGAGTGCACCGTAATTTACATGGGCAATAATGATCCCCCCTACGAGTGGTCCAATAGAGAACCCTAAGTTTATAGCAAGTCTTATGAGCGCTATACTTCTAGTAGTATTTTCTGGTTTGCTATAAGCATCACTTGCTACATATATAGCAGGTCGATAGGCATCTGCAACAAAAATAAGTGTAAAAATTCCTGCGCAGAGACCATAGAAAGTCTCTAAAAATTGGATGCATATAAAACCAATGCCGCCTAAAAAAAGACTGCCTATAATTACTTTGTAAAATCCAATACTGTCTGTTAATCTACCGCCCACCATAGTTCCCGCTAAAGAGCCTACACCATAAAAAGTCATTAAGATTCCCACTTGAGGTAACGAGAAGCATTTGTCATTTACAAAGTATAGTGACAAAAATGGAATCACCATGGCACCAAGTCTGTTGATGAATGTCACTAAAGAGAGCAGCCAAATTTCTTTAGAAAGCCCTTCAAAGTTTGCGATATAATTGTTGTAAATTTTTTTCATGATTGGTATATAAAAATAAAACGTCCTAGTGTTAACTAGGACGTTTTACGATTGAATTATCTTATATGGTTATAATAGTCAATACATAGCGCCCCTAGATCTCGGTACCGAAATCCACACATTTTGTTGGCATCTATATGTTGTATTAATAATCATTGTCTTGATTTACAGTTCAAACCTAATTATTTTTTTTTAATTAGGTCTCTATTCTATTTTATATATTTACTGAAATACTAAAAAATGAAATACACTCCCTACCTATTCTTATTGTTAAGCACCTTTATTTTTGCACAGCGTGAATCTCCAGAATTTTTAGAGGCGGTTGCTTATCAACAAGAAGAAAATAAGAACTTCGCTAATCCAGAAACCTCTATACTTACTCCAGAAGATTTAAAAGAATTTAAGGAGCTTGACTTTTATCCAATAGACTTAAAATTTAGGGTGACAGCTACATTTAAGCGTACACCTAATGAGACGCCTTTCTTAATGCCAACAACAACAGACCGCCTACCTGAATATGTAAAATATGGCGAAGCACATTTTGAACTAGACGGGAAACAATTACAACTCAGCTTGTATCAAAGTGTTCCAATTTCAGAAGATCCAGAGTATGTAGATTATTTGTTTTTACCCTTTACTGACCTAACAAGTGGTGATGGAAGTTATGGTGGCGGACGTTTTTTAGATGTAAGAATCCCAGAAGGGTATACTATGGTGTTGGATTTTAACAAAGCGTATAATCCCTATTGCGCCTATAACAGCAACTATTCTTGTCCAATTCCTCCTAAAGAAAATGATGTGCTCGTACGTATCGAAGCTGGGGTAAAAGACTTTGGGGAAAATCATTAGTTTGGTGACTAGTGATTTGTGAGTGGTGATTAGAATAAATGCAGTATGCAGTGCCCTCATCAGGTTTAAATAGATCATTCAGCTTTGTTTACCCTCCCGATGCTTCGGGAATAAAGGGAGCAAAGCGTTTTTTCTGGTAATTCATTTTCAAATTGACACATTTTCAAATTAATTTCATCCGTCATCCGTCATCCGTCATCCGTCACCAATCATTCCTCAATAAGCACACCCATTTTACCCATTTGGTAATCACGCATGGCTTCTAATAGTTCGGTTTCAGAATTCATGACAAACGGACCTTGTTGTACCATTTTTTCATTAATAGGTGGCCCTGCTAAGATTAAAAAAGAGGCATCATTACTTGCGGTGATAGTAATGGTATTTCCAGCATTCTCAAAGATGGCCAGACTTTTTTCTGCCACAAGACCGTATCCTGAAATGCTAATATTTCCGTAGATAAGATAAAGCATACAGTTATACCCTTCTGGAATGGTGTAGGTTTCTGTTCCTTTATCTTGAGTTGAAGCCCACAATACTAACACTTCAGAAACTGAGGTAAAAGGGCCTTGAATGTCTTTTTGTTGTCCAGTAATAACTTTGGTGTTAACAGCTCCATCTTCAGAGGTATAGATTGGAATACGGTCTTCGGGCACATATTGATAACTTGGAATGTCCATTTTTGAAGCTGCCGGACTGTTAATCCATAGTTGTATGATCTCGTGGCTTCCTTTTCGTTCGGTTAAGGCTTGTGAAGGTCTTTCGCTATGTACAATTCCAGCGCCTGCATGCATCCATTGTACTTCCCCTTTTTTGGCTATTTGGTTATTCCCTCTACTATCTCTATGGTGTACCTCGCCATCAATGACAAAGGTAACCGGAGTAAAACCTCTGTGCGGGTGCGGACCAATACCTTGCTGAATCGCCTTAGAACGATTGGTAAATTTAAAATCTCCATGATGTAATAGCAAAAAAGGGTCTACCTGCGGTACTTTTTGAGTAGGCAAGGCTTGTTTTAAAATGATACCACCCATGTTGATATCAAAAGCAGGGATGAGGGTTTTTATATTTTTTTGCATAGTATTATTATTGATAGATTCTTTACTAGAACATGGTTTTAGAGAGCCATAATCCAATAAAAACAGCCAATACACCCAGTAACAAGCTACCTAAACCGTAGATGATAAAATGAGTAATGTCGCCAGATTTTAAAATTTGATAGTTCTCCATAGCAAAGGCAGAGAAGGTGGTAAAGCCTCCACAAAAGCCAGTTGCTACCAATAAAATCATCGTATTAGTCCCTGTTTCATTTTTTAAGGCAAGTCCCATTACAATTCCTATGAGTAAAGAACCTACTATGTTCACTGCAAAGGTTCCAAATGGAATTACATTTTCGAGTGCATTGAGATATTTGCTTATGAGATATCGCAAACTACTTCCTAGTCCGCCACCCAAGAAAACTAATAAGACGTTTTTCATTTATAAAGATGGGCTTACAATGGGTACATATATCTCTGTAATCCAATCGGCTGGATTAGGCACTAACTCTGGATCTGTTGGATATACCTCAAACATTTTTGCAGTAGGATGTGGTGTATATCCACTTTTTGCCACATGCTCATTTGCTTTTGCATAGGCTTGTGGTAAATTGGTATAGTTTCCTTTTAAAATTGTTTTTACAGCACTTACAGGTTTCATATAACCCGCGTTTACTGAGCTACCACTAGGAGTAATTACTTTTTCTTTTACAGGAATAGCTGCAGAGAATATCACACTTCCTGTTGCTTCATCTACTTGGTTGTAGATGCTAAAAGGATAGCCTGCCATGTTAATTTTGTTGGCTTGCATGTATCCAACTACTTGTCCCATGAGGTCTGCCATTTTGAGTCCTATATCTTGCATTTTGCAGGAAGTGGTAGCATACATATAATAACCACCTCCATATTCTGCCACTGTATTGTCTATATCGATGGTGTATTTTTGCATTTCTGCTTGCACTGTTTTCTCAAGTTTGGTAAGTCCTTTTTGGTAGTCTCTTCTCACCATGGTCTCCATGTCGTCTTCCATAAACGACATAAATACTTTTTCTAATAAAGATTGCTCGCCTTTCATTCCCCAAGACACTTTGGTTTGTCCAGGCGTATTTGTAGGTTCAAAACTCCACCAAACATCGCTCTTAGAATCTCCAATAGGGGATGCAAATGTAATTTGTTGTTCTATTCTTTTATTAGGAGTTACCGCAACAGTTGCCATGGATCCGGTTCCTACTTCCATGTTGTCACTTTCCCAGGTATAATTAGCCCCTTCGCCAGAAGTTTTGTCGCCGTAGGTAAGCACAGTATTAGGGTCTTTTTCGAGCCACGGACTCCAAGTAGGCCAGTTTTTATAGTCATTTACATTGCTATATAATAAAGCTGCAGGTGCGTCTATTACGCGCTCCTCGGCAAAGTCGTAGCTTCCGTCTTTTGTGCCAAAATAAATGGCACCTCCTATGATTACAATAAGTAACAAGAAGAATATATATTTTAAAATTTTCATAATTGGGTTGTTTATATCGTAAATATATGCATTTTTTTTATGCCTTCTAGACTCCATTAGCGTAGGTGTGGGTTGAAAATTCATCTTTTCTTATTCTTCGGAAATTTTATTGGCTGGCCACTATTTTAAAGGTTCAAATTTTAGAAAGCACTACGGGTTGATTTTCTAATGCATTTGACCCGTTCATATTTCCGAAGTACTTCTTTATAACAGCACTAAGAATCTATAATGCGCTGTGATTATTTTAATATATTTGTGAAAATAAAACCTAAAACCATGAAACATACTTTATTGGTGGCGGCTTTTGCTTCATTGCTTTTCTTTTCTTGTGATGAAACTAAAAAAGACGACACAGCAGCTACTACAATCTCAGAAAAATTTGATTATAATGTCACCCAATTCGAAGACATTAAAATCTTACGATATCAAATTCCAAGTTGGGAAAACTTAAGTTTAAAAGAACAAAAGTTGGTGTACTACCTAACACAAGCAGGTCTTGAAGGGCGTGACATTATGTGGGATCAAAACTACCGTCATAATTTGGCAATTCGTAAAGCCTTCGAAACGATTTACACAGGATACAAAGGAGATAAAAGTACTGCAGATTGGAAGCATTTTGAAACCTACATGAATCGTGTTTGGTTTGCCAACGGGATTCACCATCATTATTCGAATGACAAAATGAAGCCTGAATTCTCTGCAGATTATTTAAAAACATTGTTAACAGATACAGGTGCAACACTAGAAGGTGAAGCGTTTGATGTACTGTTTAATGATAAAGATAATAAGAAAGTTAACCTTGCAAATGGTATAGACAATGTCTTAAAATCTGCTGTAAACTTTTACGGACCAGATGTTACTACTCAAGATGTAGAGACCTTTTACAAAGCAAAGAAGTCTCCAGACCCTAAGAAACCTTTATCGTATGGATTGAACTCTCAATTAGTAAAAGAAGATGGTGTTTTAATAGAGCGCGTGTATAAGTCTGGTGGACTATACGGAGCGGCTATTGATAAAATTGTAAGCTGGTTAGAAAAAGCACAAGGCGTTGCCGAAAACAAAGCGCAAGGAGATGCTTTAGGACTTTTAATTAAGTACTACCAAACTGGAGATTTACAAACTTGGGACGATTATAACGTTGCTTGGACGGCTGCAACCGATGGTAATATAGATTACATCAACAGCTTTATTGAAGTATACAATGATCCAGCTGGGTATCGAGGTTCTTACGAGACTATTGTACAGATTAAAGATTTTGACATGTCAAAGAAGATGTCTGTGTTGTCTGATAATGCACAATGGTTTGAAGATAACTCTCCATTAATGGAAGAACACAAAAAAGACAGTGTAGTAGGTGTGACTTACAAAGTAGTAAACGTTGCTGGAGAAGCTGGAGATGCTTCACCAAGTACACCAATTGGGGTAAACTTACCCAATGCAAACTGGATTCGTGCCGCTGTAGGGTCTAAGTCTGTTTCTTTAGGAAATATTATTGGTGCTTATAACAACGCAGGTGGATCTGGTCGTTTAAAAGAATTTGTACATGACGATGAAGAGTATGCCTTAGAAAAGGAATACGGTCAGTTAGCAGATAAGTTACACACGGCATTGCACGAGGTAATTGGACATGCTTCTGGACAATTAAACCCTGGTGTTGGAGAAACCAAAGAAACCCTTAAAAAATATGCTTCAACCCTAGAAGAAGGGCGTGCAGATTTAGTTGGGTTGTACTACCTGTATTCTCCAAAGTTACAAGAACTAGGTTTGGTAGAAGATTGGACCAAAGTAGGAAAAGCTGCCTTTGATGGATACATTAGAAATGGTCTAATGACACAATTAATTAGATTAAAATTAGGAGATGATGTGGAAGAAGCGCATATGGTAAACAGACAATGGGTATCTGCTTGGGCTTTTGAAAAAGGCATGAAGGATAATGTGATTTCAAAAGTGAAAAGAGATGGTAAAACCTATTTCGAAATAAACGATTATGAAAAATTGCACGATCTTTTTGGACAGTTATTGAGAGAAACACAGCGTATTAAAAGTGAAGGTGATTATGCAGCAGTTGAAGCCTTGGTAGAAGGATATGGTGTAAAAGTAGATCAAGAAATTCATGCAGAAGTATTGGAGCGTAACAAGCAGTTTACATCTGCGCCTTACAGTGGTTTTGTAAACCCAGTAATTACTCCAACTACAGATGATGCTGGTACTATTACAGGTTTTGAAATTGTACAACCCGAGAGTTTTGAGTCTCAAATGTTGGATTATGCTAAAAATTACAGCAACCTTCCGGTGAAGAATTAATATTGAAATATAACAAAGTAAAAAGCCCTAGTTTTTTAACTAGGGCTTTTTTATTGGATCACATTGTTCTATTTTCTTAATAAAAACCTCAAGCAACTTACATTAGATTCAATGGTAAAAGTACCACTCCAATTTATAGGATTGTCACCTCCATTTTCTCTTGCAGTGTATGAGTAGGTACCTGGGTTGTAAGTTCTTGTTACATTTCCTGATGATCCACACGCAGGTGGTGCAGAACCTATTGTTGTAATAGTACCAATTGCTTGCCCTTCTACAAAAACATTTATTGGTTCTCCAGGAAAATCTGACCAGAAGACAATTCTATTTTCAATGTTAGACGGCGGTGGAACTACATTTCCACCTTTGTCATCATCGGTGCTGCAACTTGTTGTTATTACTAATAAAAGTAATGCGAATACTAAAGTAATTTTTTTCATTATCATGTTGTTTGTTTTTATAGTGTAAAACTAGGGTACACTTTTAACAAAAAAAATACCCATTTGTGGGTATTTTTTAAGCTTTTCTGAAATGTTAGTTATTGTTAGGAAACATCCAATAAACCAATTTTTGCTAATTCGTGTGCCATAAGGACTCTACTTTCTTCGTCGATAGTACAAGGAATGTCTTTTACTGTTTGTAATTCATTGCTTGTAAACAATGCTTCTAAAAAAGAAGCTGCAGCAAGTGGCATGGCTAATTTTAAATCGTAAAATTTAATGGCAAACTGCGTGTCATTTTGAGAGATTCTAATTTTGTGCTTTTCTCGTATACGTATTTTTGATGTTCCAGTGATAGCATTAATGTCTAGCATCTGGAGCAGGTGTCCTTTAGAGATAGATTTTTGTCTAGAATAGAAGTCGTCTAAAACTTCTTCATTGGTTTCAAGGTCGTTTATAATGTCTTTTAAGACCGAAATCATTTCGGTTTTTTCTTGGCTATAATCAAGCCCTTCAAATTCATGTAGTTTCGTAAAACGACGTAATACTAGATAATCTTTAGACTTTTCTAATAACATTTCGCCAAGATGTTCGGCCCAAGTTTTTCCTAGCAAACCAGTAGTTATGTGACCACTATTTTCATGTGTGCAATAAGCGTCATGTACAATCCCTCTTGGAATGTACAAAACATCTCCTTGCTCTAATGTGAACTCATCTTCGATGGGTCCAGGTTCAAAACCTTCTTTTACAAAAGCAGTAGATTTGTCTGCAAGTGGCATAGCATTATTATAAATACGCCAGTTTTTAGATCCTTCAAATTGTAGGATGAATACATCATGAGAATCATAATGTGTTGCAAAACCTTGCGCATTTTTTGGTGTAAGATAGATGTTGGTTTGTGTTCTGTGTTTGAAAAAAGATTCAAACTCATTGGTAAGTGCTCTACAACCCTCAATTTTGTGTTCGAGGTTTGACATCACTAAAGTGCAGCCCGCTTCAAATGATTTTACAAATTTTAGTGGATCAATAAGATCGCTGTTTTTTACCGTATAGGTTTTTGGATCTGGAACAGCGTCTAGTGAGTGATCTACCAGCCTAAATTGAGGATGGTGATTAGACACAGTATAAAACATCTTGTCAAGATCATGAACCGTTAATACGTTGCTAAAAGCTGCTTTGTTTTTTTTGCGAATAACGAGATGTTTTTTCTCATAATATTCTGCAAAGAAAGTTTCCAGAGTAATTGGAAATAAAATTTCTTGTAAATTCATTTTAAAGCGGGTGTACTTTTTAGTAGTAATTTCTAGTCAGAATCAACACATGCTGATCCGTTTCCTACAGCGTCGAATGAATTTGCATCCGTACAACTTGCAGGGTCAGATACACAAGATCCCATTGTTAGCGATGTAGCAATAAGAGATGTGAATACTACTTTTTTGAAAGTGCTGGATTTTGAGACATTTGATACCTCAAAATCAGTCTTCTTTAGTTTAGTCATAATAATAAATATTTAGATTTCTTCAAATTTAAGATAATTTGTAGGAATTAAAAATAACCACTACTGGTTATTTTTAATTCTTGCGAAGCTCTTTCTCAATATAAATATTTGCCGCACCTTTTAATTGACGTGTCCCTTTTAGGTGTAATTTTTTAATGATATTTTTTCTGTGAGTAGCTACCGTATTTTTACTAATAGATAGTTTTATTGAAATTTCTGAAGAAGTAAAATTACAACCAATTAACTTGAAGACTTGTAGCTCTCTCTTTGACAAGAACTTGTAGATATTTTCTTGGTTTTTAAGCGATTGTATGTATCCTACAATTTTTTCTAATAAGAGTTTATTTTGAGATATTTTTTTTAATGAGACTAATACCTCCATGGTTTCTTCAGCATTTAGGAGCCTGTCTTCTAGATATGCCTCTGTAACTTGGGATGTAATTTTTTTGTAGGGACTCATATCCCAAATGTAGGCAGATAGGTACGGTATTGAAATACCCACTAATGGGTATTTTCACTCAAAATCATACTTTTTCTCTAAAGAATAGCGTAATAATTCACCTTTTCCCTGAAGCCCTAGTTTGCGAGCCATGTTTTTTCGATGTTTTTCTACAGTAGAAACAGAAGTAAACCTTATGGCTGCAATTTCATTGCTAGATTTTCCTTGTCCAATTAATTTTAGGATGTCTTTTTCACTGGCAGATAAGAGCGATTTTTTTTGATTTTTTTTGTAAGAATCATCCAGATACCTTGGATCGATTTCTTTGTCGAAAAAAGTACCTCCAAGGGCAACACTTTTTATGGCGGCCAATAAATCTTCTAAGGGAGAATTTTTTAATAAATACCCAGTAGCTCCTGCATCTATCATTTGGCGAACCGCTTCTTCTTGATCAAACATGCTAAAGCCAATGATGTTTATTTCTGGAAACTCTTTTTTAATGATTTTGGTGGCAGAGATACCATCAATTTTCGGCATTTTAATGTCTGTGATGACCACCTTCGGTTTTTTCTTTCGAACAATTTCGATGAGGTCTTCTCCATTGTTTGCGGTACCTACAATGGTAATGTCGGTTTCATATTTCAGTAGTAAATCTATACCATCTACTAGTGATTGATGATCTTCGGCTATGGCAATACGTATCATATGGGTATGTCTATTAAAATGGTGGTTCCTTTTCCAAGCGTGGTGTCTATTTCCATACTACCATCTTGATGTTCTATTCTTCGTTCTATACTGCCTAAGCCCATGCCTTCTTTATTTAAATTTCCTGAAGGGGTAAAACCATCTCCATTGTCTTCTACAATGATAGACAAGGTGTCTTCATGTTTGGTGATGTCAATGGTTGCTTGTGTGGCGTTGGCGTGTTTTATAATGTTGGTGGTGAGTTCTTGTATGATTCTAAATATGGAAATTTCTAGGGTGTTTTCTATGCGTTCATCGAGACCAAAATCTTGCAGTGTGATGTTTAGGGTTCCAGTGGCCGAAACATTTTTGATTAGTTTTTTTAGGGCTGGAAGTAAACCGTTTTTTGCTAACACACCACTATTCTTAACATGTGCCATACTGCGAACCTCAGTATAGGCTTCTTCTAAAAGCATTTTGGTTTTCTCTATGAGTGGTTGCATTTCGACGAGCTTTTCTGGGTTGCTAGCAATGTGGTTAAATTGTAGCTTGGCAGCAGCTAGGGTAGCACCTACGCTATCATGTAAGTCGCTTGCTAAGCGTTGTCGTTCTTTTTCTTGTCCTTCTATCATGGCATTAATAGAAGTGATTTCTTGGTCTTTGAGTAGTTTCTCTGTTTTTTGAATTTCAAGTTCTTTTTGCTGTTCGGCAATGCGTTGTTTGCGTTTGGTATTGCGATTGATAAGCACAGCAATGAATCCACCTAATAGCAAAATACTTCCCAGGCCAATGAGTAGGTATTGTTGTTTTTCATTTTCTTGTTCAGAAATGAGGAGTTGTTTTTCTTTTTCGGCGGTATCTAACTCTACTTTTAATTGGTTGATGTCTTCTTGATTTTCAATGAAGTTTAGGTGGTGTTCAAAAAAAAGTGATTTTTCTAAATATTCGTATGCTTTTTTATAATCACCTAATGGATATAAAACTTTCATTGCTCCAAATCTATAATAACTATATGCTGCTCTTGAACTATCTCTTTCGTTGAATTTGTTTTTACTAATTTCAAGGTGTTTAATAGCTTCTGAAACATTATTATTTTGAGCATTTAATGATGATAATTCTAGATTAGCATAAAATTTAGATCTTTTTGTGAAGTTAGTTTCAGGCATTTTTAATATTAAATCTGTGAATTTTTTAATACTGTCTTGTTGCTTTAAGTCTTCTCTAAAGTATACAGTAAGCACGTCATAAATATTTGTTTTCCAATTTTTAGAAATAGTACATGAATAGATTTTTTTATTTAATTTTTTAGATAAGGGAACAAAATGATCAGGTTTTAAAGTTGATTGACCATAGAAAGATGTCTCAAAATAATTTGTTATTAATTCGTCTTGACATGAGTTTGAGAGATTCTTTAGTTTTTTTAAATATTCAAATTGTTTTTTGCTATTGGGTGTTTTTTGTAATGAATAAAGCTCCAGTATACTACTTAAAACAAGTTTTTTGAATGTAGTAGAATTTTCAATTTCTTTACTATTTAAAATTTTATTGAATTCTAAGAATGATAATGTTTCGCTTTTAGAATAATACATTAAATAATAAGCTTTACTTAATGCATTAATCAAGTTGTTTGTTTTATTTGGTGAACCCCACTTTATGTTATTGTATGCTATAGAATCTTTTATTTTTTCTTCACCTCGATTTTTGATAATAGTATTTAAATATGATAGGGAATTTTTTAGCGAAGAATTTTCGACTTGATTTAGTAAGGATTCAGATTGTTTAAAATCTAATAAGTACAAGTTTTCGACAATATTATCAATGTTATTTCCATGCTGCCCTTTGGTTATTGGGCAGCATATAAATAACAGTATTAAAAAGCTTACTATTCTCATGAGTTAAAAACCAAATGGAAAGCCGATTTATAACAAGTTCTACCAGGACCAGTTTCATTAAAAAGGTCAGTATTAATTTTCTTAATTTCAATACCAGCTTGCTCTGCCTGTGGAAGGCCATGTGCCTGCTTTTTAAAGTACTCTGCTCCATCTCGGTAATAAAATTCACTGTCAAAAACCCCATTGGTAATTGGGTTTGCGTCAATATTACCTGAAATAGGAATTAACTCTCGTTCTGTTTTTAGGTAATATGGAGCACTAATCTCTATCGTTTCTTCTGGTATTTCACTTAAACGATACGCTGTAAGAGGTTCAAATTGAGTTTCACTAATTTGTTCATCTCCTGATACAACAGCTCTTAGGAAAAGTTTGACATACACAAAAGATTCACCTTCAGTATTTGTTTTTGATGTAATTTGTGTAGCGTGTTTTGTTGAAAAACCAATATCAAGTATTCCTTTGTAATTGTATATCTTAAGATCCAATTTTTGAATTGTAGCAGTGTTTCCATCTTCTAAAATAGAAAACTTCCCAAAAATTGCAAAGTTAGTACCATACAAGGAACTTGTTAATAATAGTTGATAACCAGTATTAGACATTAATTTAATACTACTGAAATTTTCTTGAAATTCTGATGCCATAATTAATTTATATAGTTAATAATTGATTTAATATTTAATATACCAGCTCCATACTTTTTTTTGTCAATTCCTTGAAATTTTGGGAAGGTTATTTCTTTCAAAATTCCTCTTATTTGATCTAAAGGTAAATATCCTTTTTTGCTCATTATTAAAGCAATAGTTGCCGCTACTTGAGGAGCAGCCGCAGAAGTGTTAGAGAAATACAAAAAATCGTTATGATCAAGTGGTGGATCTGTGATGTATGATTCTGATCCTGGTTTATCTAGGGATATAACCTTTGAGCCAAAAGCAGATAGAGAAATATTTTTCCCGTGTTTAGAATTGGCTAATGGTTTTAATTTTTGATCTACAGCGGCTACAGAAATTATCCTTTTAATGTTTCTAATAAAATCCATTTCGGTTGTTTCTCTATCAATAATATTTCCAGCTGAAAAAACGATTGGTATTGATTTTTTTTCTTCAGTCTCTGAAGTAACCTCGTTTATTAGAATTCTTAAAATTTCTGAATTAGGGAACTTTGCTTCTAGACTACAACTAATAACATCTACTTTTTGCTTTGTACTATATGCGGCTTCATACAGAGCTTTGATAAAAAAGAATGTACATGATGTACGATCTTTAATTATTTTGAAAGGGACAATAGAGCATCCTGCAGCAATACCATTCATACCAAAGTCACCATTTTTTTGTGCTCCAATTATTCCAGCACACATAGTTCCATGCCAATCATCTGATGTGAAATTTTGTATTGTTGAATTTTCAACATAATCATAACCGTTATTTTTTATTGCTTTTGTTAAAAATTTATGCTGATAAACTCCATCGTCTAGCACTCCAATTTTTATGCTTTGTTTCCCTTTTAATTCTTCGTCATGGATTTTTTGAATATCATTAAATAATTTGTTGTCATCTATAGTAAATATTGTGTCTGGAGTATATTGTATCATATTGATTCTTGAATTAGAGCTAAAAAGCTGAACTTCAGAAAAATTAATTTCGCTTCTAACACCAGGCATTTTATTATATAATTTTTTCGCTTTTTCTAATTGTGATTCATTATAATAATTTAGTAAAAAATAATTCCCACAATTTTCTATAATTCTACCAATGCCGTTATCCTCATTTTCCATAATGATAGATTTAATTTGTGAGTGACTATATATTTTTTCGAAGTATACTATCAAGGATATCTTCCAAGGCAAGTATGTTTTTTTTTTGAAAGTATATGTTTTGCTTAGTTTTAAAGTTGTAACCTTACGTTTCCAAAGTTCACTTTTAAATTTTCTACCTTGAAATTGGGTGTTTTTTTTTCTTTTTACGATGTAGCTAAAATCATCTAATTTTTGCTTAATGATGAAATTAGATTTTATTATATTTTTTAGTCTATTATCTTCTTGAAAATATTTTTTGTGAAAATTAGGTCTAACGGTTAATATTTCATCCTCCTCACTAGTTACAAAATCAATATCAATGTATTTATTTTGATCTTCGTCAAAATAGGTATGAGAGTATTTTTTTGACATAATGAATTGAATCTATTTTTGAAACCTATCTTATTTCTGTAAATATTGTAATTAATAAAAATTGAAACCATACCCACTAGTGGGTATATTTAACCATCAAAAAAGTAGGGTGCACAAAAAATAACAAGGAAGAAGAGGGGACTATCTATTGATCATTCCGAAATTATAGGAAATATATAAATCCTACAATTTGTAGTAAAAATAAAATTTTCGTAAATAAGAAAGTACTGTTTTAGTTTTTCAAGAGGTATTTTGCAGCGACTAACAGCCCAACAAACACCAGAAAACCTATGAGTACCCAGAAGCTGCCTTTATAGTATTTTTTATGTAATGCAATATCTTTTCTGTAGCTGTAAATAATAATAGCGACAAAAGCAATGACAAAAAAAATGGCGAAGCCTAATTGACCGGTACTAAACATATTTGTGTAGTTTTATAGCTGCAAAAATACAACAGAAAATTTCAGTACAAACATAGAATGACACCTTATGAAAGAAAAAATTGCCGCAGTTCATGCTTTTCATACCGCTTTTGGATTAGGAATTAAAAATACCCCTACCGCAAACATCGGTGAGAAGCGAAATAAACTTCGTTTTGAACTCATGAAAGAAGAAAATGAAGAATACCTAGAAGCAGCCACAAATAACGATTTAGTTGAAGTAGCAGATGCCTTAGGAGACATGCTATACATTTTATGCGGTACCATTATCGAGCATGGTATGCAAGACAAAATAGTCGAAGTATTTAATGAAATACAACGCAGTAATATGAGTAAGTTAGGAGCAGATGGAAAACCTATCTACAGAGAGGATGGCAAGGTACTTAAGGGACCAGATTATTTTAAACCGAATATTAAGGAGATTTTGGAGAGGTGAATGAGGCCGCTTATACCTTCACCAAGGCTTCGTTATACAAGTCGCTGTTAGAAGATAGCCTTAGGAAAAAGTTTATAAGTTTAAGTGTTTATATGTTTAGGTGTTGTGATTATTTTTAAATTTCACTCAAAACTCAAAACTCAAAACTCAAAACTCAAAACTCAAAACTTATCGCTTATCGCTTCACTTCCACGCGCCATCCAAATGGATCTTCGGCGTTGTTGTTTTGTATGTCTGTAAGTTGCTTTTTGAAAGCGGTGGCATAGCTGTCTTTTACTTCAGGTAATTCGTATACATCGTCTTTATATCCAAAGTGACTTATAAAACTCACTACTGCAGCGGTACCAGCTCCAAAAACCTCTTTTAAAGAACCATCTTTAGCAGCAGCTACTAACTCATCCACGGTAAGCTTTCTAACATCTGTTTTAATACCATTGTGTTTGGCAAGGTCTAGGATACTTTTACGTGTAATTCCATCTAGAATTCTATCACTAGTAGGAGCAGTAATGAGCGTGTCGTTAATTCTAAAAAATACATTCATGGTACCCGCTTCTTCTAAGTATTTATGTTCGTTAGAGTCGGTCCAGATCACTTGCTGAAATCCTTTTTCTTGGGCAAGACTTGTTGGGTAGAATTGCGCACCGTAATTTCCAGCAGCTTTTGCAGCACCCACACCACCATCTGCAGAGCGGCTGTATTTTTGAGCAATCAATACTTTTACAGCGCCTTTGTAATAGGCTTGTACTGGCGACATTAATATCATGAATTTGTATTCGTTTGAAGGGGATGCAGAAACACCTACTTCGGTAGCCATCGCAAACGGACGCAGATACAAAGAATTACCTTCTCCTTTTTGTATCCAATCTCTATCCATATTAATCATGGTGTGCAAGGCATCTAGAAACACCTCTTCTGGAAACTCAGGAATTGCCATTCTTTTTGAAGAGGCATTGATGCGTTTTGCATTTTGTTCTGGGCGAAACAGAAATACATCGTCATTTTCATCTTTGTAGGCTTTCATGCCTTCAAAAACAGCTTGACCATAATGAAATACTTTGGCTCCAGGAGAAATTGTCATAGGTCCGTAAGGCTTAATAGTTGGAGTTTGCCATGCACCGTTTTTGTATTCACATTCAAACATGTGGTCTGTGAAGGTCTTTCCAAATACTAAATTGTCAAAGTCAACTTCGCTTATTCTAGAAGATGTTACTTTTTCAATATGCAATTCTTTGGTGTTAATTGTATTCATTATTAGGTTGTTTGTTTAGACTGCAAAAATAACTAATTTTTAGCCTATTTAAAATGCCAAAAATTCCTTAAAATTGTACTATCTTAAAAGCATTCCTTAATTCTGAAACATTAACACATGAAAAAGCTATTATTTGTTGCCACCCTTGCCCTAACGTTTGTGGCATGCAACCAAAACAAAACCGATAAAATTTCCGAAGAAATTGAAACAACTGAACCCGTAGCTGCAAATTTTAAAACCTTTGGCGAGACGATTGATGCTGAAAATGTTTTATCGCAAGCAGATATGATAGACACCTACAAAAATTTAAAGCCAGGTGATACTCTAGATGTAAAATTTAAAGCCGAAGTAAATGCAGTTTGCCAATCTAAAGGCTGCTGGATGCGTGTTGGTGTGGGTGAAGAAGAAGCGATGGTGAAATTTAAAGATTACGGTTTCTTTATGCCAAAAGACTTGGCCGGACAAGAAGTAATCATGGCTGGAAAAGCTTTTGTTGCCGAAGTTTCTGTAGATGAACAACGTCACTATGCCGAAGATGCTGGAAAAAGTAAAGAAGAAATTATGGCTATTACCGAGCCTAAAAAAACCTTGTCTTTTGAATCTTCTGGAGTACTTATTCCAGAGAAGCAAACAAACAAGTAGTGAAGAGAGAATTTCTCACTACGGGTGACGGCTCTGTTACCATTCACATACCAGATTGGGATGAACAATATCATTCTAAGCATGGAGCCATACAAGAAGCGCAGCACGTTTTTATACAAACAGGGCTGCGCTATTTTTGTGGTATTTCTGAAATACAAGAACTCACTATTCTTGAAATTGGATTTGGCACTGGTCTAAATGCTTTTTTAACCCAGTTAGAAGCTAATACATTAAATATCAAAGTCAACTACGATGGAGTAGAAGCCTATCCAGTCTCTAAGGAAGAAGTAAAGGCACTAAATTACCCATCACTATTAGAAGTTGCCAATACTTCCTTTCTCCAACTGCACGAAGTCCCTTGGGAAACAAGGACAGCCATTACCAAAAATTTCAGTTTAACAAAGCAAGAAAAGTTTTTCAAAGATATTTCCGAAGAAGACAAATATCATCTAGTGTATTTTGATGCTTTTGGCGCTAGAGTACAACCAGAATTATGGACCGAAGCTATTTTTGAACGCATGTATAGTGCCTTAAAAGAAGAAGGTGTTTTGGTTACCTATGCTGCCAAAGGAAGCGTAAGACGCGCCATGCAAGCAGTTGGTTTTACCGTAGAAAGACTCCCAGGCCCTCCCGGGAAAAGGGAAATGCTGCGGGCTACAAAACCGTCAAACTAGTAAAGTGTTTTCGCAGCATTCATGAAATAAATGCTGCGGGCTACAAAACCGTCAAACTAGTAAAGTGTTTTCGCAGCATTCATGAAATAAATGCTTAGGGCGACTAAGCCTTTGTCTTTTTAGTAATCAGTGCTCAGTAGCAGTTAGCAGATCTTCAATTTCGATTTCAATTTCGATTTCAATTTCCCTCACCCCCTCTCGAAGCTTCGGGACCTCTCCCGCCAAGAGGGGAGCATCATTATTTTCGATGTTTGTTATATGTAAAGAAACGTTACCCTTTAGGGCTAGGGAAAAGCGTTTCAACTTCGGGAGTCGAAGGGTAGTAATCATACTCATCTTCATCTTCATCTTCAATTTCGATTTCAGTTTCTCCCAAAGCTTCGGGATCGTTTTCATCCCGATAACTATCGGGATCAATTTCCCAATCTTCCGTTAAGACGGTGGTGTCTTTTTTTGCCTATGAGTATCTTCGTGTAAAAAAGTAATAATGATCATTCTTATCACAGGAGCTACAGGACTTATAGGTACAGCCCTAACAAAACATTTACTTGCTACTGGGCATACAGTTCATTTTTTGACCACTCGCAAAGAAAAAATTGTGGGGACTCCTCATCATAAGGGCTTTTATTGGAATCCGACTACAGGAGAAATAGATGCTGCTGCTGCGTTTGATGGGGTAACAACTATTGTCAATTTGGTAGGAGCTACCATTGCAAAAAGATGGACGCCCAGCTATAAAAAAGTGATTTTAGAAAGTCGCACCCAAACAGCTGCACTTATTTTTGAAACATTAAAAAATAGAGATCATAGTGTCACCCATTTTGTGTCGGCTAGCGGTATCAGTGTATACCCAAATAGTACTTCAGAAGTTTTTACGGAAGCTTCTCCAGAGGTTGCAGATAATTTTCTTGCCGATGTAGTGGTTGCTTGGGAAGCCGCAGCAGATCAATTTACGGATCTAGGAATACGAGTTGCAAAAATTCGTACTGGGGTTGTCTTTGATGCCAACGAAGGTGCTTTCCCAAAATTGGTGCAGCCTATAAAAATGAAAGTCCCATCTCCAGTTGGAAGTGGAAACCAATGGATTTCTTGGATTCATATAGACGACATGGTGGGGGTTTATGATTTTACCATTCAAAACAAGTTAGAAGGGATTATAAATGCAGTTGCACCAGAACCGGTTACCAATAAAACACTTACAAAGGAAATTGCATCTGTTTATAAAGTGCCTATGTGGGCTCCCAATGTGCCTTCTTTTGTCTTGAAAATGTTGCTAGGGGAAATGGCAATCTTAGTCTTAGAAGGGCAGCAAGTAAGCTCGGCTAAGATTGTAAATGAAGGCTTTGTGTTTTCGTATCCAACAGTTGAAAAAGCCTTAGCAGCATTATAGTATAGAACTAAATTGATTTTGTCTGTTCGAGCGCACGCGTGTCGCTGAAGCTTTAGCGTAAGAGCAGTCGAGAACTAACGATAGATTGGGTTTCGTACCGAAGTTTTAGGTGAGCTCAATTAGGTGTAAATCTACTTTTCAAGCTTTATCTCAATAAAAAAGACGCTCAAGAACAAACTTGAACGTCTTTTTAGAAATGTATTTAAAATATTATTTAGCAGCTGTCACATCTATCGTAATCTCCATATCATCGCTAATAAATTTATCTCCTAGATTGTCGAAGATAGATTTAGAGCCGTAATTGATTCCCCATTTGGTTCTGTCGATTGTAAACGTTTCACTTTTAACATGCACTGTATTGTCTTGCGTTGTTATTTGTACAGGAAAGGTGACATTATTTGTTTTGTCTAACATGGTCAAGTTACCACTCATCATGGTAACACCATCTTTGTCAGCAACTCCAGTGATTTCAAAGGTAGCAGTAGGATATTTATTGACGTTAAAAAAGTCACCTTCTTTTCCTTCAACGGTTCCCATAAGGTGAGCTTCAAGACTTCCTTTTCCAGAATTTTCATCTAGGTCAGTCACGTTAATACTTTTCATATCGATTACGATTTTTCCACTTTCAATAGCAGCGTCTTTTACGTACATGGTACCTTCTTGGATATTGATGGTTCCCGTATGCGTACCTACAGGTTTACTTCCTGCCCAAGAAATACTTGAATTTGCATTCTTGACTGTAAATGGAACTGCCGCTGCGGTTGCGGTAAGGGTCTCTTTTGCTTCAGAGGTTTTACTTTCTTTTGCATTGTCTTTGCAAGATACTGCACCTACAGCAACAAAGGCTATGAGGGCAATTTGTAACATTGTTTTTTTCATGATGGTATTGTTTTATTTATTCTGAAATGTAAAAGTACCATGCTATAGGTTAGTTTCTCTTAAATTGGTGCTAAAATTTGCTAGTGACATTTTGACATTTTCCAATAAATGGCAGTACTTTTGCACCTTCATTGAAAACTGAAAAAATACTCATTTATGAGCGCAAAAGAAAAAAATACAGCAGCAGAGGTAGACGAAGTAATTGCAAACGAAACCACTGCTGAGACTCCAGAAAATAAAGAAGTAGTTCAAGAAGAAGAAAAAACGACCGAAGAACAACTTGCTGAAGATTTACAAGCAGAAAAAGATAAATACTTACGTCTTTTTGCAGAGTTCGAAAACTATAAAAAAAGAACAGGTAAAGAACGCATCGAATTGTTTAAAACAGCTGGGCAAGAAGTAATGCTGGCTATTCTACCTGTGCTAGATGATTTTGATAGAGCATTAAAAGAATTCAAAGATGACAAAGATGATGTGCATGTGCAAGGAATGACACTTATCAATAATAAATTGAAAGAGTCTTTAAAGCAAAAAGGACTAGAAGTTTCTAACACCAATGCTGGTGATGTCTTTAATGCAGATGATCATGAAGCAGTAACACAAATTCCTGCTCCTAGTGATGACATGAAAGGGAAAATCATTGACGTGATTGAAAAGGGATACACGCTAGGAGATAAAATTATACGCTACCCAAAAGTGGTAATAGGACAATAATAAATGCATTTAATGCTTCTGGAATAAGAACATTTCAGAAAAATGAAATACCATGAAAGACGATTTTTACGACATATTAGGGATAGACAAAAGTGCTTCTGCTGCCGAAATAAAAAAGGCATACAGGAAAAAAGCCATTGAGTTTCACCCAGATAAAAACCCAGATGATCCATCGGCAGAGGAGAAGTTTAAGAAGGCTGCAGAGGCTTATGAAGTATTGAGCGATCCTAATAAAAAAGCACGATACGATCAATATGGTCATCAAGCTTTTGAGGGCGGCGGCGGCTTTGGCGGCGGCGGTATGAATATGGATGACATCTTTAGTCAGTTTGGCGACATCTTTGGTGGTGGCGGTTTTGGTGGCTTCGGTGGTTTTGGTGGCGGCGGTGGTCGCAGAACGGTAAAAGGAAGCAATCTGCGTATTCGTGTAAAGCTAACGCTGGAAGAAATTGCAAATGGTGTTGAGAAGAAAATAAAAGTAAAGCGCAAAAAAGTAGCAGCTGGAACTACGTATAGTACCTGTGGTACTTGTAATGGAAGTGGTCAAGTTGTTAAAATACAAAATACCATACTAGGTCGTATGCAAACTTCTGCGACCTGTAGTACTTGTGGAGGAGCGGGACAATCGGTTGAGAAAAAACCTGCTAATGCAGATGCCAATGGTATGTTAGCTACAGAAGAAACGGTATCCATAAAAATACCTGCAGGTGTGGTAGATGGGATGCAGTTAAAAGTGTCAGGAAAAGGAAACGATGCGCCAGGAAATGGTATTGCCGGAGATTTACTAGTAGCCATAGAAGAAGTGCCACATGAATACTTACAGCGTGAAGGAGATAATTTACATTATGATATGTATATCAGTTTTTCTGAAGCTGCATTAGGTACTTCTAAAGAAATTGAAACAGTAACTGGTAAAGTACGTATCCCTATTGATAGTGGTGTGCAAAGTGGAAAGATTTTACGCCTTAGAAAAAAGGGAATTCCGTCTATAAACGGATATGGAACAGGTGATTTATTGGTTCATGTAAACGTTTGGACACCAAAGACTCTCACGAAAGAGCAGAAAGAATTTTTCGAAAAAATGAGCAATGACGCCCATTTCGAACCGAAACCTGAAAAGGAAGACAAATCTTTTTTCGAAAAAGTTAAAGATATGTTCTCATAATTAACGTTTCATTAGGAAATTTTATTATATTTGAATATCACTACTAACTAGTGGTGATAATTTTTCTTTTTCATAGCAATTTTTTTCCCTCTCATCGCTTTTGTGGTGAGAGGGTTTTGCATTTCTAGGGTCTATTGTAACAAATCCAAAAATTTACATACTAACGAGTGTGAAAAGTGATGCTAGGTATGGTGTCATTTTTTTTAAACCAATATCTTTACCTTTTACAAACTAGCATATGGATTATTTATTACAAGCCAATTCGGTTTCCAAGAAATATGGCGATTATACCGCTCTTAACAATGTTACAATCGAGGTACCCAAAGGATGCATTTTTGGTTTACTAGGACCTAACGGTGCTGGTAAAACGACCCTTATACGTATCATCAATCAAATTACGATGCCAGATAGTGGTTCGGTGATTTTGGATGGTGAGCCATTACGTCCAGATCACATTCAAAACATTGGATATTTGCCAGAAGAACGCGGTCTTTATAAATCGATGAAAGTAGGAGAGCAGTGTGTATATTTGGCACAGTTAAAAGGCTTGTCTGCTAATGAAGCAAGAAAACGTTTAAAGTATTGGTTTGAACGCCTAGAGATTGGTGATTGGTGGGATAAAAAAATTCAAGAACTAAGTAAAGGGATGGCACAAAAAATACAGTTTGTTGTAACGGTGTTACACGAACCAAAACTGCTTATTTTCGATGAGCCTTTTAGTGGGTTTGACCCAATTAACGCGAACCTTATTAAAGACGAAATTTTAAAATTGCGTGATGATGGCGCTACAGTCATCTTTTCGACACACCGTATGGAATCTGTTGAAGAAATGTGCGACCATATTGCCTTAATTCATAAGTCTAATAAGATACTAGACGGAAAGTTAATTGATATTAAAAGACAATACCAATCTAACACTTTTGAAGTGGGACTTATCACAGATAATAAACCCCAGGTAATTTCAGAATTGAAAGAAAAGTTTGAATTACTTCCAGCAGACTTCAAGAGTATAAACGACGAGTTAAAATACAAAATAAAGATACCGCAAGAACATACTGCAAATGACTTGGTGAGCTACCTAACTTCTAAGGGCCAACTCAATCATTTTGTTGAGGTAATCCCTTCTGCTAACGATATTTTTATTGAAACCGTACAAAAAAACTAAACCTTATGAATCATCTTCCGTTAATAATTAAGAGAGAATATCTTAATAAAGTTCGTAACAAGTCCTTTATTATCATGACCTTTTTGAGTCCGTTAATATTTGTAGGGATTTTTGCTTTGGTAGGCTATTTGTCTAGTGTAAATAATAGCAACGTCCGCAGTATTTCTGTATTGGATGAAAGTGGTATGATTGCCAAAAGTTTTGAAGACACAGACACCGAAAAATATACCATATTGTCGAATGTTACTTTAGAAGAAGCAAAGACATTAGGCGAAGAAGGCGAAGTCTATGGGGTGTTGCACATTCCAAAGACAGAAAATCTTGAAGATCTAGCAAAAGCAACTACGTTTTTTTCTAAAGAATCACCATCACTCACCGTAATGCGTGATATTGAAAATACTATTGAGTCTCATGTAAATACCGCTAGATTAGACGCTGCAGGAATCGACGCTGCCCAAATTAAGGCATTGCGTATTAAAGTGGATACCAAACAAGAAACTTTTGAAGGGAAGAAAACCTCTAAGGCAGATTCTATAGCGAAGCTCATTTTTGGAGGCGCCGCAGGATACTTGTTGTTTATGTTTATTATCATCTACGGAAATATGATTATGCGTAGTGTCATCGAGGAAAAGACCAGTAGGATTATTGAGGTTATTATTTCTTCAGTAAAGCCCATCAAACTTTTATTAGGAAAAATTATAGGCACATCACTTGCGGGTGTAACGCAGTTTGTTGCTTGGGTGATTTTAATTGGAGTCTTAACAACGGTAGTTAGTTTGGTCTTTGGAGTTGATCCTGGAGCAGCACAAGCACAACAGCAAGAAATGATAGCGCAAGCCAATGGAGGTTCTGGTGATTTTGTTACACAAGCATTAAGTGCTTATGAGAGTTTACCGTTAACCAATTTGGTGATCATGTTTTTATTGTTCTTCATTGGCGGTTATTTGTTGTATGCATCATTGTATGCAGCTATCGGTGCAGCGGTGGATAGTGAGACCGATACACAGCAATTTATGATGCCTATTTTAATGCCTTTAATTTTGGCAGTATATGTTGGATTCTTTACGGTTATTGAGAATCCACATGGTACCGTTTCGCAGGTGTTTAGTTATATTCCATTTACCTCTCCAGTAGTGATGCTGATGCGTATTCCATTTGGGGTTCCCATTTGGCAGCAAGTCCTTTCGGTAGTGATTTTATTTGCAACCTTTATTGGAATTGTCATGTTTGCAGCTAAGATATACAGAGTAGGAATCTTAATGTATGGTAAAAAACCTACCTATAAAGAGTTGATAAAGTGGCTTAAGTACTAGGGTTTAGTGTTCAGTAATCAGAAGCAGTAGGCAGTTTGACATACTGAAAAACGAATTGATGGAACTGCCAACTAATATTGAAATCTTCATTTTTTCTGTATTTATACAGGATACGATGAAGATTTCTTTAATTTTACGAGAAGCTAAACTCACTCAAAAAGATACATAAGTGCAAGACGGAGTAAAAGATAAAATTGAAGAAGTCGTAAAGGAAGATATCTGGGGCGCAATAAAAGGTTTCCTAGACTATGGGGTAACCTTTAGTGAAGGGACCGATCATGAAATTCACATTACCATCGGTATTCTACTACTCATTGTAGTTGCTTATTTTTTATCAAATTTCTTTTTAAAGTGGGTCAATATCTTCTTTACTCGAAAGCTAGACGATCAAGATAAAAATAAGTTTACGAGTGTTTTTAAGTTTATAAAGTATCTCACATACATCATTGTATTTTTTGCAATCTTAAGTTTTACTGGAATTAACGTCACCCCTGTATTGGCTGCCTCTGCTGCTTTATTGGTGGGTTTAGGTCTTGCATTACAAGAACTCTTTCAAGATGTTATTGGGGGTATTTTTATCATTGTAGACAAGTCTTTATTGGTAGGAGATATCATTGAGGTTGATAATAGAATAGCTCGTGTTATAGAAATTAAGCTGAGAACCACACGTGCTATCACTAGAGATGATAAAATCATTATTATTCCAAATCATAAGTTTATTTCAGAGATTATTTGCAATTACACGCAAAATCATAAAACAACCCGTGAATTTATTAAAGTAGGAGTTGCCTATGGGAGTGATACTAAAAAAATTGAAACCTTGTTATTGCAAAGTGTAACAGAACAACGCGGTGTATTAAAATCTCCTAAGCCTTTTGTGTTATTTGAGAATTTTGGAGATTCTGCTTTAGAGTTTAGTGTTCATTTCTACATTACAGATAGTTTTTCGGATCCCAGAATTAAGAGTGAAATTCGGTACAGAATAGATCAGTTGTTTCGTGAGAATTCTATTTCGATTCCTTTTCCGCAGCGCGATATCCATATCATAAACAAAGCAATAGATACCAAGTAACTTCGTTAGTGATAATTATCTTACCTTGCGGTAGCTATTTATGAAGTACATTTTATTCTTCTTTTTTATTTTATGTATTCCCTGTACCGTATGTGCTCAGCTTACAGATATAGCGCGAGTGGAGTACACTTATTTTCCCCAAAGTGATTCCGAAAATTCCTTTAAACGCTTCCGTATTTTTGGAAATGTACCTTTTCAAATTGATGATGATGCCTACATTGTAGCGGGTTTTGAATACCGAAACATCTTTCTGAAATTACAGGATCCTTTTCCATTTAACACCAATGCAATAGAACGCTACCAGTCTTTTAAAGCCAGCCTTGGCTATACGGACAAATTAAAAAATGGTTGGCGATATGCACTCTTGGTAGATGTTAGAATAGCTTCTAATTTGGAGCGCTCTTTGGAGCGTGACGATTTTATTTTTGGAGGAAGTGTCTATGCCATACGCGATATGACGGGTGATGATTCCACTAGTAAAAAACCCTGGCGACTCATTCTAGGATTGGTATATTCTACCACAGCAGGAAGGCCTTTTCCCTTACCATTTATAAATTATTACAGAGAATTTGCACCCAAGTGGACCTATACTTTAGGAATTCCAAAATCGAATATTAAGTATGAGTTTGTCCCCAATATGCGTTTCCAGGGCTATGTTACACTGGATGGTTTTTTTGCCAACATACAAAACAATATCCCTATTGATGATGGCTCTCAAAATAGGGCCGCTAACATCTCCATGCGTACTTTATTATCTGGAATAGGATATGAGTGGGAATTTATGGAACACTTTGTTTTTTATGCCTACGGCGGCTATACTTTGCTTAATGATATTAGGTTAGAAGATGCCAATGATGATAATGTATTTACTATTAATGACACAGGTAGTTTCTACACCCGAGGCGGCATAAAGATTAAAATCTAAAATTTTATTGTTTTTCCCTAACCCTAAAGAGCATCAATAAAATTTGCTAGATCTTCTAATGTAAGTATTAAATTTTTTCTAAAATTGGGTATATCTAGCGTTCAAGCCTTAAAATATATCGAAGTCTTAGTATCTTGCTGAAATATTAGAAAATCAACCCATGGCAAAAATTTTAATTATTGAAGACGAAGCTGCAATTCGCAGGGTGCTCGTAAAAATTCTTTCTGAAGAAAATGATAGCTATCAAGTTACCGAAGCCGAAGATGGCTTAGCCGGTATTGAGCTTATTAAAAATGAAGATTACGACCTTGTGTTGTGTGATATTAAAATGCCAAAAATGGATGGTGTTGAGGTGCTCGAAGCCGTTAAAAAAATTAAGCCTGAAACACCTATGGTGATGATTTCTGGTCATGGCGACTTAGATACTGCTGTGAACACGATGCGTTTGGGCGCGTTTGATTATATCTCCAAACCACCAGATTTAAACAGGTTGCTAAATACCGTACGTATTGCTTTAGATAGAAAAGAACTTGTTGTAGAAAACAAACGTCTTAAAAAGAAGGTTAGCAAAAATTACGAAATGATCGGTGAAAGTCCTGCTATTGCTCACATTAAAGAGATGATAGAAAAGGTAGCAACTACAGAGGCACGTGTTTTTATTACAGGACCAAATGGAACGGGTAAAGAATTAGTGGCGCATTGGATTCACCAAAAAAGTGATCGTAGTAAAGGACCTATGATTGAAGTAAACTGTGCTGCCATACCTAGTGAGCTTATTGAAAGTGAATTGTTTGGTCATGTAAAAGGAGCCTTTACCTCGGCTAATAAAGACAGAGCTGGAAAGTTTGAAGCAGCTAACGGAGGTACCATTTTCTTAGATGAAATTGGCGATATGAGTTTACCTGCCCAAGCTAAAGTATTACGTGCACTACAAGAAAACAGAGTGCAACGCGTAGGGAGTGATAAAGATATTAAGGTTGATGTACGCGTTGTAGCGGCAACTAACAAAGATTTAAAGAAGGAAATTTCCGAAGGTAACTTTAGAGAAGATTTGTACCATAGACTAGCGGTGATCCTCATTAAAGTTCCAGCGTTAAATGATAGACGCGAAGACATTCCGTTACTAATCAATTATTTTACCAAAAGAATTGCTTCTGAACATGGAACGGCACAAAAACAATTTAGTGACAAGGCAATTAAATTGCTTCAAGAATACGATTGGACAGGAAATATAAGAGAGCTTCGCAATGTGATTGAACGCCTCATTATACTTGGAGGTGATGAAGTAACCGAAAAAGATGTACAACTTTTTGCTAGTAAATAATTCTGAAATATTATGAAATCAATAGACATAGACGATTACAAAGTTTCGGGCAGCATTGCCATGAAAAACACACATACCTTCATTGATTTAGAAGCAGATGAAAAGGCTATTGAAAAAGAACTTGAAAATACAAGAGAGCGTTTAGGGAAACTACAAGACACCCTTTATGCACACGGAAAGTATGCGGTGCTAGTCTGTTTGCAAGGAATGGATGCTGCTGGAAAAGATAGCCTTATTCGTGAAGTGTTTAAAGATTTTAATGCCCGCGGAGTAGTGGTGCATAGTTTTAAAGTACCAACAGACCTAGAACGTAAACACGATTATTTATGGCGTCATTATATTGCTTTGCCAGCACGCGGTAAGTTTGGCGTATTTAATAGAACCCATTATGAAAACGTTTTGGTAACTCGAGTTCATCCGGAGTATATTTTAGGAGAAAACTTGCCAGATGTTCATACTGTAGATGATATTGACAAAACATTTTGGGACAAGCGTTTTGAGCAAATAAATGATTTTGAGAAAACCATTGCCGAAAACGGAACTATCATTTTTAAGTTTTTCTTGAACTTGTCTAAAGATGAACAAAAACACAGACAACTGAGGAGGCTTCGTAAATCCAATAAAAATTGGAAATTCTCTGCGGGAGATCTAGATGAACGCGATTTATGGAGCGACTATATGCGCTGCTACGAGGATATCCTAAACCGTACCTCAAAGCCACATGCACCTTGGTATATTATACCTTCAGATGATAAGCCATCGGCGCGTTTAACTGTGGCATCAATTATGCTACAAGAATTACAAAAATATAAAGACATCAAAGAACCAGAACTCGATGCCAAAACCAAGGCTCGTATTGATGAGTTTATTGAGAGACTTGAAAAAGAATAATCTATCATGAAAAAATTACTAGTATTCATATTGGCTATTTCTACCAGTTTTAATAGTATAGCCCAAGAAGTAAACGAAAAAGATGCTGCCATGTTAAAGGCCATTTATAAAGAATCTTTACTCAATGGGAAGAGTTACGATTGGTTAGATCATTTATCAAATAAAATTGGCGGTCGTCTTTCTGGATCTGCCAATGCTACCAAAGCGGTAAAGTATACCAAAGGAGAACTAGAAAAGTTAGGGCTTGATCGTGTTTGGTTACAACCTGTTATGGTGCCAAAATGGGTGCGTGGTCTCAAAGAGTACAGCTATATGGAAACAGGTCCAGGCATCACTAGTAGTATGAATATTTGTGCTTTAGGAGGATCTGTAGCAACGCCTAATGCTGGACTTAAAGCCAATGTTGTTGAAGTAAAAGGCTTAGAAGAATTAGCGGCATTAGGAAAAGAGAACATTCAAGGTAAAATTGTGTTTTATAACCGCCCGATGCAAGCAGATTTAATACACACATTCGAGGCGTATGGTGGTTGCGTAGATCAACGTTATGCTGGTGCTAAAGAAGCGGCTAAATATGGTGCTGTAGGTATTGTGGTGCGTTCTATGAATTTACGTCAGGACGATTTTCCACACACCGGAGCGATGAGTTATGGCGATTTGCCAGAAAGGAAACGCATCCCTGCCTGTGCTATTAGCACTAATGATGCAGATAAGTTGAGCAACACCTTAAAATTAATTCCTGATCTTAATTTTTACTTTAAGCAAAATTGTAAACTTTTTGATGATGTAGAATCTTTCAATGTCATTGGAGAAATTACAGGTACTACATATCCAGATAAATTTATGGTTGTAGGAGGTCATTTAGATTCATGGGATTTAGGAGATGGCTCTCATGACGATGGTGCTGGAGTTGTCCAATCTATGGATGTTTTAAGATTACTTACAAAAACAGGTTATAAACCAAAGCATAGCATTCGTGTAGTATTGTTTATGAATGAAGAAAACGGACTCAGAGGTGGTAATGAGTATGCCATGCAAGCTAATTTGCAAAAGGAAGATCATGTGTTTGCACTAGAAAGCGACTCTGGTGGTTTCACCCCAAGAGGATTTTCATTTGATTGTGACGACGCTAATTTTGCGCAAATCAAAAGCTGGGAGGCTTTATTTAAGCCATATTTAATTCATTATTTCGAAAAAGGTGGAAGTGGCGCCGATATTGGTCCGCTAAAAAAAGACGGGATGGTCCTTGCGGGATTACGTCCCGATAGTCAGCGTTACTTCGATTACCATCACGCAGAGAACGATACTTTTGATGCTGTTAATAAAAGAGAACTAGAATTAGGAGCTGCGACTATGACCAGTCTTATTTACTTGATGGATACCTATGGTGTAAAGAATTCGATGGCTTCGATTAAAAAATAAGTTTAGAAGTAGTTTATAAGTTTAAGTGTTTCTGAGTTGAGGTGTCGAGAAGTATAGGTGTTTGTTTTTTTTAGAGTTTCATTTACAAACTGTCCATACTCCATATTCCATGCCCCAATTTGAAAACTGTTTAAGAGTTTATTTGTTTATGAGTTTTTACACGATTCACCACTCACGATTCACCACTCACGATTCACCATTCACTAAATTCACCACCAGACCACAAAGAATTTTTCTATTAGAGTACCTTTCTTTTTATAAAGTTGAGGAGCTCTTTTGTTTTGAATCACTTCGGAAATTTTAGGGGCTATGTCCATTGGGTTATGCCATGAAGTAATTTGCTCGGGTGGGAGTAGCCATTCTTTTTTATCGGGTATTGAATATAAGCAGTTATCCTCTAAGATGAGATCTTTAAAGTACATCCAATACCCTACAATACACTGTTGATATTGATGCGGCAGAAGTGTGATGTCATAGTTTTTAGGTACGTAAAGTGATGAGAAGAGATAATAACACTGTTCGGCTTCTTGAGGGTTAAAACCAATCGATTGAAGGGGCTTTTGTGTGTTTGGATGGTATAATAGTGGAAACTGTTTCTCTTTTAGTTTTTTTATTTTATCTAAAAGGGTGTCTTTTCTATTAGAACCGATCCATTTCCCTTCAAAAGTAGCATGGTTTGCATCGTCAAATAAATAAAATTTACAAGCTAGTTCAATATGTACTTGTTTTCCTGTTTGGGTATGTTCAACTAAATAGTCTAATTCTCCTTGCGTTTCAGTAGCTCCTTGTATTTGTAGATTCGCCGCAAGTAAAGTATATGTATTAGTTGTCGTTATGATATGTTCAAAGATAGCTTCAGCTTGTTTGCCTAATATGGTGTTGGGAAGTATTAGCTCTTTTTTATTACTTTCTGGAAGTATAAATTTTTTGTAATCAAATGTATCGCTCAATAACTCCAAAACTGGAATATTTTTAATATGAGAAAGTAGCGAGTTAGAAATGGAGAACTAATTTAAAAAGGATTTTTATGTACTATAAATTTAGCTAATTTATATAGATTTTTAATGCCTTGAAGCTCTTTAAAAAGCACTATTTCGATGCATATTTTAGAAATATATTAAAAAATACTGTTTTTTAACGTTTCTGTGTATTTAAGCCTTCCTTGAAAAATCTCTAAAAATTTTAATTAATTGATTTACAGATTTTTAAAAATTTATCTCCAATGTTTTTTTACTGTTTTGCCCACAAGAAATTACCTTGTCTATTTAAAAATTATAGGTAAACTATTATCGGGAGTTCCAGATATACTAGGTTTTAGCACTTTGTCTTTGTATCTTTAAGTAAATCAAAACACTATCCTATGTATAACAATTTCAACATTTCGTTTGTATTCAGTTTCGTGATGCTTTTGTTTATTTCGGGATTTGTAACTGCTGGAGAACTCGTAAACACTTCTACTATAGCAATAGCTCAAAATGAAAAAACAGTAACTGCGGCTGTCTTAAAACAAAAAGCTTTAGATGCTGCTTTTCGATATGATGAAGCGGCTGCAATAGATTATGTTACTGCGTACATTAAGAATGTAAAAAACACTTCTTTTTTGCAGCATGAAGTATTTAAAACATTTGATTCAACTTCTTCATTCAATAGTGTGAGAGAGAAATATGCACTGCATTTTGGAGCCTTGCCTTTTTTCTATTTGTTTTCTTCTTTGATAGGGGTATTTATTGCATTTGTATTATTATTCAAACAATCTGGAGACTTTATTGCAACCCTACTAATTTCAACCTTTTTGTTATTGCATTCAGGATTTATATTTCATATTTTTCTATATGCAACAAATTTGAAATATGAGTACCCGCATATTTTGATGATGACGGCGGGCTTTTCGTTTTTATATGCTCCCCTGATTTTCTTTTACTTTAAGAGATTTACGCAGGGGTATAAATTCAAACTCATAGATGCTTTACATTTAATTCCAACAGTGATCGTATTTGCTTTTTTAATACCTATTTACAATCTACCTGAAAGTGAAAAACTCGCTATTATGTTCGAGGTTAGTGAATTTAACATTAGGCAATACTTACCGTATTTAATGTTTACAAAACTCTTTTCATTACTAGTGTATGGCATCTTTTTATTTAGAGATTATCTAAAATCTAGAGGGACGACATTATTTACTGTGGCTGCTCAAAAATGGCAGCGTAATATTGTATATCTAGGAATGTTTTATATTATTTCTTATGCAGTGTATGGTCTTACAATAATAGAAGTTTTACCGAGTTGGGATATATTGTATCAATTGCCTATTGTATCCATGGCTATTATGGTGTTATATATTGGTTTTGTAGCTAACTTAAAACCTTTTGTTTTTGATGTTATTCTTAATAAGGTAAAAAGTAAATACGCTAAATCTGGTTTAACAACGCAATTTTCATTAGAATTAAAGCAAGAGTTGTTAGTACTTTTTGAGACGAATCATATCTATAGAGAAAATGATATCACCTTAGATAAAGTAGCAGAGCGGTTGGGGATTTCTAGACACAACGCTTCTCAAGTAATTAATGAACATTTTGGTCTTAACTTCTTTGAATTAATAAACGAGTATAGAATTAAAGAAGCCTTGTCACTTCTTAAGGAATACGATAAAACAAAAGTTAGAATTATCGATATAGCCCACCTTGTTGGCTTTAATAATAAAGTAACATTTAACAAGTCTTTTAAGAAGATTGTCGCGCTTACTCCAAGTGCATATCTAAAATCACTTAAAGCTTCATAAGGAATTTAATCCTTTCAAAAAAAATCGCTTTTTAGGAAACTAAGAAGCGGTTTTTCTGAAATATTCTTTACGATTATTTTTTTATGACACTTTCATATTTGGCAATCCAAGACTCTGGTGTCATTTTGGTACATAATTCTGCAATCAAATCAAATGGAATTTTATTGATATTTCTGAAACGTATACAGCTTTTCCCCATATCTAATTTGTTGCTTGCGTGTTTTGGATATTCTGCAACAAACCATTCCATTAAAGCTGGATCGCTATAAATACCAGAATGGTACAAACTAATATTATTTTTTTGAGATGCTAAATTCATAAAGGGTAACGGCAGCTCTGGATTTACATGGTATCCATCAGGATAGGTACTATGCGGTACAACATACCCAAGCATGCCATAATTCATGCATTCTTCAAAACCTTTAGGAAGGTTTTCTTTAATAATGTTTCGTAATCGAGTCATCACTTCTTTTCGTTCTTCGGGAAGTTCTGCTAGATATTGTGACGGTGTTGTAGCTTTAGATTGCATAAGTATGGTTGTTTATTTTCTCCATAAATATACTAATGTTGAATGAAATCTAATATTTCAGAAATAAGAAAGACTATTTTTTTAAATCAATGCTTTGTATCGTGTAAGGGTTTCCTAACTTTGCCATAAAATAAAGAACGTGTTACACCAATACACCAAAGAGTTTTCATACAATTTGAAACTAGCAACCCCTGTTATCTTGGGAATGTTAGGACATACTGTAGTCGCTTTGGTAGATAATATTATGGTCGGACAATTGGGTACGGCAGAATTGGCCGCGGTTTCTTTGGGAAACAGTTTTATGTTTATTGCTATGTCTTTAGGGATTGGTTTTTCAACAGCTATTACACCTTTAGTTGCTGAAGCTGATGGGGAAAATAACTTCGAAAAAGGGAAATCTTCTTTTAAGCATGGACTATTCTTGTGTATAGCACTTAGCATTGTTTTAGCTGCTGCTGTTTTTCTTGCAAGGCCATTGTTACATGTAATGAAGCAACCAGCAGAGGTGGTTGCACTAGCAATGCCTTATTTAACCTTGGTGATTATTTCTTTAATACCACTCATTATTTTTCAGGCTTTTAAGCAGTTTAGTGATGGGATGTCTCTAACACGATACCCCATGTATGCTACTATATTGGCTAATGTGGTAAATGTGATTTTAAATTACATGTTTATTTTCGGAAAATTTGGTGCACCCGAATTAGGTATTGTAGGTGCCGCAATTGGCACACTCGCTTCTCGAGTGATTATGGTGTTTTATTTATGGTATTTGCTATACAAAAAGGAAAAATCTAAGCCCTTTGTAACGCATATAAAGTTATTTACGCTATCCAAGAAAATGCTTCAAAAAGTAATCAATCTTGGATTCCCTTCTGCACTTCAAATGTTTTTTGAGGTGGCTATTTTTACAGCAGCTATTTGGTTATCGGGTATTTTAGGAAAGAATCCGCAAGCAGCCAATCAGATTGCTCTTAATTTATCGTCAATGACGTTTATGGTGGCCATGGGCTTTGGTGTAACAGCTATGATACGGGTAGGAAATCAAAAAGGATTGAAACGTTTTATTGATTTACGTCGTATTGCATTTTCTATTTTCTTGCTCTCTACCATATGCGCAGTAGTGTTCGCAATTTTGTTTCTGCTTTTCAATGAAGCATTCCCTAAAATGTACCTTGATTATGACAATCCTTTAGAATTTCAGAACAATATAGAAGTGGTAAGCATTGCCGCTAAACTATTACTCGTAGCTGCGATCTTTCAAATTAGTGATACCATACAAGTGGTTGTTTTGGGTGCCTTACGTGGAATGCAAGACGTTAAAATCCCAACTATTATTACCTTTATTGCCTATTGGGCAGTAGGATTTCCCGTGATGTATTATTTAGGGCTGTTTACAGATTATGGCAGTGCGGGTATATGGATAGGACTTTTAGCGGGACTTACCGTTTCTGGAGGTCTTTTGTTTTGGCGTTTCCATGTCTTATCTAAAAAGTTAATTTCCAGTGCTTCGGAAATATAAGGTGTATTTTTCTGTTTCCTGTTTTTATAAAGTAAAGGGCGTAATTTATAAAGGGCGTCAATAAGCGTTTGTTTTATAGTGGTTTATGTTTGTAATTTGGAGGTGAATATTAAAACCAAAAAATTATGAAAATCAAAATTACAACATTTTTGTTCTTAGCTTTTATAGGGGGAAAGGCACAAACATTCACAAATTATACATCAAATGATGGCCTTATAGAGGGGTTTATTGCAACAGGTAGCCAAGATACTAACGGAGTGTATTGGTTTGGAAGTTGGAGTACTGAAAATATTCCAGCAATAGCCTCATTTGATGGTGATACATTTCAACAATACGGTATAGGTGATGGTCCCACATCTGATGGATATCGTTCCATCTTTAGTTCAAGTGATGGAAAAGTATGGTACGGGTCTTATTTAGTAACCAATGGAGGTGGATTAGATGTAAACGATAATGGAACTTGGACAAGTTATACAACCAATGAAGGTCTAGTTGGGAATGATGTAGCTGCTATCTTTGAAGATTCTAATCAAAATATTTGGATTGGTACCCTAGATGGAGCTTCTTTATTTGATGGTACTACTTTTACTAATTATACTACAGCAAATGGGTTGGTAGGCCCTAGCGTATTAGATATTATAGAAGATGACCAAGGTAATATTTGGTTAGGAATCATTAATGGAGGTGTAAGCGTTTTTGATGGGACCTCATTTACAAATTATACCACTACAGATGGATTAATGTCTAATAACATTTATGAAGTGTATCAAAATACAACTGGGGAATTCTATTTTGGAACTTTTTCTCAAGGTCTTGGGGTAGGAGTGTTTGATGGCACATCGTTTTCTGTCCTTACCGTAGCAGACGGATTAATAGATGATCGAGTTAGAGCAATTAGTGGCAGTGATGATGGTACAGTGTATTTTGGAACAAATTCTGGCCTTGCTATTTATAAGGATGGTGTGTTTACATCCATTACAGAAGATGATGGTTTAGTGGAAAATACCGTAAGAGGTATTTTTATTGATGCAGACGACAATGTTGTTATTAGTACTTGGGGAGGTGTAAGCATTTACAATCCAACCTTAGGAGTTGTAAGTCAGTTTCGCCCAGACTTTACCATTTCACCAAATCCAGCATTAGATTTTATTACTATCAACGCCAATGGTTTTGAAATGAAAACCCTAAGCATTTATAATGTGCTAGGAAGCCTTGTGAAACAACAGGAAATTTCAGAAACCACACAAAAGATTTCTATAGAGCAATTACCAGTGGGTACCTATTTGTTACAATTTATTGATACTCAAGGGACTTCCGTAATTAAGAAATTAGTAAAGAAATAAAAGAAACCTTTTTTGAAAAAGAGGAGTTTAGTTAGTTTGTTTTGATCTGAAATCTCGGGTATTCGTACTCGAGATTTTTTATTGTAATTTTGCAGTGCCCATTTAATGAGGCTCATCATAATTATACAATAACACATGGAATTCCCAAAATACCTTTTAGGTGATAATAGCGATTATCCAACTGCTATTTTTGTTATACATACTACGTTTCCTAGGTTTATTATTAACTTAGAAAACGATGAAGTAGAGTGGTTAGAAGATTTTGACCAGCACGATCAAAAAGAATTAGAAACCGAGACGGAAAATTATATCCGAGAGGCAAGCGAATTTTACGATAGAGAAATAGCACGCTACGAAGATGATTGATGCTTTACTACATTACGATGAGCAACTTTTTTTATTTCTTAATAATTTAGGTACACCAGTATGGGATGAATTTTGGCGTATTGTCACAGAAAAATGGTCTTCCATACCCTTGTATGTACTATTGCTTTTTTTAGTGTTTAAGAAATTTGGAGCGAAATCAACATTAATTGTGATGGTTTGTGCCGCGCTTATGGTCACTGCTTCAGATCAATTGGCGAATTTGTTTAAATATGTGTTGTTTAAAAGACCGCGACCTTGTAGGGTAGAAGCCTTACAAGAACTCATGCGCTTTGTAGCAGATGGTTGCGGACGCTATGGCTACTTTTCTGCACATGCTGCAAGTAGTATGGCAGCAGCTGTTTTTGTTGGTTTGTTATTAAAACCTTATTACAAAACACTTCCTTTTTTCTTGTTATTTTGGGCAGCTGTAGTTGCTTATTCTAGAATTTATCTAGGGGTTCATTATCCACTAGACATCGTTACGGGAATGTTTTTTGGAGCTTGGATTGGCTTTGGGACGTATAAACTGAGCACTTGGGCTATTCGTCGTTTTGTTGTTTAGAAACCAAAAATAAATCGCGCCATAATCTACCATTGTATTTTCTATGTTGTTGGTCTAGGATATTGATGTCGTATCGGTCTATTTTTTTTACATCGTAGTTTTCGAAAGAACGACGAAGACGCATTTCTTCATCAATACCAACAAGAACTGCAAAGATATCTTCTTCTGGACAGGTGGTTATGTAATTGAAAATAACAGTGATGGGTTCTCCAAATTCCCAGATGATTTCGGGTGTAAAGTAGGCTAACTCATATACTTCGATAGCCTTGTTGTTTTTCCATTCTTTTAATTCACTAAAGGACTTGTATGCAGTATTTTGATTTACGGTACGTGAGAGCGGCATCCCAAAACTAACACAACAACAAATAAAAATGATGGTTACATAAAAAACACGCTCAATCTTTTTTTGAAGTAGTTGTAAAATTATGGCTAAACCTGTTAAAAACAGACTTAATGAAAGCATGGTAAACCAACCCCAGTGGATACCGTTTAGATCTTTTAAATAAAAATATCCTACTACAGGAATCACCAATCCAATACAACCAATAATTCCAAAGTTTACATATACAGGTATCGTTTCTTTTTTATCTGAAATATTAGAAAACCGCCTAAACAAATATTCTAAATAAAACCCTGTGTTCAAGGCTAATGGCATTAATACCGGGAGTAAATACCTTGATTTTTTTTCAGGTATTATGGACAATAAAATAACCGAAAAGAGTGTCCATAATACAGTAAATGCATATGCCTTTTTGTGAAACACTCTGTTTTTTAAATAGGGATACAGCAATCCAGTAAAGGCCAGTATCGTCCAAGCGCCACTTTGTGTAAAGAAGCTCCAATAGTAATAAAAAGGTCTTATGTTATAACTACTCCAATTTGCAGTTTCTTTGGTTGTAGTTCGTATAACATTTTGAGCATCAAAATAATAAATGTAATAATACCACCATCCAGAAAGTAGTGTGCTAAGTACTAAAAATAGTAGCAGGGGCAATACTCTAGATTTTATGTTTTTATAGCCAAAAGTAGCTCCAAAAGCAAGTAAGAAAGGAAGTAGAAGCGCATATAAAGACACAGGGCCTTTACTCATAAAAGAACAACCAAAAAAGAAAGCAGCAATACACACATTTTTAAATAATGCACTTTCTTTTGTAAAAAACAAGTAAAGAAAATAGATGCTTAACATCATAAATCCATGTGTAAAAATATCCCATTGTCCATTTCTTCCAGACCATACTATAAAGAAAGAAGTGGCTAGTATGAGAGTGCTTGTAAGTGCGTACTTTTTTTGATTCGTAAAACGAACTGCAAAAGTGTAGGTAGTAAGCATAAGCACCAAAGAAATGAGCGTCGCTGGTAAACGCATAGCAAAAGCACTTTGTATTCCAAAAAGGGCACCCGAAATGGCACTAAGCCATGTAGGTAATGGAGGTTTTTGATATCTAGGATCTCCATTCATGGTGGTTAAGATCCAGTTGTTATCATGTAACATTTCTCTTGCCGTGACAAAATTTCTAGCTTCCATGACATTTACCAGTAATACATCTAAATGCATTACAAAAACGGCAATCCAAACAAGTGCCAATAGTAACGTATGATTTTTCTTAAATTGTCTTAGCATTTCGTAAAATAAATATAGAACGGGTATAGATAATTAGTCCAGCGAAGTGGCCTAAAAATAATACCGGATCTTTCCTAAAAATGGCATAGCTTAGTATAAGTGCAGCTCCTAAAACACTCAACACCCAGAAACCTAATGGCAAATGCGATGTTTTGTTTTTTTCTGAATACAACCATTGGTAAATAAAGCGTAATGTAAAAATAATTTGACCAATAATACCCAGCCAAAATAGCCACGTCGCTATGGCTTCATTGTTAAAAAGTTTTTCTGCATCGTATACTCCATTATTAAATCCATAAATCACAATGAAGATAGGAAATAAGATTATAAACCATCGAAGTGCTCTAGGAGATTTTTGCCACTCTCCTTGCAATTGTAAGTTTCTTATGTAAATAAAATAGGTGAGCGTTTGCCCCAGCATAATAGCAAAGTCATCACGTAAATACCCGTAAATAAATAATAGAAATGAAGCTAGTAAACTTAGTTTCCAAAAAAGGGAAGGAGTAAGGATCTTTTTATTTTTTTCTGAAATAACCCATTGTAACAAGAGTCGTCCAGAAAATAATAGTTGCGCAATAAATCCGATGCTATAAATCAAGGCATCATTCATCCTTTCTTCTCGATTGTATAGTTAATGTATTTTTTTTTCATCCATAAATAAGCAAAACAATCCATTAGGGGCCCTAATAATCTATTCCAAACTCCAAATTTTGCAGTTCCTGCTACCCTTGGGAAGTGTTGCACTGGTATTTGAATTACTTTGCCTTCTTGCAACATAATCATAGCAGGTAAAAAACGATGCAGTCCTTTAAACATAGGAATTCGTTTTGCATATTCGGTTTTTATTACTTTTAGTGGACAACCCGTATCATCCATTCCATCTTTTGTAAAGGCTCTTCGTATGCTGTTGGCAATGGTAGATGACATGTTTTTTACAAAACTATCTTTTCTATCGGCTCGTACTCCTGTCACTAAATCATACCTGCCAATATGTTCGAGGAGCTTGTTAAAGTCTTCTGGAGCGGTTTGTAAGTCACTATCAATATACCCAACAAAAGGTGTTGTTACATGATCAAAGCCAGCTTTTATGGCAGCACTTAAACCTCTATTTTCTTGAAAAGAAAGAAATTGAAATGGTTCATTTCTTTGACATATGTCTTCGATCATGGTCTGACTGCTGTCCTTAGAACCATCATTAATAAAAAGAATACAGGTCTTTTTGGATGCTATTCTTGAATACCAGAGCAATTCTTTTTCAACACGTTCTAAATTATCTTCCTCATTATAAACAGGGACTATGATTGTAAATTCGTACATTTTATCATGTTAAGTTGTTTTGCAAAAGTATTCTTTTTTAAAGAATACAAATCAAATAAATGCCAAGCTTAAAAAAGATGCTATTTTTACAGTGATTTAAAATTTCAGAAATACCTATGAATATTCTTGTTACAGGCGCCGCTGGATTTATTGGTTCGCATACATGTGAACGTTTAATTACAATGGGGCATCGTGTTTTTGGGATGGATAATTTTTCTCCGTATTATGATGCGAAACTTAAAAAGCAAAATGCCGACATACTAAGGGCTGCGGGTGTTACCTTTTTTGAAGCAGATTTGCGATACGATACGTTACAAGCACTTTTTCCAGAACAACTAGATCTTGTTTTTCATTTTGCTGCGCATCCTGGAATTTCTACTAGTTCCTCATTTAACGATTATCTAGAGAATAATGTAATCGCCACACAGCGTTTAATGGATGTGTTAGAAACTTATAAAACACCTCCTTTTGTTGTAAATATTGCCACTTCTTCTATTTATGGATTAGAAGCAACACTTACCGAAGATGAAGCGCCTTTGCCAGCTTCTTGGTATGGTGTTACCAAATTAGCGGCAGAACAATTGGTGCTGGCCTATGCAAGAAGAGGAATTATAAACGGATGTTCACTTCGTTTGTATTCTGTTTACGGACCGAGAGAACGCCCCGATAAATTGTATACCAAATTAATTCAATGCGGACTTACAAATAAGCCATTTACACTATTTGAAGGAAGTGAAAAGCATTTACGAAGCTACACCTTTGTAGCAGATATTGTAGATGGCATTGTGGCTGTTTTGGGTAAGGAGTCTGTTTGTAATACTGAAATTTTCAACCTCGGTACTGCGATAGAAAATACTACTGCTACTGGTATTGCTATTGTTGAGGAATTATTAGGAATTACTATTGCTTTAGATCATCAACCAGCTAGACCTGGTGATCAATCTCGTACAAAAGCAAATATTACCAAGGCAAAAAAGATACTTGGCTACGCTCCAAAAACAACTCTCAAAGAAGGCTTAAAAGCACAAGTAGTTTGGTGTAAAGAACAATTATAGTTCTTCTTTTTTTATTTCGGCTAAAAACTCTTTTAATGCCACACCATAGGTAGATGTTTTAACTTTGGGCGGTAGCGATGTGTATATTGTGTCTAAATATTTTGTGTTCGCATTGTATATTTCACTAAGTGCTAAAAAGGGAGCAATTTCATGGTCTTTATTATTGAGCGCATAATTTACAGTGGTTAAGTAGCTACTTGCCAATACCCTTTGTTGTAATCTATCTAAAGAGTCTACAGCACTCATGTTCTTTTCTTTTGCAGCTACTATCAAATTTCTATTGATCTCAAAATTTTTATCTGTGTAGCGTTTAATCAACGTTTTGTATTCTGTGTATTTCTCTTGGTTTTTTGAACCCGTAATGACTGCGCTTTCTAAATAGTTATTAAGTTTTGTATCAATGGTAATATCTCCAGCTTCGGCAAAGAAAGGAATCGCTCCCACTTCTTGTTCTAGGTTTTGAATTTTTAGACTCAAATAGTACAATTCTGGGCTGTTGATGGTTTCAGTAAATGAAAATCTTGCATCTCCTTCTACGACCATAGAATCTATGGTTTTATATATCGAGTCCTCTGTTTTTTGAAGTAATAAAGTTCCTTCTTTCATGCCTTTTACTTCTCCAGTAAGACGCATTTCATTTTCTTTAGGAGCACAGTGTATCAAGGTGAACAGACTAACAAATAGGAGTACGATTTTTTTCATAATTTCTGAAATTTTAACGCGGCAAAGATGGGTTAAAATTTCAGAAAATAAAAGCTTGCTTCTCGCTATTTTAAGAAAGATACTGCACCTAACTTACCGCAGCTAATTGCATTAAAAAGGTACAGGCTACTGCACCAATGGTACCGATAGCATATCCAAATACGGCTAATAAAACACCTACGGTTGCTAACGAAGGGTGAAATGCCGACGCAACAATAGGAGCAGAGGCAGCACCTCCAACATTGGCCTGACTTCCCACCGCCAAAAAGAAATAGGGTGCTTTAATGAGTTTGGCTACTAATATGAGCAAACCTGCATGTATTGTCATCCAAACCACACCAATAATAATAAGTTGCCAGTTGTCAAAAATGAGCATTAAGTCCATTTTCATTCCAATGGTGGCTACCAAAATGTAAATAAAAACAGAGCCAAACTTACTAGCGCCTGCACCTTCAAAACTCCTCAGTTTAGTGTACGAAAGGATAATACCAATAATAGTGGTAATAGAAATCATCCAAAAGAATGAAGAACTCAAGAATGTAAATAGATTACGAGTTAATCCAGGTTCGAGACCGTTGACAAAATCGGTGAAAAAGGCACTCATGTAGCCCGCGCCAAAATGGGCTATACCAACGGTTCCAAAAGCAATGGCACCTAAAATCATGAGATCTGTTAAGGAAGGGTTTCTACTTACTTCTAGCGAGTAATTGGATACTTTTTCTTTTAAAGCTTCAATTGCTGAGGTATCTGCGCCCAGCCATTTGTCTATTTTAGCTGACTTGCCAATACCAATTAAAATAAGTGCCATCCATACATTGGCGACTACAATATCTACAAATACCATCCCACCATATAAGGCTTGGTTGTATCCATAAACTTCTAACATAGCCGTTTGGTTGGCGCCTCCGCCAATCCAACTACCTGCAAGGGTAGACAAACCTCTCCAAACTGCATCTGCACCTTCACCGCCCACTGCTTCTGGCCAAAAACTTCCAACTACCAGCACGGCAATGGGTCCGCCAATAATAATACCTGCGGTTCCCGTTAAAAACATGATCAAGGCTTTAGGACCTAAATTAAACACCGCTTTTAAATCGATACTTAGCGTCATTAATACCAGTGCTGCGGGTAATAGATACCTGCTCGCTACATAATACAAACTTGATTTTCCTTTAACAGCTTCTCCAGTTTCCGAGACAGTTGTCCAATCTGGGGCAATCACTCCAGTTGTGGTAAGTAAGGCAGGTATGAAATACGCTATAAACAGCGCAGGCACTATACTATAGAATGCTTTCCAAGGACCTTCTTTCTTGGAAGAAGTGTAAAAAATAAACCCTAGGGCAATCATTAGAACTCCAAAGACTATGGTGTCATTTGTAAATAAAGGAGATGTGTCTTCTATAAGTTGAGCGGCTGTATCTTGCATGATTGTAGTTTTGATGCAAAATAGTTTTTTTAATTGAAAATGCAGAAGGCTAGATTCAGAAATGTGGGTTTGGTAATGTATTGATGACTTTTTTTAATTTAATAACTTAGCAAATTTTATGATTAGGGGTTCCATTAAATGAACTTAATATTATTTTAAAAAGTTTAGATGCCTAATGATTTGATGTCTAATTTGTGCTTTTAATACGTTAATCCCTTCTCATTTCAAAGATGCCAGTACAATTTGATATAGTACCGTTTTGATTTGTTGTACTGCTCCATGTTCCGTTTACCTCTTCGATGGAAGTGTTTTCATAAGTTCCTGTAAATGTTATTGTCTCACTCGTGTTTCCACTTTGAAATGAGTAATTTATTATTAATGTGCTGCCATCAAAACTATAACTTGCCGATTGTTTTGCAGAATCCTCAAGACAACCAGAATTTGCTACAAAAATTGAGTTTGAATCTATTATGTAATGTTGTGTAAATAAAACACATGATCCAGAGGTTACGTTTGTATTGTTGAGTTCCCAACAACCATCTAAATCGACTTCTTCATCCTCTTCTTCCAACGTTACATTAAATTGGTCTGTTGTTTGAAAATCACCATCATCATACCTTATAGTCATTGTAAAGCTAACGGGTAATGTTGCATTATCAGTATTGAATGAAATGTTATAATCGCTAGCTCCAACAATATCAATAGTCGCAATTATCGTATTAGGAACTCCATCTATTATAACAAATGCATTTTTGCCTGCAATGGTAGATGAGGGACTAGAACTTGGGTATGACTCGATAGTTGCCACTACAGCTTCGTAATTGGTAGAAGTTGCAAACCATCCATTAAACCAACCAGAGATATCTTCTATGATATTGTTAATTCCTGTAGCAAATGCATCCCAATTTTCTCTGAGTGATTCAAATTTTTGAGCAACGTTTGCTATTAGTTCAGATGTGTTATTTGTGTCTGAGCTTATAATTGATCTTATTTTTGATTTTAAACTAAACGATTTTAATGTATTGTTTGAAAATGTAAAGTTGTTAATGTTTCCTTCTGTATCTTCAAGTAAATGCTCAAAAGGTAAAAAGCAGTCATTGAGTAAATGCTGATGTGCTGTGCTAATAATTTGATATGCTGCATACACTCCTGCTACAGCAGCAACAAGTCCTGCAATGGTGCCAAAGGGCCCCGTTGCAACAAGAGCGGCTAATGTATCTACAAAAACTAAAATAGTAATGGTAGTCAAGACGACTCTTTTTCCGTTAATTTTAAAACAATCAAAATCTTCATTACCATCCATGATTCTGTTGGCTGCCTCGATACTTGATGAGAAAATCGGATTCGCAACAAAGAATTTTGCAATTTCTGCCTTTTCTTCTGTAGGTAACGTATTAAACTGCGTTAGATAGTTATCTAACATGGTTTTTGCCGAATTCAATTTCAATAGATTTTCATTAGAAACGTTATTTTCAGTTAACATGAGCTCAATATCTTGATGGAACATAGTAAGAGGCTCAACTAATTCTTGACTTATTGTTTCATTTACATTTTGGATTTGAGTAGGGTTAATTTCAAAGGAGAGTTCCCCAATTCTATTTTGAATTTCTAACCGTAGCGTATATGTTCCTGGACTTATACTTGGAATAGCAAAGACCAGTGCATTGTTATTCTTTTTTGCTAGTGTTATGGGTTGCGCATTAAATTCACCAATATAAGAGGCTTCAGTAAATGAAATATTGTCAGACGTTAGGGTGACCAGTTGATATGCTAAAACTGAATTATTTTCAACAATTAAATTAAAAGTTTCAGTGTTTTGTTCGTTATTGTTTTGACTTTCCTCTGGTGTGGTTTGAGTGTCATCAGAACTGCAACCATTAAAAACCAAGAACGTAAAAAGCAGGAAAACTATATTTTTCATGTAAGTGAATTAGATACTAAAAGTATGCATAAGGGATTCCCCATACAATCCCCTCTAATAGGTATTTTTGAATATCGTAACTGCTTAGTGCAACTGCCTACTTCTTCTTAGGGTCTCTGTTGCTTTTCTTCAACATTTCATTAAGCATCCACTCAATTTGGCCATTGGTAGAACGAAACTCATCACTAGCCCATTTTTCAATAGCCTTCATCATGTGTTCGTTGACGCGTAGTGCAAATGCTTTTTTCTTTGCCATAAGAATATTCACCCAAATTTGGGCTGCTTAATGTTGTTTTATAAAGGTGCTAATTTCAGAAATTAGCTGTGGTATTACGGGCATTTTATAATCGTTGTATGCCTTTTGGTTGTCTAAAGGATCTTGACTCTTAACTTCCTTTAGTACATGATTCATGTTTTGTATGACACTGTAGGTTGCGCCAGGTTTAGCTTTTTGTAACATTTCAGCTTCACCCACAGCTACCTGAATATCATTATCACCATTAATAATTAGCACAGGAATGTTGAGCTTAGATAATTCTTCTTGCGGGTTATACACCATCCAACTTCTAATAAAAGGTTGTATGGCAGGTCTAAAAATCGAAGCCAATCCAGGACTGTATTTTGTAGTGCTGCCATTGGCTCTAAGGTCATCAAAAGCTTCGGTGGCATTTTCTTGCAACTCTGGTGCTTGGTTTCCAAGTTGTGTGATAATCACTTCATCGATGCTTTGGCCAGCACCAGCTATAGAAACAAAACCAGCCACATCTTCTTGCGCAGCCACCATGCCTACTAGAGAACCTTGACTGTGCCCAATGATGTAAATATTTGCAAAAGAATTGGCTCTTTTAAAATAGTGAACCACATCTTTGGCATCTTTAATAAAATCATCAAAGCGAATGCTTTCTTCGTTAATGGTTCTCTCCTTCATTTGTTTTACAATACGCTTGTCGTATCTAAAACTCGCGATGCCATTTTTATAGAGCCCTTCTGCTAGATAGCGCAACGAGTTGTTTTCCATCATTTGTTGGTTCCCATTTCTATCGGTAGGACCAGAGCCTCCAATGATAATAACTAGGTCTGGAGCTGCAGTTGTTTTAGGAACCAGAATAGTGCCATCAATATATGGAGACACGCTAATGTCTTTACTATCCTTAGTGATGTTTTGTGCCACAAGGCTGTTACTAATTACGAATGCTACTAAAATTAAATATCTCATCTTTATTGTTTTTGTAATCCAATTTCTTGTCCGGCTTGGAACAATGTAAAACGAGTAGCAGTATTGTTTTCGGTCTCAAAAGTTATTTTCGCCTTTACTTTAGAGTTTACAAAAGATGTTTCATCTACAGGAGTAAATAAAAAGGCTTGTTGTCCTGTTACTTGTCCGTACAATTGTCCGTCCTTAGTAGTAACAGTAATTGTAAGTCCAAATTGTGAATTCTTGTAAATTCCTTCATATTTTTTTAAGGTTTCTTCGGAAATTTTAATGGTTTCAAGAGCATTAGAATACAAAGGAAATTTTTCTGGGTCTAGCATATGATCTTTCAAATCAGTGATGTTTTGGTCTCCAGTGTTGGTCATAATAGCGACAACAACCTTATTTTCAAGGTCTATTTCTAGATGGGTGCTAAAGCCATAGGTGCCTCCACCATGACTAATTCGATTTCCGTTTTTAAACCAATTAATCCCCAAAGCCATCGGGCTATCGGGCATGTCATATTGAACCACTGTTGTAGCTTGTTGTGCTTTTGATAAGGGATTTTCTTCAAGATACGATTTGCCATAGGCAAGCAAATCTCTAATGTCTGCACGTAAGGCTCCGGCTGGGGCAAGAATGTCGAAATCCCAATGTGAAGTAGGGTTTCCCTTGGTATAGCCATCTGCAAAATCTTTTAATTTGTGTTCTGGAACGGTGAAAAATGTATTGTTAAGATTAAGGGGTTTTAAAATTTCCGAAGTTATTAAAGTCGTATACGGTGTGTCTGCAATAATTGCAAGTCCCTCTCCCATAAGGCCTGCACCTATATTGCTGTAAGCAAACTTTGTACCTACGCTTTGTGTTCCAAAATTTTTGAGGTAGCCATAGATGGCTTTTTTATCTAAATATAGGTATGGATTCTCTGGATCTTTGGGCTCATAACCTACTGGAAAACTAATAAGTCCAGAGGTATGCGTTGCCAAATCTTTAAACGTAATGGCTCTTCCAGTTGGGTCTGTAAGTTTTAAAGAGTCAGGGTAAATGGTAGTGATAGGAGTATCTAAAGTTACCTTGCCTTCTGTTTCCATTTTTGCTAGCAGTACTGCATTAAAAGTTTTGGTAACAGATCCTATCTCGTATATGGTGCTTGAAGTAGCGGGAGTTTTTGTTGCTAAATTTTGATATCCCGACACATAGTAATCGGTATTTCCATTTTTATAGATGGCTACAGCAATAGATGGGTTTTCTCCTTTTGCAACACGGGCATCTATTTCCTTTTTTAGGGTTTCAGAAAGTTGCGCGTTTGCAATTGCAAAACATAACAAACAAGATAAAAGAATGCTGTATTTAATGAGTGTTTTCATGTGTGTTGTATTTATGTGCATAGGTTTTTAATACCCTTTCGGCTTCTTCTTTTTTTTGCGTACCTATTAATGTTTTTTTTCCGTTTTTGAATTCAATTTGTATGCCAATAGTCCCGCTAACGTTATAAGCTTTTCCATGTCCGTTTTTACTAAAAGAAACACGATATCCCCAGCCTCCGTATTCTGCAATTGGACTGTATTCTCTTACATAGATTTTTTCAATGTCCTGCCATGGAATGTGTCTCAGCTTTGTTTGAAAAGGCCAGAATCCATAAGAAATGCCTTGTTCGTTAATGGTTGTTTTTAGTGTGATAAAAAATACCGCACCTAGCACTAAAAAGGTAAATATATCTGTAATGATAAGTACGGTCCTTCCAGATCCGTCCTCTGGTATTTCTGCATAACTTTGGAAAGACAAATAACCCACCAGGCAAACTGTTGCTATCATGACGAGTAGGAACCATGGATTGTTAAAACGTTGTTCTTCTTTAAATACACGCATACTATCTGTGTTTTGGGCGTTCTAATAAAGCTACAAAGCTAGAGCCTGTATCACCCACAGTAGAAAAGCCAACCACATTCCAGCCTTCTCTTGCATGTTCGTTTAATAGGGTTTCAAATTTTTCCATATTGTTTTTCCAGTGAAACTCAGATTTTATGATTTTGTATTCCTTCATGTTTTTTTATTATTTTAAATTTCCATACTCCATACTCCATACTCCATACTCCATACTCCATACTCCAAATCTAGTGATTCAAAGTCCCCGTATTCAACACCGGACTTGCATCTTTATCACCACATAAAATTACCATTAAATTACTTACCATAGCAGCTTTGCGATCGGCATCTAGATCTACAATGTCTTTTTTGCTAAGCTCTGTTAGTGCCATTTCTACCATACTTACGGCACCTTCTACAATTTTATGTCGTGCAGCAACAATGGCTGTAGCCTGTTGTCTTTTTAACATGGCGCTTGCAATTTCATTGGCATACGCTAAATATCCAATACGTGATTCTAGTACTTCAATACCGGCGATAGCTAAACGATCTTCTAATTCTTTTTCTAAGGCTTCGTTTACTTCACTCATACTAGAACGTAAGGTAATATCTTCATCCACGCCTTCATCGGCAAAATTATCATAAGGATACTTACTTGCTAATTCTCTAACAGCTGCATCGGTTTGTACACGAACAAAATTTTCGTAATTATCTACATCAAAAGCAGCTTTGTGTGTATCATGAACACGCCATACTAAAATGGTGCTAATATTAATTGGATTTCCCATTTTGTCATTCACTTTGAGGCGTTCACTATCAAAATTTCTAGCGCGTAATGAAATTTTTGTTTTGCTGTAAAAAGGATTCACCCAATAGAGTCCGTTTTTACGAATGGTACCAATGTATTTCCCAAAAAGTAATAACACTCTAGATCCATTTGGATTCACTTTTACAAATCCAGGCACCATGATAATAGCTGCCAAAATAAACAATCCATAGATTGGATTTTCTTGGTGAATCATAATAGCAATGCCTCCAAAAAAGAACAAAGCAAATAGCAATAACATGATATATCCTGAAAGTGGGGTAACTGTTTTTTCGTTTGTCATAAGTAAAAATTTAAAATGATATTAAAATGATATTAAACAAATATAAATTATTTTTTCTGAAATTTCCAAATCATTTTATAGATTGCTTCAAAATACTCTTGGTATATTTGTATAAAATATATGTCTTATGAGATCTTTTTTGTTACTAGTATGTACTGTTTTATTTTTAAGTCAGCCCCTTCTGGCTTCAGATGATTGGGGTAGAACTGGGCATAGAACCACGGGTGAAATAGCTACCAAACACCTAACCAAGAAAGCACGTAAGAAAATTTCAGCGTTGCTCAACGGAGAATCATTAGCGTTTGTATCTACTTATGCCGATGAAATACGAAGCGATAAAACCATGAAAAACTATGGACCATGGCATTATGTGAGTTTTCCTTTTGGAGCTAGATACGAAAGCAGCCCAAAAAATGATAGAGGAGATATTATTGTTGCCATCCAAAATTGCATTGATACTTTAAAGAATGAAACAACGAGCCAAGAAGACAAAGCATTTTACCTAAGAATGTTGGTTCACTTTATTGGAGATTTGCACATGCCACTCCATGTGGGGCTCAAAGAAGATAAAGGCGGGAACGACTTTCAAGTGCAATGGTTTGGAGAAGGAACCAACCTGCATACGGTTTGGGATACTAAAATTATTGAGAGCTATAATATGAGCTATACAGAGCTTACCGATAATGCAGATAACCTTACTAAAGAAGAAATTAAAAGAATGCAGCAAGGCGCTGTTACCGATTGGATGTATGAAAGTCGCGCACTTTGCGAAGACATCTACCAAAAAACCAAAGTAGGAGAAAAACTAGGATATTCATATATGTACAAATATGTAAACGTATCAAGAACTCAATTGCAAAAGGCCGGACTTCGTTTGGCTCGAATTCTCAACGAAATCTTCGATTAAATTCCATTTTCTTAATGTAATAAGATCTTGAAACGTGTCGTTTAACTTACTATGCGTGCATAACATCGAAAACCATACTTTCTTTTTTCTGAAACCGTAAAATACTCACAAATAGCTAGTTGTTAATTGGTTGCCTGTGAGTACTTTTGCACGCGCTAAGCCCCCAGGTAATTTATTTGCCCCAAAATAAATATTTATTAGCTCAAATAAAGATTATTAACAAACACTAATTTTTTTTACTGCTAGATTGAAATACTACCGCTTCATATGTGGTATTGATATGTAGCCTAATACCAGTTGGTATTACATTAAAAGGTTGTAAACTGTTTAAATGTTAATCTTATTATTGAATGAAAAAAATTGAAACGCTCACATTTATTTTCCGAATACTTATAGGAAGTATTATTATGTTACATGGTTTAGCTAGAGTGCTATTTATACAAGAATATGTAGATGTTGTTCAAAATCACTTTTCTTCTTATTTTTCTAGTGATACGCTCTTAATTTTTGGAGCCACATTTTTACCTTTTTTAGAGTTTTTAACTGGCGCTTTACTACTATTAAAAATTGGGGTAAAGAGATCGGCTACTGTAGCTTTTGGTATATCACTTCTCATGTTGGCCTTTATATATTTAGGAGATTTAGATACCTATCGATGGGTCTACCATGTAAGCGTTATGATTAGCTTACTCATAGTTTTTATAAGTTATAGTTTTTTATATATCGATAAACCCGGTTTTTATTTTTCTAAACGTAAGATTGATTCTTGGAGCTAGCACACGTTTGGATTTTGGAATTTGATGTTTCCAAAATGCCTGTGTTTCTCCACCCATTACTAACAAACTACCATGCCCCAAATCTATTTTAAACTTCAAGCTGGTATCTTGTTTATGTTTAAAATGAAACGTTCTTTTCGCCCCAAAAGACAAAGATGCGATGAAGGGGTTGTTCCCCAGCTCCTTCTCGTCATCACTATGCCAGCCATTGCTGTCACTGCCATCACGGTATAAGTTAAGCAATACTGTAGTAAATTTTTCCTTCGTTATAAATTCAATATCCTCTTTGATTTTTAGTAAGGTAGGCGTCCACAAGTTGGGCGCCATTTTTATATTAGAGTAGGAGTAAGGCTTGTCTTTATCTCCATACAATGCAGTTAATCGTGGCTGTTTATATACTTTTCCAAAGAGTTTAATGTCATCTTCTTGCCAGGCAGTTTCTTCTTGTATTTTTTTCTGAAATGTTAGTGCTTCCAGCTCTTTATAAAAATTTGGGTAGTAGCTTACCGATGCATTTTGCATGGGTAATACAATTTTCTCTAGGCGATTTTCGTCTTCAAATAAATTCATAGTACTACATATTGGTAGGCCCAATACATGAGCCCGAATTGTAGCGGAAACCTAAGAAGTAACACCCATTTGGGTAATTTTAAAGAGGCCTCTTTGTTTTGCAGCATATATACATGCACAGGTAAAAAAAGAATGAGTTGCACAATGATACACCAAGCCCCAATCGATTGAGTTTTGGGGTTTAAGAGTAAGAAGCCCGAAATCATTTCGGTGATCCCCGAAAGCAATACCATAAAACTCGCCGAAGGAATATAAGGAGGCATGATACGCTCGTATATTTTTGGGGTTCTAAAATGGTTTGCACCAGCTATAATAAATAGTATTCCTAAGAGATATTGATGCCAAGGGAGCATAGAAAAATAGTTTGCTAATTAAAGAAGTTTAAAAATACAATTAATAAAGAATGATTAAACAATTACATCTTTAAAAATACGTGTAAATTTTTTAGGGAGTGTTATTTTTTCTGAAATGTTAGCGCCCGTAATTGGATGTATAAACGACAAAGAATAGGCATGTAGATACAGGCCATTACCTTTGCCGATACGACCTTCGGTACCGTATTGTAGGTCTCCCATAATGGGATTTCCAATTTCAGAAAGGTGTTTTCTAAGTTGATGCTTTCTACCTGTTTTTGGGAGCAATTTTACCAAATTTAAAGCCTCGTATTTTGGAGAAGTTTGTGAGGCAATGACTTCAAAATGAGATAGCGATGCTTTTCCATCAATTGGGTTATTTATACTGCCTTTTTTTTCTTGCAGTCCAAGTGTAACTGCATAATAAACTTTTGCAATTTTCTTATCTTTAAAGGCTTTGTTTAAAGCCATCACACAACGGCTTGTTTTTCCAATAAGCAAACAACCACTAGTTGGATAGTCTAATCTATGAATAGGTTCTGGATGTGCTAAAGCATCTTTTTGAGTGCTCTTACTCAATGTATTAGTCAATGCATTTGCAATGGTATATTTTTTATTACCACTTACTTCAATGCCAGCGGGTTTGTTGATAATGGCAAGGTAGTCATCCTCAAAAATAACTTCAAGCGGTAGAGATATACTTGGTTTTTTTGAGATAGATGCATCAGTGTAGATGGTAATTGTTTCATCTCCAGAAAGTGGTGTTGCTGTTGTTGCTGGTTTTTGATTTACATGCACCAATCCTGCTTTGATATATTTTGTAAATGCTTTTCTAGAATGTATCAATACAAACGTTCCTGCCTTCAAATCAGATAATCTAATAGGAGTTTCAAGTTGCGGGACATGGTAGGTTTCTAAAATAGTCACAAGTGGTGGTTTTCTAGCGGCGTTTAAATGTACTAGAATTTCCGAAGAAAAAAGCATCCACCCCCAAAGGAGGCAGATGCCGTGATTACTAAGAATCTACAATTATAATTTGGTATATAATTAATTGAGTTTCAAAAGTAGCATCCCTTTTAAATATAAATCTAAGTAGAAATACCTGTTTTTTAAAAGTAAAAACTGCACTCAACAACTTGCTGAGCACAGTTTTAGTAAACAAACTAATTATTTTTATTTTTTAAGTACTCTTTTTGTGATGTTTTGTAATGTTGTTTCTATGGTTATTAGGTAAACAGCATTAGTTAGTGTACTCATGTCTAAGGTATATTGAGTTACATCTTGCATATTGTTTTTCAAAACAACTCTTCCTTGCATATCTGTAACTACAATTCCAGTAATTGGCGCTATTGGTGAACTTATAGTGATAAAATCCTTTACTGGATTAGGGAAAACTTTTACAGTAGACACAATTTGGTCTGCTACAGTTAAAGATTCATTGTCCTGAAATAGAAGTGTAAATCGATCTTCAAAATTTCCTTTGACGCTTCTAAAAGTATAATTCTCCTGGCTGAGGTTGGTTTGAATTCCTAACAAATGGTCTATTAGGTATGTATTGTTAAGTCCCCATACAACACCTTCTTGTGCTTCAATTGAAATTTCTAGCTCAATATTTTCTTCTACTGCAGAAGCAAAGCCTAAGGGAATTGTAATATCATTAGAAAAGGCTTCACGTCCTTGAATTACAAAACCATGGTCCATACCGTCAATTTTTGAATACAACGAAATAGCACTTCCTATTGCTTTACTGTCGAATTGTGCATCATATCCTGCAGTGGCGTCTTCTGTAAAACCAATGAGGGTAGTGCTTTGAAGATCATAGGTATTGTTATTTACTTTTAGCCATATTTTTTCGGCAGACATAGGTGCTCTTAGTGTTGTATTTCCTGTAGTAAGTCTCATGCTATTATTAAATATTACATTGTCTGCAGTTGCTGCTTTAATACCAAATCCTTGTCCTGAAGAGATTACTAAAGGCGCAGTTCCATCTGAGGCTCCAAGTACGTTAATAACAGAAATATCATTCATGTTAAAGTTCGCTGAGTTTCCACCAGGAAATGCATTGCTTGGCGTTGTTTCGTGCTCCCAGAAATACAGTTCATCAATGGCAGTATTGGCTTGCATTAGAGCCAATGCATCTATGGCAGAAGGATATGGGTTTGCTAGAATGTTTGGACTATCATTTTGGTCATCTCCAAAAATAGTAGGGTAACTAATGACACCATTATTTAAGGTTCCTTGCGCAAATGTAAGGTCATAACTGCCTCCTGTTTGTATGTCTGGACTCGGGATAAATAAATATCCTTCGCCTGGAGCTGTAAGCCCTGAGTGTGCTGACCAATCGTTGTTGTCTGCGTCTAAGAAATTTACAAAATCTCCACCATAAAACCCGCCACTATCCACAAAGGGTTCAAAAGCATTGGTGTCATGGGCTAACATTCTAAAACCATTTTCAAAAGCACCTTCTCTAGTTTCTGCTGTCATTGGGCTCCCCATGAGCATAAAATCTCTTGGGTTTAGGTTTGGTGTTGTAATGTTTACATTGATGGTACCACTGTTTGTAACAAGGGCATCGTCTCTGTCTTGTACTACACTTCCTTGATGTTCTACAATAAGAGATGCTCCTGCATCTACGGTAATGTCTCCATTGGTTCGCAAGTAGTTTCCTCCTCTAATGGTGGTGATAGCATTATTGGTGACTTGGCAAGCACAGGCATCTATGTCTCCTTCTATTGCTGAGTCATAATTTGCAGTAACAACAGCATTAGATCCTAAAGTAGGATCTCCATTATCCCATCCAGCTGCGGTGTATTGTGTTGTAGCTACATTAATAGTAACTGTTGCAGTGCAACTATCCATATTACCGTTACCATCAAAAGCGTATAGTGTTTCTGTAAATGCCCCAGCATCTGCACAGTCAAACTCTTTGTTTGGTGTTGCAATGATAGGCATGTCAAAAGTAATAGTAGCGATATGATCTGTGGTTGAATTTACATCAGATATTAACATGTAATACGTAGTGTCTTCTTGCAGCGTAAAAAATCCATCTTCACCATTTAATGGATCACCAGCTGCAAAATTACCATTTGCATCTATTTGTATACCTCCAGCATATCCAGGGCGCGCAAAAAAATCTCCGCTATTAGGGATAATGGGTTCCGTATAAATAAGAATTAATGTACCTAATCCTGGTCCTGAAAAACTTGAGGTAGATGGAGTGTAGTTTCCTGTTGTGGGAACCATTAGTTGTATTTCATTTACAAAAAATGGGTCTACAGGTAAAATTACATCTTGATTTGTGTTATCTGCTACAGAATTAAAACTTGTCGTTTCCAGTCCTAAGAAAAAACGTGATGCGTTGTCTGTTGACCCGCCATCAATATCAGATGGTGCAAGACTTGCCATTCCATTCATGTCTAATGTTGGTGAAGCGTCTGTACATATAGCGATAGGAGCTACGATGTCTTCACAAAATTTAAAGTTGTCTATCGCTATATAACTAAAAGCACCACCTGTTGTAATTTGTATTTGATCTACCTCAGTGTTCGAAAAATCTGAAGCACCATCTGCAGCAAAGTCTACTAAAGAAAATCCTTGGGTCGTTCCATTAGAGGTTGGAAATGTGTTTTTAGTAAAGCTGTAGATTTCTACCGTGTCTAAAAACCCTCTTACAACCAGGCTTCCGTCATTTGTTGGATTGGCTCCATTGGCTTCAGAAGATACATATACTTCCATACTGTTCATGAATATGGTAGATGTATTATCTATTGAAATGTTGTAGGTTGCGTTGGTTACTTGGTTGGTAGTATTGCTTAAAAATCTGTCTGATGACCCTGCACCTGCACCAATAAATTCTTCTACTGCAAAGTTTGCGGTTCCAGTAGCAAATGGAATACCGTCTCTTGTAAATGTGGTAGCTCCAACTGCAGAAACTTCAAAGGTTTCTACATCACAGGGTGATACAATATGTCGCTCACCACTTGTAAATGGATCGGGTGGTGTATTACCAGCTGCATCTTCAATATCTGTGCCTGCATCTAAGTCTAGTCTAATACTACCTTCTCCACTAATTGAAGTAACAGAAAGTGTATAAGTATTTCCAGAACCAGTAATTCCAGAAATAGATCCAATTGCTGTGCCTTGGGTGTCTAAAGAAAAATCATCTGCAGTAACATTGATTGCATTTTCATTAAAAATGACAGTAAAGTCTACATTGGCAGCATTAGATTCTGGATCTCCTACTAAGGAAATGTTTTGTACAATGGGAGGATTGTTAGCAACCACAGCCTCACAATGTTCATAATTATCTAATGCTATGTAACTAAAAGAGCCACCAATACTAATTTCTAGTTCATCAATGTTCTTTAGACTGTGATCCTCTGGGGCATCTTCTGCAGCAAAATCGATGACTGTATATCCATTTGTGGCTCCAAATGTTGTAGGGAAGCCACTATTTTTTGTAAACGCATATTGTTGAAGTCCACCTAGAAGCCCTCTAATTGTAAGAGAACCGTCATTGGTAGGACTAGCCCCATCTTGTATAGAAGAAACATAAACTTCTATAGCTTCAATAGTAAATTCTTCAGTGCCAGGTGTTGTTATGGTATAGGTTTTATTTGTGCCTTGATCTGCATTATTGTCTAAAAATTTATCTGAAGAACCTGCACCAGCTCCTCCAAAGTTATGAACATTAAAATTGGCAGTTCCCGTTGTAAAAACTACTCCATTACTACTAAACATGATATCTCCATCTACAAAACTCTCAAAGGTTTCTTGAAAACATCTAGATACAAAATGGTTGTCTCCTGCAGTAAAAGCAGGTGCGGGGCTATTCCCTAGGGCATCTGCAATATTATTTCCTGCTATTAAATCTACACTAATAGTTCCTTCTCCAGAAATATTTCCTACCGTCACTGTATAGCTAGTGCCAGATCCTGTTACGCTTGTTATATTTCCAGATGTTCCAGTTGTATCTATGGCAAAGTCTGATGCGTCTACGTTGAGTGCTGCTTCATTAAATGTTACGGTATAGCTTATTGATGGAGCAGTGCTGTTAGGTGTTCCGTTTAGGGTAATGGAATTTGCAAATGGAGGGTCGGTTTCTAAAATTTCGGCACCAAAAACAAAATCATCCATGGCTAAGTATCGAAAACTACCGCCTAGTGTAATATCAAGCCTATCAATATTAACTGCGCTTAAATCTGTAGAAGGATCTGTGGTAAAGTTGATGGTGAAAAAACCATTGTTGCCACTAAAATCTGTTGGGTAGGGTGCTGGTTTTGTATACGTGTAGCCTGCTACCGCCATGCCATTTTCATAACCTGTTATCGTTACCGTACCATTATTGGTTGGTGTAGCTCCATTTGCATCTGAAGAGGCGTAAAAAGCAACCGTATTCATAGTGAAATTTGGACCTCCAGTACTAATAGAGTAGGTAACATTAGTAGCTGTACTGCCAAAATTGTCCATAAATTTGTTAGAGCCTCCAGCACCCGCATTTGCAAAGGTTGTGACATCAAAATTGGTGTTGTTGGAGGTGAACGTTTTTCCGTCTCGTATAAAAAAGTCTTGATTATCGGGTAGTCCCTCAAAATTCTCACTCCCTTGCGCTAGGACGATCCCTGTTATGGGGATAAGTAACAATAATAGTGTTGTTGTAAAAAATTTCATAATAGTTAATTTGATAGTTTATTTAGTTATAATCAAAAATACAATGACTAATCTTTATTAAATCAAGTGATTATACCTGTTTTTTGACAATTTAGATGTGTTATTTTAGCTTTATGGAGATCCTACATTTTTTTAAAGGGGTGGTAGCACAGCTATTAACTTCTAAAACAGAAGAGGAAGAGGTTTTGGCTGCCAACAAATTGATTAGTAGCTATTATACATTGTTTGAGACTCTTACCACAAAGGAGTTTTATACCAATACCCATCCTGTGGCTATAGACGGGGGAATTGCTTTATCTTCTCAACATGCTATAGATTGTTTACAAGATGTGTTGCGAACCACACGTTTTATAAAAGGAGTCTATCGTGGTATTTTAGATATGAAAAAACAGTTTCCAGATACGCAACTAGAAATAGTCTATGCGGGTTCTGGTCCTGCAGCTCCCTTGATATTGCCTTTACTTCATTTATTTAGTCCTGAAGAACTCTCTGTTACTATTTTAGATGTAAATGAAACCTCTTTGCAATCGGTTAGGGCGCTTATTGCTTATTTTGGCTATGAAGATTTCTTCGGAAATATCCTACTTCAAGATGCTGTTAGGTATACCCATCCAAAAGGAAGGCCTTTACATATGGTTGTTTCTGAAACTATGGATAAGGGTTTAACGGTAGAGCCTCAGGTGAGAATTACCCAAAACTTAGCCCATCAATTACATCCAGAGGGTGTTTTTATTCCAGAAGCGATTACCGTAAGACAGGCTTTTTCGTTTTTTTCGAAGCAATATTATTTTGATATTTTTCAGGAAAGGTTGCCAGCATTAAGAAAGGTGATAACTGTGGGCGATACACCTCTGTTTTCTATCACCAAGGAAATTTCAGAAGCACCCATCTTTACTTTTAAAAGTGGTCTCATTTCAAAACCATTTCCTTTTGAAGATTTTCCAGATGTTGTGGTCTATGCCCAGGTTCATATTTATAAAGAACAGCTATTGGCAAAAGGAGATTCTTTATTAAGTAATTTGTATTGTATTTCTTCCTTGTATACTATCCAAGCTAATTCGTTTAGATTACACTACACTACTCATGGGATTCCAGGTTGGAATCTGGAAGAAATACTAACCTAAAAAAGAAGGGCATCTAAATTTATTTTTAGATGCCCAACCCGAGTCTGTCGAAAGTAAATTGATTTAACTTCTTGATGGGTATAATCCGTTTATACAGATTATATAATTCATACCCACATATGGTGACACTGTATTCATTGGTATTGAATTCCCTCCAGCAGTTCCAGGATTTAAAGTTGCATCTGGTGTTGCGGTATTAAAACCTTGTGTTGCAGTAAATGCTCTTCCGGCTGTAGTACCGGGAGTTGCTATAGAAGCTCCGTTAGTTGCTGCATTTTGAGTTGCGTTTCCAGAACTTACTTTTACAGGAATGTTTGGTAGATTCGCTAATTGTACTGTGCTTTGTAAAACACCTGCTTTTTCACCAAGTGCGACGTTTTTTAATCCAGCACCATTTCCAGTACCTAATGCTGTTCTGCTCTTTAAATCTGGCAAAGCAAAGGTAGTTCGCCCGTCACCACCATAGGTAGTGCCTAAAATTGAAAAAAGCGCTTGATTTTGAGCAATGGCTACTAATTGTCCTTGACAAAATGCCCAGTTTCTGGGGGCAAAATTTCCTGCAAATAATATGAGTTGTCCTAAATATCCTTCCATGATTTTATGTTTTAAGTTAGTTTATATTTATGAGATATGTATTCCTGATACTTTCACGTTTAATTCTTCTATCGAGATTGGAATTAATGTGCCGTTTGCTGTAGATAATGTGCATGTGCCGTACTGATCAAATTCAGCTGTTAAGACTCCACCGCCTTCATATCGATAATAGGCTTCGTGAACGTGTGACCTTAAAAGAACACCCCAAGTTTCTGGCGCTTCTGGATATCCAGGAATTTTATGATCTCCCAAATCTAAAAAAGCAAAATCACCCATACCCATGACATGAAGTACCATGCTTCCCTGGTTTGTAAAAGAGTGTGAGCCTCCTTTTTCTGGAATTACTGTCCCATCATTTGCGGTGATAGGCCAGATAAAATTATTGTTTACATTTAATGTGTACATAATTTAAAATGTTTAGTTAGTAATTAATTGAACTTCAAATGTATGATAGTTTTTAGGTGACTTTATGAGTAGAAATACTTGATTTGCTTTTTTTGAAAACCGAATCCCCGTAAAAACCCCCGTTTTTGAATTTTGGGTTTGATATGTGAAATAAAATGCAGACCTTCGAGTGATTACTAACCTAATAAATCTATTAATTATGAGTACACAAGATGGTGGATTACCAACAGGCGGAATTACGCAAAAGCAAGCAACAGATTGGACTGCAGCATGGCAGTCAGCGCATCCTAACCTTTCTAAGGCATTTTTAATTCCTAATGCGGATATTTTAAGCTTATTAGAAGAATTGGGTGTATTGGTGCCAGATGGTAGAGGCGGTTTTACTGTGCATAGCAATCCTCCAACCTATGGCATACGTGCATACATGGCTATTGGACCAGACCCTACAAATCCTAAACAAAATGAGGAGAAACTAGTGATGGTAGGTACGGTTGATGTAAAGGGGGAATACCAAGATCAAGTATTGGGAACACCTAATCCTATACAAATTCCACTTACAGGAAGTGGGGCCTTTGATTTTACTAGACCGTGTCCTTTTAAATGTGATAAAAATAGTCCGCTTAACCATAATTAATCTTAATGTGGGATTTTTTAGATACGCTCCTTGATTATATTGTACATATTTTAATTGTAATAAATGCCTCGATATATTTATTTGCTTTTTTAAAGAATAAAAATTTTAGTTCATTAAAATGGATTGCGGTATATCTAGTCGTAGGATGTTTCCTTCAGCTTTATATGAGATATTTATCTTCATTAGTTGAAAATAATCTTTGGGTAGCGCATGTATATTTCTTTATTCAATTTTTACTATTATCTTTTTTCTATAGTACTATTTTTAAAGAATTACAGAAAAAGATTGTTTTTTTTACGGGAATAGCTGTGATAATTTTATTAGGATATTATTATTTGTCTGATATGTCACGAGTGATTTCATTTAATCTTTTTGATATATTTCTCACAAGTGTTCCAATAATAGCATACTCGATTATCCATCTGTATAATTCGTTAACAAAGAAGGGGTCTTTTCTATTTATTAATAGCGCTATTTTGATTTACTTTTCAACAAGTACTTTAATATTTTTTGTTGGTACAATTTTAATGACAGAAGAGGATCTTTCTCCTAGTGTTCAAATTGCTGGAGATAGAATATGGTTAATTAACAACATTATGTTTGTTTTATATCAGGTAACATTTTTCCTTGAATGGAAACTTAATATTTCAAAATGGAAGACCAAGACAATCTCATAGCGATTCTCATATATGGGATTCTTTTTACTGTATTACTTACTACAGGTTTAATGCTGTTTTTTCATTATTCTCGAAAGAAAATAGTACAGGAGCAAGTGGCAAGAATTGAGATGCAATTGGCCCATCAAAAAAGTATCTTACAAGCAACCATTGCTACCCAAGAAGAAGAGCGTAAACGCATTGCACAAGATTTACATGATGAAATAAGTTCTAAGCTTAATGTAGTGAGTTTAACCACTAATTTATTATTAGAAGATGATAGCTTAACCCAAGAGCAGCATGAATCTGTCCAACATATTTTAAATGTTACTTCTAAAACATTAGAAAATTCTAGAAAACTAGCACACGATTTATTGCCGCCTGTGCTTGATAAGTTTGGTTTAAAAGTAGCATTAGAAGAATTTTTTGATGATTATTTGCACACCAATAAATTGCAAATATTACATGATGTGAGCGATGTTTCTTTTTTGTCTAAGACTGAAGAGTTGCATGTATTTAGAATTGTACAAGAATTATTCAATAATGCTATACGTCATGGCAATGCAACACAAGTAACTATAAATCTAACTTCCGCTGAGACTAGCTTTCTATTATCTTTTAATGATAATGGATCTGGATTTGATACTGAAGATATTACTATAAAAGGAGGTATTGGTTTACAAAATATTACCAGTAGAGCTGCTATTTTAAAAGCAGAAGTAACTATTGAAAGTACTCCAGGAAATGGCAGCCTATTTACTATTAAAACGATTACAGATGCAACATAAAATAACCATAGCTATAGCAGATGATGAGTTGCTTTTTAGACAAGGCATTCGCGCTATTTTAAGTAAACAAGAATCTTTTGAAGTACTTTTTGATGCTGCAGATGGCCAAGATCTTGTAGACCAACTACGAGCAGCTTCAGAATTGCCGGAAATTATTATCACTGATCTTAAAATGCCCGAACTTAATGGAGTAGAGGCTACTAAGATTATTAGAAAGGAATTTCCAGATATTAAAATAATTGCACTCACCAGTTACTTCAGTAAACCTTTTATTGTAAATATGTTATCTATTGGTGCAGTTGCTTACTTAGCAAAGAACAGTACTCCAGCCTTAATGGTGGTCACCATAAAAGGAGTTGCTGCTAAAGGTTTTTATTATGATGCCAAAGTGCTTAACTATATTCAAGATGGTGCTTTGTTAAATGATTCTAAGAAAGTAAAATCTGTTTTTGACACCACCCATTTTACCAAAAGGGAGAAAGAAGTGTTAGAATTGGTTTGTAACCAATACACTACTAACGAAATAGCCGAGAAGCTTTTTATTAGTCCGCGTACGGTAGAAGGACATCGCAATAACTTATTGCTTAAAACAGATTCTAAGAACATTGCTGGGCTGGTTATTTATGCCATACAACATGGTATTGTGCCTATAGAGACTCGGTTTTAATACCTTCGATTATTTGCAAAAAGAAAAGCCGTTTCATACTTGAAACGGCTTTTTATGTTTATACCTTCGCTAGAGCAATGGTATACTAAGTCGGAAATTTTAAAGCATTACTCTTTTAAAAGTTGTTTGGTAATTTGTCCTAACTCACTTTGAATAAGTACCAAGTAATTTCCACTTTGTAATTGCTCAATAGCTATAGTATTCTCTTGCGTTGCAGCATTTAAGTTTTGTGTAAACACGAGTCTTCCAGTAATGTCATAGATGGCAACGTTTGTTAGCGCTACATTTCTAGGATTGCTTAGCGTTATATACTGATCTGCAGGGTTAGGATACAAACTAATGGTTGCCAAGTCAATAGCATTATCATTTGTTGCTAATAAATCATCTACAACTAGAATAAATTCACATTCTGCTTTAAAGCCTCCACTGTCTTGTACAGACATAGTAATTGTATGTGATCCTTGTGCCATAGGTGTACCAGGTGTCGGGTCCTGATCTAATACTGTTAACGGTTCTGTACAGTTATCTGAAGCAGTTACCAATCCATTGGCAAAGTAGTCAGGTAAAATGTATGCTCCGTCACTTGTTACAGATTGGTCATCTGGACAGGTAATTTCTGGTGCAAGACCATCTACTACATTTACAAAAGCGAAACAGCTATCTGTCTCACCAGCTGCGTTTGTCACTGTAAACTCAATGAGTATTGGATCTCCAATATCATCGCAAGAGAAATTTTCTCTATCAATGCTTAATGCATCTACACAACGCAATCCTGTAGAACCTCCATCAAAAGCACTTGCATCTACTGTTGCTGTTCCATCTTGTCCTAAGGGCACTGTTACATTTTGGCACACAGCGTTAGGAGGGAAGATACCTTCTTCAACTGTTACTGTAGCAGTACACGTAGCTTCGTTACCACTTTGATCAATAACTGTGTAGGTTACAATGTTTTCACCAAGATTTTCACAGTCAAAGAAGTCGATGTCTATTTCTGTAGTAATAATAGTACAGTTATCTGTGCTACCTCCATCTACATCGCTAGCTTCAATAATAGCCATATAATCTTCATCGAGTGTAATGGTAATATCTTGGCAAATTGCTGTTGGTGCAATGTTGTCTAGCACTGTTACAATTGCAAAACATTCTGAAGCCAAGCCGTTGCTATCAATTACTACTAAGTTTACTTCATTAGTACCAATGTTAGAGCAATCAAAGGTAGTTGGATTGATTTCAAATGTTACATCACCACAGTTATCTGAACTTCCATTATCAATGTCCTCTCCAGTAATCGTTACTGTTCCATCTGCACCGAGTTCCACAGTAATATCTTGACAACTTGCTGTTGGGAATATAGTATCTTCAACAGTAACTTGTGCAACACAAGAACTTATATTTCCATAGATATCTGTAACCGTAAGTGTTACTTCATTATCGTTACCAATGTTTGAACAATCAAAGGTAGTTATGTCAATTGCCAAACTTTCAATACCACAAGCATCTGTGCTTCCTCCATCAATCATAGCTGGAGTTATCGTAGCAGTTCCAGCAGCATCTAATTGTACAACAATGTTCTGACAAATAGCTTCGGGAGCTACCATGTCTTCAACAGTTACCACTGCAACACAACTTGATTCGTTTCCTTCTTCATCAACCACTGTAAGTGTTACATTGTTTGGTCCAATGTTTTCACAGGTAAAGGTATTGATGTCGATAGAAGCATTTGTGCTACTGCATACAGTACCAGTGCCCCCGTTTACATCGGCAGCATCAATAATTACCATTCCCATTGCGTCTAATTGTACGGTAATGTCTTGGCAAATTGCTTCAGGTACAGTATTGTTTTCAACGGTAACAGAGAATGAACATTGTGTAACATTTCCGCAGTCATCAATAATGTCAAATGTATTTAGTGTAGTACCAATTGGGAACATACTACCCGATGGTAATCCTCCTGTTTGGTTTACTGTAATATTTCCGCAGGTATCAGAACCAGCAACTGGATATTCTACAACAGCGGTACATTGATCAGGATCGGTGTCTACAGTCATATCCATTGGACATTCTGCACTTGGTGCAACTTCATCAATAACGGTGATAATTTGAATACAACTTACAATTGGGTTCCCACAAGAATCTTCACTGATCCATGTTCTTGTTATAATTTCTGTGTTACCGCAAGTTTGCTCAACACTATCAGAGAATGTCACTGTTGGGTTTGGATCACAATCTGATACTGCTAGGGCTTCTCCAGTGTTTGCTGGAGATGTATCTTCACCACAATTTATGGTAACATCTGTTGGGCAGTTAATTTCTTGTCCGCCAGAAGTATTAGGAATTACATTCGCAATGGCAGTACATGTTACTACTTGCCCTGTACTACTAGTTACTTGTACTTCTACATTATTAAGTCCTACGTCTGCAATAGTAAATGAAACTGTAGCAGCAAATGGAGTTCCCGCTAGAGTTGAGTACCCACCACAAGCTACCATTACAGATTCTAAGAAATCATCTGCATTCACGGTTGCATTTTGGGTAATATCTAAAAATACATCAAGCGGTTGCGAATCTACTTCATAGGTATACTCTAAAGACCATGCGTTTAAAACGCCAGGATCTTGATTAAATGTATCTTGAATAGAAAGCGTCCAGTCACCTTGAGTCATGACTCCGTCAAAAGCAGTCAATGGATTACTCGGAACATAGTCGGGTTCAGAAAAGGCATTTCCAGCACCACTACATGCCAATGCATTGGCAGACTCATCGTCAAATAATAATACCATATTATCACCAGAACATCCGTCTGCTCCTCCATTAAAAATGGTAGCAGTAGCTGCACCTCCTGGAGCCGTTAACGTGATGATCATATCTTCCACATAGGTATGTGCAATATCTAAACGAACATTTAAATCGGTGATACTTACATTTTCGGCAATAGTAATTGTTGTAGTTACTGTATTTAAATCTTCAATGGCAAGTGCAGGAGCATCTTCTGCAACCCCATTCATTACTAATAGGCCAGCACCTTTACAAATAATTTCTGGTGCTTGGTCGGTGACAAGAATAGTATCTGTAAGTGTCCCTGGTGCTCCAGTACAAAAATCTGTAGTTGCATAGCTAATCACTACGGGTCCAGCACCCGATATAGATGGATCGAAGGTATAGGTTGTTCCGTTACCATCATCGGTAACACCAACACCACTGTAGACTCCACCTACAGGAGAACCACCACCTAATCCATTTTGAATACCATCGGCAAGACAAACTTCATCAATAGTGTCGAAACTAGAAAAAGTAGGAGGGAGGTCAAAAGCCTCTGCACCATCACTTCTACTATTTGAGCTTCCTTGAGTAGCACTAAATCCTAATCCTCTTCTCGCAAAAGCTTCCCAAATTTCACATAAGTGAGCTCCACCGTAGATAGCTTGATCTGCTGCTATAATGGCATCACGACCATCAATAAATCCAGGAGAACAAGGTTGTAGTTTCATTGCTTCTGTAACAAGGTTAAGTGAAATGTTATTTCCTCCAGTACCATTGTAGATATCTGGATCGAAACCTTCTGTAGCTATAAGCTCCCATGTCATTTCCCAAAGCATTGCTGCCCATACAGATCCAACACCGTGAGGTACAGATTCTGTCATAATATCATCATAGGTATGCGGATTTACTGTAAAGTCTGTACTGTAGTCAAAGGTTCTAATACTAGCACCTGTTGGTCCAACACCAGTTAGCCACGTACCAATTGGTCTTGCATCTGGTCCTGCATCTCCTGGTTCAATGGTTAGCATTAGTGCATAGTAGTCACTCCATCCTTCTCCCATTTGTTCTGTGTTTTGTAAACAACCCGCTGCTGCGGCACCTCCTGTAAGTCTATTTGAGATACCATGTGCATATTCGTGAACAATAACACCATTGTCTAAATCACCATCTCTGTTTCCACAAACATACATTTGCATGGTTGGATTTCCTCCATCACCAGGAGTACCCATGTTTGCATTACAGGTTCCAGAACCATCTTGTGCTTCTGCATTTACAGAATCGCCTCCAGCACCACCATTTCCGTAGTTATTTTCTTGAAAGTTACCAGAAGCTTCATCAAATCCGTATTGGTACACAACATCATGAATGATATTGTTCCAATAGAATAAATTGGTTATTGCTGCATCCTCACTTTGATCAGCATTTGTATATGTTTCGTTTATTGGGAAGTTAAAAACAAGTCCGGCCCCACCATTTGGACTATAACCAGGGTTGTCTCCATCTTCATAAGCATGTACATTGTTTCCACGAGTAATGGTGAATTCTGCTCCAGCTGCTCCATTGGTATCATGCCACCCAAAAGGAGAAGCTAACGCATTATCTGGATCTGCAACTAAAGAACGTCCACCATAGTTAGGAGATTCTACAGGCATTGGGTATACATTGTAATTTCCAACTAAAGCCGTTGCTGTAGTTTCAGTATTTGAAATTGTTGTTTTGTTATGTCTCTTTTCTGAAATATTAGCCACATCGTGGTTGTGTGCTTCATGATCTCCTAAGATATTACAAGACACAGTCCAATTTTCTTTAAAAAGTATTTCTCCTGTAGAAGCATCTACTTGAAAGTTCCACCAGTTTGCACCTTCGGTTTCTTTTATAGAAAGTTCCCATGCCATTCTAGTACCTGTAGCTCTTGAATAAAAGTATATAAGTTTTACTGGAATTTCTTTTTCTGAAATATTAGCGCCATTAAAAATTGTTTTGTTGGCAATACCACCTTCATAAGATAGAGCAACAAGCTCGCTGATGCGATAGTTCATTTTATTTGCTACAGCGTTAATTGCATCTGAAGCAGAAAGTGAAGCACTTGAAGAAGTAACTGTATTTGAAACCTCTTTTAAGAAGTTGTTGTGTGTGATTAATGTTTTTCCAGAGGCATCTGTATGTACACTAGATTCTGTACCATATATTCCTAAACCATTGATGGCTTGTCTAAGATAGGTATGTGTAATACCACTAACACTACTGGTGTGTTGACTTGTAATTATATACGTATTGCTCTTTTGTTGAATTAATTGCTCTAGAGAAATAGCGTTAGAAGCTTTTTCATTTTTAGCAGTTTTTTGAGCAAATGTTTGAACACATAATAACAATACAAAAATTTGGAGTACTTGTTTCAATTTCATAAACTTAATTTTAATTGCGAGTTTATTTATAATAGCTCTCACAGAAGCTCTCTTGTTAGATTTTAATGTGCAAGTAATCTAACAGTCTATTGTGTAGCAAAATTACTTAGAATCTATAGGTGTCACAACACTTTTGTATACAAATACCGAGAGAATTTTTTTGAATAATATCACAATTTTCTCAGTTTTTGATTTTTACCCTCTAAATTCATTACAAATAAAAAAGTCATCTTAGGGTGCTAAGATGACTTTTTTGGAAGCTTTATACTATTACATTTTTAGTATTTTCTTGGTACTAATTCCATTCTCTGTCGTGATTTTTGCGAAATAAATAGCACTATTAAAGTTGCTTATATCTAGTTGCGCTTTGTTAGCATTTGGACTTAAACGCTTCATTACTTTTCCGGTAACATCTACTAATTCGATGGTTACTATTTCCGAAGAAGGAGAAGAAATTGTAACAATGTCTTTTGCAGGGTTAGGGGATACAGAGATTGCTTCTAACGCAAGTTCATTGATTCCTAATGCTTCATTTTCAACAAATCTTATAGTAAACCTACTATTGAAAATTCCTTTTACACTGTTAAACGTATAGGCTTGTTTAGAAAGATTTGTAACTACATTTGAGAAATTGTCAACCAAATAAACAGTTGCACTAGATAATTGGTTTCCTTCAATTGAGTCTATAGATATTGTATAACTATTGTCTTTGTCAATTTGTGAAATAAATCCAAGGTCAATTTCAATATCCGTGTTAAATGCTTCACGACCTTGAATTGCATACGCTCCAGAACCATCATCTAAATGAGAGAATACTGTAACTGGCGCTCCTAACATTTCTGAGTCATACCCAGCGTCATATCCTCGTGTTGCATTTTCTGTAAATCCAATTAAGGTAGTGCTTCCTAAATCAAAGTTGTTGTCTTTAATACGCACTAACATTCTGTCAACATCTTGAGGGTTTCTTAGCGTCGTATTATTTGTGGTACGTCTCATACTATTTGTAAACGTAACATCTACAGCAGCACCATTGTTTTTAATACTAAAACCTTGTCCAGTAGCAATTGAAATATCTCCAGGACCTCCACTAATTGGACTTCCAGTAGCTGCAGGGTTAAAGCCCATTGCATTGAATACAGAGATGTCTGCCATGTTAAAGTTTGCACTATTGGCTCCTGGGAATGTGTTACTAGGAGAAGAGTTGTGCTCCCAGAAAAACAATTCATCAGCAGCAGCATTTGCACTCAAGAAGTCTGCACCAGAAATCGGAGATGGATACGGGTTAGAAATCACATTCGGACTTGCATTTTTATTTTCTGCAGCCGTACCAATGTTGTTGAAAGCCAAGTTGTATTTTACTTCACCTGTATTAAAAGTGCCATTTTCATATAATAAATCATATGTAGTATTACCATCTTGTAATGAAGCTTGTGGCCAAACATAATATCCTTTAGCAACTCCAAAATTTCCAGTTTGTAGACTAAAGTCGTTATTATCTGCATCTACAAAGTTTGCTCCACCAGGAAATGCTAATTGTACATCAGGGTGCGGTAAGAAATCTACTGTATTGTGTTGTAGTATTCTGAAAATTGGATTATTAACACCAAAAGGTACATCGGCTGTCATTGGACTACCTAATAACATAAAGTCACGAGGTTTCAAGGTAGCTGTTGTAAGTGCTACATTTATGGCTCCTGCATTTGTTGCTGTTCCAGCTGGGTCTATTTGCACCACACTTCCTTGGTGTTGTACCGTTATCGTTCCTGTTGCAGATACGTCAATATCATTTGTGATGTTCACATAGGTGTTTGCAGCTACTGTTAAGCTACCATTTACTGTCAAGCTACACGCATCAATACTTGCAGTTGTAGTATTGTATGTGCCATTAATAATAGCATTTACAGATGCAGTTGGAGCTCCGTTGTCCCAGCTTCCGCCAGCATAGGTTGTCGTTGTTGGGCAATCTCCAAGACTTGAATCTAAGATGTTTACTGTATAATCGTGAGTTTCACCATAGGCTACATCTCCACATGGATCGTTTGGAGTTCCTGCAGCACTACTGTCGTATGCTCTCATTCTCATGATATGTGATCCTATTGCAGCGTCAGTAGGAATGACAAGATTAAAACTTTCTAACGCATCTTCAATTGTAAAATCTGTGTCAATTAATTGCTCTCCAGCTTCAAAAGTGAAATTGTCATTAAAGTCGATCCACACTTCAAGTGCTTCTGGGTTCCAGTCCGTTCTTGCTTGAAGTATGTGTGTGTTAGAGCCTGCTGCTCGATCAAGATCAAATTCAATATCCATTCTGTTGGCATATCCAGCTGGACCCGTTGCAGGTTCTGTATTACATCCACTACCACCATCGTCTACTGTTATTCCTGCTAAGATTAATTGCTTTATACCATCAATACTACACCCTGTAGTAGCGGCACCTGCACATCCTAAAGTTACTATATCAATACATAACTGGTTATTAGTAGCATCACCATCACCAGGTTGGTTTACTGTTACACAAATAGTATGATCTCCTAAGGCAGCAACATCAGCAAGATCTGCAAAAGTTAAATTGATAGCTTCTCCAGCAGCCACTGGTGTCCCATACGTTCCGTTAGTAGGTGTTCCTCCATCTATGGTAACTGTAAACGGTATGTCTGTTTGAGAAGTTCCACCAACATTTTCTAAGGTAAAGGTCACATCTTCGGTAGCCGTCATATTGGGTCCGCCAAGAGGCGCTAAAATGGCTGTGATTGCAAGGTCAGTTCCTAATAGATTTGATACTTTTCTGTTCGCACAATCATTAGCTGTTTGTTGGTCTCCACCTAGGTTTGTACAAGACTGTAAAATGTAATCATCTTGCACTGCAGATAAATCTACAGTTTGTGTAAATGTGTATTGTACAATAGCTCCAGGAGCAATACTTCCTGTGTACATTTCAGAAGCCACTTGTGTTCCCTCTAGACTTAACGTTAATGGGATGTTAGATTGTGTTGTAGTTCCGTAGTTTGAGATGTTAACAGTTACTGTTTCTGCATTGGATAATCCAGTTCCACTAACGGGTGTAGTGATATCACTTACTCCAACATCTGTAGTTTCTTGATCTGCCAATTTAAAAGAGTAAACACGAACTTTTTTGTCTGGTGCTCCAGAATATTCAGAAGTTACCCAAATAGTTAGATCGTCGTTAGGATCTCTTACTGCTTGTCCGTAATCTCCATAACGGTCGTTTGTAGTCACTGTATTACCTGCAATTGCAAGATCCTCGGTGAAGGTCATTTCGCCTAAGAAATCTCCAGCTTTTCTTCCAGTGTAGTATAATGAAGGAAACTCTGCAGCACCTGTTTTGGTGTATCCCATACCAATATTTCCATCTTTGTCCATAGACATACAACCCATAAATACAGCATTATTTCCTGTTGGGTCGGTGAAGGTTCCTTCTTGGTATAGACTCCAAGTAGCGCCATTGTCAAAACTTCTTAATTCTGCCCATCTAATACCAGATATTTGAGATCCATCTGTAACCTCAACAACCCAGTTTAAAATAATAGATTCATGGGTATCAAATTTATACCAGTGGCTCATGTTCATTACAGCACCAACAATGGCATCAATACGTACACTTGTTCCTGGTTGTTGTAGGTTTGAAAAACCACCTGCAATGGCAGCATCAAAAGGTGCTGTAGGTATTTCAGTTTTAGTAGAAATTACAGATCCTGGAATATTACTCCAGTCCATGTCGATGGTCCACATACCAATATGATCACTTGTAACACCCGCAAAAGCATCGTCTTGGTAGTATAAAATTTTAGCAGGTCCTGTCGCCGAACCTGTTGCTTCACTGTGTACTGGAATTGGAGCAGCAAAGCCACTAGCACCTAGACCAGCAGGAGAAAATCCAACAATCTCTGCTGTAGCATCACCTGCTAACATTTTTGTTCTATTAAAGGTATATACTTTTTGAGCTCCTGTAAAGTTACCTGCAGTTACATAGGTGTCACCCCATATTCCGTAATGTGGATAATCATTTCCTTGGGTTAATTCATATTCATACACATTATAAGCTCCTGTTGGATCAGGAGTAGTAGATACACCAACTAAAAATACATCATCGCTTAATGAGGCATTTCCAGACAATTGAAACTGAGAAATAAACCATCTGTCAGCTTCACGGTCATACATTACCACTGGATCTCCTGCATTGTCTGCATGGTTTGGTCCAGATAATGGGTCATTTAATGGTTTTGGGAATGTTGGGGCCATGTTTCCTGCTTTATCATATACTGCCCACACACCATTTTCCATAGTAACAACATGATTTGGCCCAACAGCCATAGATGGATCTGGCGGACTTACATTTGCGCCAATACCTTCAAAAGAGGTGATTGGTGCTCTTGTTGTTGTTTCATGAGTTGCTTGATAAGATTTTCCTAAAAGAGGATCGACTTGTGAAGAACTTTTACCAGCAGAGTTTAAGTGAGAAAGCTTACGTTTACGCTTGTCGCTCATTTCACCACTCGTAGTTAAGACACCATTTTTGGGAACGATGTACCCATCAAAAGTAGTTAGATCATCACAGACAGGAGAATTTCTTACAGGTTCTGAAACATGAAAACTTTTGGGTGTTAGAATTAACGTTGGTGATTCACTTGGTTGATAATTTTGTTGCGCATAGGTTGTGATAGTGCAACTTAAGGCTAGCATAGCAAGGGCTAATTTTTTAATCATGATTGTAATATTAATGAGTCGTTTAAATAGTTTATTTGGGTGAATTTCTTTTTAAATTCCACCATAAAACAATGTTTTATAACTTAAAAAAAAATCTGCGCTAAAAATAACTAAATTTTACAAACTACACACATAATCTTGAAAAACTTACATTTAATCGATAAACAAGAAGATTTATCTACGTATTTGAGGACTCTTAAAGACAAACCGCTCAACAAAAGGAGCGGTTTGATAAAACTGTTAAGAAATTATTCTTTGATAAGCTGTATTATTTTAGTGGAAGCTCCACTTTCTATTTGCAAAAAGTAGGCTGCACTTGCTAATTCATTGAGATCAATTTCTTGTTTTTCAATAGCTTCGGAAATATTATATGCTTTTACCAATCTTCCTGTTACATCATACAATTGTATGGTGTCTAAAGAAAGTAGTTTCGGATTTTCAATAATGATGTTGTTTGAAAACGGGTTTGGGTATACAAACACCGTGTTCAGGGTATCTAATATTTCCGAAGTACCTAAAAGATCATTTACAATCAAAGTAAACTCACATTCCCCTTCAAAACCATTTTCATCTTCAGCGCTTAGCGTAATAGTATAGGTTCCTTGCGGCATCGGAGTTCCTGGATTTGGATCTTGATCAAATACTGTTACGGGTTCGGTACAGTTGTCAATTGCCATAGCTTCTCCAATTGCAAAATAATCGGGTAAGATATAAGGACCTTCTGAGGTTACGGTTTGGTCTTCTGGGCATAGCACTTCTGGACCTAAGGTGTCTACTACATTCACAAAGGCTTGACATGTTGTGGTGATACCATTATTGTTTGTGGCACTCAAGGTTACAATCACTGGCGTACCAATATCATTACAAGTAAAGGTGTCAATGTCAATGCTAAATATGCCATCTGGACAACTAATATCAGGTCCTGCATACACAGAAAGTGGAGTTATAGTTGCGGTTCCATCTTGTCCTAGGGGTACTGTAATGTTTTGGCATTGGGCTTCAATATTATTTGTGCTTGTTACAGTAACAATTGCTTCACAACTAGCTTGATTTCCTGAGGTGTCTATAACGGTTAAGAGTATAGAATTTTCGCCTATGTTTGAACAATCAAACATCGTTGTATCAATACTTATAGTGGCTATTTCACAATTGTCTATGCTTCCTCCATCTACATCTGATGCTTGAATTATTGCAGCACCATTATCATCAAGTTCAATTGTGATGTTTTGACATATTGCCATTGGGGGCATTTCATCCACAATGGTTACGGTCGCTGTACAAGTGTCTGTATTTCCATTGGCATCTTCAACAGTGAGCGTTACTAGGTTAGATCCAATAGCATCACAGGTAAAAGTAGTTGTATCAATACTTGAGTTTGAAATAACACAATTGTCTGTACTTCCACCATCGATATCACTAGCTACAATAGTTGCATTTCCAGTTGCATCTAAGGCCACAGTTATATCTTGACAGATTGCTATAGGAGCTTCTGTTTCTTCAACCGTAACAGTAGCTGTGCAACTGCTTGCATTTCCGTTTACATCTGTTACTGTGAGTGTCACTATATTGTTACCCAAATTAGTACAGTTAAAAGTATCAATGTCAAGTGCTAAGCTTGCAATTTCACAGTTGTCTGAACTTCCATTATTGATGTCTTCCGGAACAATAATCGCAGTTCCAGACGCATCCAATGTAACCGTTATATCTTGACATATTGTAGCAGGTGTTATACTATCTTCAACAGTAACAACAGAAGTACATGTAGCAGTATTTTGATTGGTATCTGTAACTGTAAGTGTTACAGTATTTGGCCCAACATTTGAGCAATCAAAACTATTAATATCAATTTCGATAGAAGCAATGCCACAAGCATCTGAACTCATATTAGAAATATCTGTTGCAGAAATGTTAGCAATTCCTGTAGCATCTAATTGAATGGTAATATCTTGGCAGGATGCTACTGGAGGTATGTTATCTATTACTTCTAAATTAAATGTACAACTTACTTGTAAGACTCCATCATCTGCGGTAAGTGTGATGGTATAATTTCCTTGCGGGACTACTGTTCCAACTGCTGGAGTTTGTGTTATTACGGCAATGCTACAATTGTCCATTGCTATACCCATTGTAGTATAATCTGGAATTATAAATGAGCAATTTTCGTCTGTACTCACTGTCATATTTTCTGGACAAGAGATAGTAGGTGGTGTTGTGTCATTTACCGTTATGGTAGTTTGACAGGAGTTAGTTACCATACCATCATTAACTATGAGTGTAACGGTCGTTATTCCTATTGGATACGGTCCCTCTGGCACTATTGTAAGTGTAAGTGTTTCGCCTTCAGGATCAAAAGAGCCGTTGTTGAAATCTGACGCTATCGCAATTCCTTCACAATTTTCATTTGCCGAAACTATTACAGGTTGACAATTGGCAATTGGAGGAATGTTACAAGAGTTTAAAGGGTCTTCTATTGTTATTGTAGTGTTGCAGGTAGACTCATTTCCATTACTATCTATAACAGTAAGTGTTACTATGTTTTCTCCCAAGTTGTCACAAGTAAATTGAGTGATGTCTATGGTTCGAGATCCAATTCCACAGGCGTCTGTAGAGTTGTTGTCTATCATTTCGGCAGTGATATTAACCATTCCATTAGCTTCTAGTGCTAGGTTAAAAGGTGCTACACAATCTGCGGTAGGTGGTATATTGTCTGTTACAAGAACATCGAATGTACACGTAACAGAATTTGTGCCGTCGCTGCTAGTAAGCGTAACGGTTGTACTTCCTACGTTTATAGTACTACCAGCTATAGGACTTTGTGTTATTGTAATATTTCCGCAGTTATCATTAGCTATTGCATCGGTTGTGTAATCGGGAAGCTGGAACTGACAATTTGCATCTGCAAAACCCGTTTGATTTTCTGGACATGTTAGTGTTGGAGGTGTTGTATCTTGAACAGTAACAATAGCTTGGCATGTATCTGTATTGTTTTCACTATCAGTTACTGTGAGTATTACTGTATTTGTTCCTATATCTGCACATGTAAACATATTCTGATCGATACTAAGTGTAACAGGACCGTCACCGTCTGAGGAGCCGTTATCAATATCTGCGGGAACAATACTTACCATTCCGTTTGCGTCAAGGACTATAGTAATGTTTTGACAAATAGCGATAGGGTCTGTAGTAGCAAGTGGATCTCGTCTAAAAACCCTTGTACTACCTTTTGGAATAGGAAAGGTGTCGCCTTCGTTTTGATTGTAATAATCACCGATGGCTGCAGTAAGGCCATCCCCACTCATACTGGTTGAATGACCAAAGTATTGTGATTGTGTTTGACCAGTATTTTCTGCATCAATATCACTACCTACTTGTATCCAGTTAGTGCCGTTAAATTCAAAAATTCTTGCGTATCCAGGGTTTGATGTAGATTGATTGGCGCCGACAACGAGTGTGTTCCCAGCAGAATCTAGTGATATAGCATGTCCATAGTCGTCAAAGGTATTGCCCCCAACCAAGTTTTGACCCAATTGCACCCAAGCAGTTCCGTTATAACGGTATAATTGAACCAATCCAAAATTAAAGCCAGCTTCATCACTATCTGGGTCACCAATGGCAACAATAGTGCCGTTTGCATTTATCGATACATTGTATCCAAATTTGTCAACATCAGCAGAACTATTAATGACATTGCCTCTTAGTACCCATGCAGTACCATTATAATCATAGATTCTAACGGCTCCTACTTGTGCACCAGAGCTATCGTCATCTGGTGCTCCAATAGCTACTGTAAGTCCGTCATCACTTAATGATACTCCAAATCCACTATCATCATCTTGGTTAATTCCATTTATTGGGGCTCCTAGAAGTTGCCACGTCCCTGATACTAATTGATAAATGGTAGTTTGACCTGCATTTGCACCGTTGGTATCATTTCCGGGTGCTCCAATTGCTACAATGTTTCCCGCGGCATTTATACTTACTGATGTTCCAAGTTCATCACCTTCTGCTTGTCCTTCAAAAATGGCTCCTATTTGTTGCCATGAGCCTGCAATTAGTTGGTGCACTCTGGCATATCCATTTCTGGTGGGACCTACAGTTCCATTCCTTGCGCCAGAAATATAGGTGTCTCCTGCGGCATTTAGACTAATAGAACTACCAAAATGATCTGCAGTTACCTCTCCGTGAGTTTCATTTCCCAGAGCAATCCAATTGGTTCCATTCCATTCATAACAGCGTATTTGTCCAAAATTAGAGCCACCACTACTAGTTGCAGTACCTTCATTATTAAACCTATCTCCTACACAGAGTCTATTCCCATCATCACTTAAAGAGCAACTCCAACCTGAAAAATCACCAAATGACTCTCCATCAATATCATCACCTAACTGGACATATTGGGAGAATGAAACATAAGGTAAGACAATTAAAAATAAAGTATAGACGAGTTTTTTCATGAGGAGTATTTTGGGACTTGGTTTTGTAGTTCTTTTAAAACAAGAATCAATAATAAGAAATTTACGATAAAAAAGCGTTCCAACTTATAAAGTGGAACATACGATTGTTTAAAAACTTGGACCAATCTATAGATGGCTTTCTAAGTAGCACTATCTGTCATTTGGTTCTCAAATGTTTTATTTTTTAAATATTCAGAAGGCGTACAACCCACTAAATTTTTAAACACTCTATTAAAAGAAGTTTTACTGGAGAATCCAGCTTCATATCCAATCGCTAAGATTTTATATTCTTTATACTTTGGGTTCGACATTAATGATTTTGCTTCACTTACTCTGTATAAATTGATAAAGCTATTGAAGTTTTGATGAAAGCAAACATTTAATATTTCAGAAAAAAGATGCACACTCATCGAGAGTTTTTCGGCAAGAATAGATTGCTTTATTTCAGGATTTAAATAGGGCTTTTGCTGCTCCATAAAATCTAAAATTTGCTGCATGTATGTTTCCTGATCTGATGCTGTTAACGATGAATTTTGATACGAAGTAGTTTTCTTTGTCGTTTGTTCTTTTTTTATGGAACTAGCAATTTCCTTTAGTTTGTCTTTTAAAACTTCATTTTCATTTCTAAGTAATAAAGAGTCCTTTTTTAGTTGCGTAGATTCTTCTTCTAATGTTTCTTTTCTTTTTCTGAAATATAAAAATGTTCCAGCCAATGCAATGCTTAAAAGCCCACCAGAAATTATAAATAGCCATTTTTCTTTGGCGCTCTTTTTAAGTGCTTCACTTTGTTCAGATAATAAGGCAGTTTTTTCATTAGAGGCTATTTCTAATTCGAGTCGTTGTGCTTTAGAGAGGGTATTTAAATAAGCTTCTCTAGCTGTAGTATAGTTTTTTTGTTCTTCTAGTGATTTTTGTAGATTGCCTTCCATCTCATATACATTAGCCAGCGTTTTGTGGGCTTTCATTTTTACATTAAAGAGGTTGATATTAGAAGCTACCGTTATGGATTGTTCCAAGTTATTTCTGGCCTCTTTTAGCTGACCTTTTTGAAATTGAGCAGCTCCTAACGTAAAAAGGGCTTTGGCTTTTTGTTTTTTGGAGTCTTCTTCTGTTAGGTCGGCAAGTATGGTTTTACAATTGTCAATTACTTTATCGTATTCTTTGAGTAATAGATAATCATCGCTTAGATTTAGTAAAGAGGAGATAATCACATCTTTTCGATTAAGGGCTATTGCTAGATCCCTAGCTTTTGTGTTATAAGCAATAGATTGCTTGAAGTCTTTTTTGTTTTTTGATGCAGTGCCAAGTCCTATATATGCAGCCATTAAAAAGTTATCTGTATCTGCGACACTTCCAGCGCGCTCAATAACCTCTAACATCGTCTTTGTAGCCTTTTCGTGGTCTTTAATTTTGTTGTACAAATTCCCTAAGTTCACCAGAATGGAAAGGTTAGATCTCTTGTCTTCTGGAAAATCCTGCATGAGGTTTGCAGATGCAATATAGGTTTCAATAGCTAGATCTAGTTCTTCTACGTTGCTATGATAAATACCAATATTGGTAAGAGCCTGTGCTTCTAATTTTTTTAAATTATTGGCTTTTGCAATGTCCAAAATAGCTTGGCAATAGGTTCTAAAAACTTCAAAATCTCCTTTGCTGTGCGCAATTTTCGAAGCCTCTTTGTAGGCAGTAATGCTATCAAGAGAAAGGGGTAGTTGGGTTTTGGTATGCGATAAAATTTTCTCATCCTGAGCTACTATAGAAAGAGAAGTGCAAAGAAGAAGATAGAGGAGGATACGCATGTATGATGTGTTGGTTTTGCACCTATTGAGGTCTACACAAAGTTATAAGGAATAGCTGTTATAAAAAAATCCGTTTATGAGATATAAACGGATTTTTAAAAAGAGATAAAAAGTGTTTCCTTATTCCTTAATGAGCTTTATAATTTTTGTATTTGAACCGCTTTCAATTCTTAAGAAGTAGGCCGCACTTGCTAATTCGTTGAGGTAAATTTCTTGTTTTTCAATCACTTCGGAAATGTTAAATGCTTTTACCAGTCTTCCTGTTACATCATACAACTGTATGGTGTCTAGAGAAAGTAGCTTCGGATTTTCAATAGTGATCTTATTTGAAAACGGGTTTGGATATACAAACACGGTGTCTAGGGTATCTAAAATTTCCGAAGTACCTAAAAGATCATCTACAATAAGTGTAAACTCGCATTCTCCTTCAAAACCATTATCATCTTCTGCGCTTAGTGTAATGATGTAGGTTCCTTGCGCTAATGGTGTTCCTGGATTTGGATCTTGATCAAAAACAGTAATTGGATCTGTACAATTATCGATGGCCATCGCTTCTCCCGTTGCAAAATAGTCAGGTAAAATGTAAGGTCCTGTAGAAGTAACGGTTTGGTCTGCTGGGCAAAATACTTCTGGCGCGAGGGTATCAATCACATTTACAAAAGCGATACAGCTATCGCTAATTCCAGATGCATTTGTAACCGTAAGCGTTACCTGCACAGGTGCACCAATATCATCACAAGTGAAGGTGTCGATGTCTACTGTAAAATCTGAAGGGCAACTACCACCACTTGATCCTCCATCGATGGTTTGAGGAGTAATGGTTGCCATGCCATTTTGATCGAGTGCAATGGTTACATTTTGACAAACTGCCATAGGTGTTTGGTTAGACCCTGTGACAGTAACTGTTGCGTCACAAGAACTCATGTTCCCATTTACATCTGTTACGGTAAGGGTTATTGTATTGTCTCCTATGTTGGAACAGTCAAAAGAATCTTGATTTATTTCTACTAAAGCAATACCACAAGCATCGGTGCTTCCTCCATCAATATCGGCAGGAGTAATGGTAGCCATACCCATATCATCAAGTTGAATGCTAATGTCTTGACACACTGCCATAGGTGGCGTGATGTCTTCTACTGTTACTGTTGCCATACAGGTGTCTGTATTTCCACTTGCATCTGTAACGGTTAGTGTTACTAAATTATCACCAACATTACTGCAATCAAATGAACTTATGTCTATTGATGTTGTAATAGCTCCGCAGCCATCTGTGCTGCCGCCATCAATATCGGCAGGGGTAATGGTAGCCATTCCCATAGCGTCAAGTTGTATGGTAATATCTTGGCAGACTGCTGTTGGTGCTAGATCATCTGTTACGGTTAGGTCAAAGCTACAAGCGTCACTGTTTGTGCCATCGTTTGCCGTAATGGTAATGGTAGTAACACCCGTACTTACTATGGTTCCTGCTAGTGGGTCTTGTGTCAATGTTATGGTTGCGCTACAGTTATCACTTGCAGTGGCTAG
>NZ_JBYVJY010000006.1:0-185146 GCF_058147145.1 Patiriisocius sp. 208BN25-11
TTTGGAGAGCGTTTGTTCGATAGAATAGTAATAGCAGGCATTACAGGATTATGATAAATTACGGACAATCAAAAAAAGTAATATCGATTTTGGAATGATATTTCATACTAAAAGTTTACTTTTAATTTTAAAAAAAAACGCTATGGAAGCTGTAGCTTACAGCATAAAAAAAGGACTCGTATTATTACTTCTCACATTTTTCTCTTATCCTCTAGTAGCTCAGGAAGGCTCAGAGAAACAGTTTAAGATAGATTCTTTATTTAAAATTGTTAATGAAAAAACAGATACGTCTCCAGATGAAGCCATAGCGCTTATTACTGAAATTTTACAGAAAAATCAATCGATTAATGATTCAATAGTTTTAGGTAGAGCTTATACGCAGATTGGAAGGGCTTATTTTATTAAAACGGACTTTGCAAAAAGCTACGATTATTCTTTTAAAGGATATAATCTTCTTAAAAATAGAGATAAAGGGTCTAGAACTGGGCAGGCTAGTAACCTTATAGCAATAATTTATGCAAGGTTTAAACTAGAAGAAGAAGCTTTAGAATATTTTTTAATTTCTGAAAAACAATTTGCGCAAGACCTTGAGAATGACCTAACACATAATCAGAGCTTAGTTTTATTAAACATATCAATGATTAAAAATGATCAAAAAGAGTATGATGAGGCACTTTCCTATAATGAAAAAGCAGCACAAAGTTTAATAAGCACAACGCATCTTACAAAAGAAAAAAAAGCAATAAGACTGGCTACAATTAATAATGAAAAAGCTAATATATTATTTGGCCTAGATCAATTAAATAGAGCTAAAGACCTAGCACTTAAAAACAAACCTATTATAGATAGCAGTGACAATACGTACACCAAATACCTAAATAATATATACTTAGCAAAAATATACAATGGCTTTAATAAAACTAATAAAGCACTATATCACTTAAAGAAGGCTGATTCATTGGAAAAATTAAACGCGGACTTAGCTGCAAGGAAGGAAACGTATTATTTGTTTTCTGAAATTTATGAAACCCGAGGTGAGATGAAACCTGCTCTGAGCTACTTAAAAAAAGCACAAAAACTAGATCTTGAACTCTTTAATAATGAAGAAAGTTGGAAATTTTACAAACGCAATAAAGAGTTTGAATTAATTGAGAAAAATCAAAAATTAAAGCTCATTGAAAAAGAAAAAAAAATAAATAATACGCTTATACTGCTATATGCAATAAGTATTACATCGTTGTTAATTATTTCTCTACTAATAATTAAGAACCTTATAAGTAAACATAAAAAAGCAAAAGAGATAAACAACCAACAACAGGCGATAAGTGACTTAGAATTAGAAAAAACAAAAGATGCTTTAGAGTTAAAGAAAAAAGAATTGACATCTACTGCACTACAAATTATTGAAAATGGTGAAAATATTCAGTATTTTAAAAAAGAATTAAATAAGCTAAAAAAAGAGACAGATCCTATACATCACCAAAAAATAATTAATCTGTCAAATTCACTAACAAATAATACGACAAAAAACTGGGCTGAATTTAAAATTAGATTTGAGCAGGTAAATATTGGTTTTTTTGAAAAATTAAAATCACAATATCCTTCGCTTACTCTTAGTGAATTAAAATTATGCACCTTTTTAAAGCTTAATTTTAACACAAAGGACATTGCAAGTCTAATGGGAATATCAAAAGAGAGCGTTAAAGTAAATCGTTATAGACTTCGTAAAAAAATGAACTTAAACAAAGGTGAAAACCTCGTAAATCATATTAGTCAATTTTAAAAATATCGAGACTGTAAACTATATTTATAATACTATAATCCATTCTTCATTATTTCTATTGTTCACTTCTTCGTTAGATGTTTTTGCAATACGCTTTTCATTTTTGGTTTTAACTTAAAAATGACCCTAAGTATTATTTTTAAAAAGACTTTAACTTATAGCTATAAACTCTAGTGAAATAATTTTAAAGCATTCATTGCTCACTTTTTATTTCATTGCTCACTTTTTATTTCATAAAAAAGCACTTTGCTCACTTTTTTTATACAAAAGGTACGTTAGGGATAGCTATCAATAGTATGATATTTACCGTCCATTTAAAGATCACAATTTTCAAATATAAATATCTTGAAAAAACACCCCATATTTCTAAAGAAATATATCTTTTTAGAATTACAACAAAAGTAATTATTAAATAAATATGAATCAAGTTAAAAATGTAACCCTCTTCATTAGAAACCATTATTAACATTTATTACTCCTAATTTTAAAAAAAACAACTATGAAAAAATTCACTAAATTATTTACATTAATTCTTATTGCCGGAATATCCTGGCAAGGTTACACTCAATCAAATGAAAATTGTGCCAGTATTATAGATTTAGATAATGAAACAAGTCCCTTTAGTTCCTCTACCGAAGGTGCTACTAATGATTTTGTAATTGATTGTTTATCTAACCCAGGTTCTCCAGACCTTATTTACTCCATTTTGGTTCCTGACACATTTACTTTAAGTTTTCAACAAACTGAAAATAATTATGACTCTAAAGTGAGAATAGCATACGGTGCAACCTGCCCAGGTGATATGCTTATAGTTTGTTATGATGATCCAGACACAGAGGCTCAAGAATGGACCAATGAGACTGGTGCAGATCAAGAGGTATATATAATAATTGCAGCATTCGATACTGGTGCTGGTACGTTTACTTTTGAATATGCTGTTGAAGCACCTCCCACTTGCCCAGAGATCATCAATTTTGCAGTAAGTGCTATTACAGAAACTACAGCAGATTTTAGTTGGGAAGAAGACGCAACAGCTGTAAATGGATATGTTTTATCTATATACAATATAGGTGACGACCCTACAGACCCTGCTGCAGTTGCTGTAGATACACAGTCAATTGCTACTGGAACACTTACTGCAAACACGAATTTATTAACAGCATCTCAGGGGTATGACGCCTACATTCAAGGTGATTGTGGCGCAGGTGGTGTCTCTCTGGCTACTACTTTGTCATTTAATGCGCTTCCACCTACTCCCGTTTGTGGTGGTAAGTTTTATGATACCGGCGGACCTGACTTTGAATATCAAAATGACGAAAATTATTCTTTTTTAATAGAATCTGATGATCCGGCTAATTTAGTTACATTAGAATTTTTATCAGTAAATGTAGAAGAGGGGTTTGATTTTTTACGTGTATACGATGGTGATGATGCAACTGCAACTGAACTTTCAGTTCCTAGCCCAGCAAATGGTGTAACACAGCCAGGAGAATTTACAAGCACAATTCTTGGAGGAAATCTTTTTGTCACCTTCACATCAGATGATTCTGCAACTAGAGGAGGCTGGGATGCTAACGTCATATGTGCACCACCACCTACTTGTCCAGAGCCAGTAAATTTTATGACAACTAGCACTACAGATACTACAGCAAACTTTAGTTGGGATGCTATTACAGAGGCAGCAGATGGGTATACTTTAAATGTATTTGAAAACGATGCAGATCCTACAGCAGATACACCTATCTATACAGAAGACGTTGCTGCTGGAACACTAACAGCTACGGCAACAGGTCTCTCAGCTAGTACCCAGTATGATGCATATCTTAATGCTAATTGTGGAGTGGATGATAACTCTACTCAAGCACTGTTTGAATTTACTACAAATTCAGAGAATCCAGTTTGCGGTGGAAAATTTTACGATACTGGCGGTTCAGATGCCCCTTACTCAGATAGTGAAAATTATTCTATTTTAATATCACCTGATGACCCAACAAATGTTGTTACTTTAGAGTTTCTACAAGTATCTCTTGAAGATGAAGCAGATTTTTTACGCATTTATGATGGTGACGATGCAACTGCAACTGAACTTTCTGATCCTGAAACTGGTGTAACTGAGGAGTCACAATTTACGGGAACTGTTCCGGGAGGAAATCTTTTTGTTACTTTCACATCAGACGGAAGTGTAAACCTATTGGGTTGGGATGCTAATGTTATATGCTCTTCACCAATAACCTGTCCTTCTCCAATTAACTTTGAGACAACAAGTATTACAGACACAACAGCAGATTTTATATGGGATGAAGTTATTGAGGCCTTAGATGGATACACATTAAGTGTATTTGTAGATGGTGCAGACCCAACGATAGACACGCCTGTCTATACTGAGGATATTGCTATTGGAACACTTACGGCTACAGCAACAGGATTAACAGCAACTACAGCGTATGATGCTTACATTAATTCTAACTGCGCAGCAGATGATGCTTCATTACTTACTTCCTTAGACTTTACGACTGGTGTAACCATTAACATTCCTATTTGTGGTGGTAAATTTTATGATACAGGTGGTTCAGATGATGGATACAATGACGATCAAAATTATTCTATATTAATAGAGTCCAATGATCCAATGAACCTTATTACGTTGGACTTCCTTTTCGTTGATATTGAGGAAGATTTTGATTTTTTGCGTGTATATGATGGTGACGATGCAACTGCAACTGAACTTTCTGATCCTGAAACTGGTGTACTGGAGTCTGGACAATTTAGGGGAACGGTAACCGGAGGAAATCTTTTTGTTACTTTCATATCAGACGGAAGTTCATCTCTAGGAGGTTGGGACGCTGACGTTATTTGTGAACTAGATCCAAATTTAGGAATTGAAGATGCTTCTATTACCTCTTATGATATTTTTCCTAACCCAGCAAATAACGAAATCAATCTAAGATCTGATTTTATTATTGAAAACATTTCTATTGTTAATATGCTTGGACAGCAAATACATTATAATAACGGAGGAAAGACCAGTTGTACACTTGATATTTCTAACCTAGAAGGAGGTATATACTTTATTAAATCTAGGATTAATAATATTGATTTAATAAAGCGTTTCATAAAAAAATAATCCTTTTTTAAAGAATAATAATGAATCAGAGCCTTTTTGAAAGGCTCTGATTTTTTTTAGGACTTTATGTATTAGGATATTTAAATTTTTCGTTTTGTAGTTTTCAAATTTAGCAGTTCATTCTAGTGATATAAGTATTAGAGAATCTTATTATTAAAAAGAATTTAAAGTAGCTTACTTTAAATTCTCAATTATTTCTTTTAAAGGTATTAATCATTTCAAGAGGGAGTTGGTGGAGTCTTCCGGCAGCGCTTTCATAGTCTGAAGCCACATCATTTGCTCCATTTCTAATTCCTTCATAAATACCCGCAATTACGGTTCCCATAAAATCACCAAGTGCTGCCTGTCTTTCAGTCAAATAATTTGCTACAGAAACTTCTTTATATTCAAGATTAGTATCATACACTTGATTGATGTAATCAGCTAGTTGATACTGCGTTATGGGTTCTCCCACTAGATTATAGGTTTGTCCATTGTGTTTGTCTTCTACTAACATTTTAGCGTAAGCATACCCTAATTCTGTTCTACTGGTATAGGTACATTTACCGTCTCCCGCACAATTAGTAATTCCTCCTTCTTTGAGATAGGTGTCTATATATTCTAAATCTGGTTCAATATAAATTCCATTTCTACCTATTACCCAGTCAAGACCTGAGTTTTTAACATCATTTTCTGTCTGTCTATTGCTATTTACAACAGGGCTAAAGGCATTTTCTTCTCCATCACCTATGATGCTTGTGTAGACTATTTTTTTTATACCATTTTGTTTTGCAGCCTCTATAATATTTCTGTGTTGTTGTATTCTTTTTTGAGGTTCATCTATCCCAGAAATTATTAAAAGAGCATCAACACCTTTAAGTGCTATATCAAAATCTTCACGACTATTATAATCTCCTTTTCGTACTTCAACACCTAGGTGTTTTGCTTTTTCTGGGGAACGTGCAATACCTATTATGTTTTGTAAACTACTAGTCTGTAAAAGCTGTTTTATAATAGCGGCTCCTAATTGACCACTAGCTAATGTTACTGCTATTTTCATATTTACTTATTTTTCTTCTTGAATTTGATTAATGAGTTGAACTATTCGTTCTATAATTACTTCCTTATCTGTCCACGCTAATTCGTGTCCTTTTTCAGAAAAAGAAATCACTTCAATATTCTGAAAATTTTCTTTACTAAAATTTACATTCTCAAAAGGGACTAAAGCATCCTCTTCTCCGTGAAAATGTAACACAGGAATACTAACTTCTTTCCAATCATCGGCTATCAGTTGAAGCTCTTGTGCGTGTGCTTTCTTCTCATCACCAGCTACTCGATATGCTGTAGGAACCAGCCACCTTGTCAATTTCCATTGTGTTAAACGCGATGCCCAAATATCCTTCTCATTAGTTGGGTCTATTGCAGGTGAAATCATTACCACAGCTTTAACATTGAGATTCAAAAAGCCAACTCTTGCTGCGAGAGGACCTCCATAAGATGACCCAACAACGACAACACGTGACAATTTCTTTTCATTAATAATGGTATTAATTATTTGAGCTTGTAAATCAATGGGGAGTGGTTTTGTTCCAAAATTAGAATATCCATACCCAGGTCTGTCTATAGCATACATATTTGATACTTCTCTCAGATTATCATCTGCGAGATACCCTTCCCAAGTAGACAAAGAACTAGGCGCACCGTGTATAAAAACTAGATGAACGTTTTTATCATCTTTAATAACTTGTTGAACACGAACTTTTAAGTCAAGGCTATCTACCTCGTAGTAAAATATATCACTTCCTATCTCTAATTCATTAAAGCGCTGTTGAATTTCTTTGTCAGATTTTCTCCATTGAAGCACAGTACAGGAGGAATTAAAAAAGCAAATACCTAACAAACTAAAAATTAAAATATAGTTTTTCATAGTATTTATTATTCCAATTGTTTTAATAGGATTAATTATCCCTTTTTAAGTTTCATTATGAATTAAATTTCCACACCTACTAGTGAAATAGGCAGTCGACTTACGTAACAAAATCTTAGAGATTATAACCCCAAATACATTGGAAACAGTATAATCAAAACAGCAATTAGACTAAAATCCAAACCCCATTTTAAATCCAAAACGCAAGCCATCAGCACTATTAAATAACGAAATATTAGCAGTCATCATATTAGCCAAACTCATAAAGGCACCACCACCAAAAGAGGTGTTAAAATTATCATCATTAAATAATGTGTTTGATGTTAAACTTTCATTTACCCAAACTCTTCCATAATCTGCCCCAGCGTATACACCAAGATTAATAGGCAATAAAGAGGTTTTAAGACTTAAGAAATTCCATCTAATATCTGAGGATTGTACAAATGCACTTTTTCCTGTAAATCGTTCATTTCTGTAACCTCTAAGGCCAGAATTGGCACCTAATGTTGCGCCTTGGTAAAACTCAAAATCATCGCCTACATTCAAATGTGCTCTTAAATTTGTGGCAAAAACAAGCTGACCGGTTGGTATAAGTTTATAATCAATACCAAATTCTGGAGCTATATACCCGAATCCTTTACCGCTAGAAACATTGTTTTTATAACCCAGTTGTAAACTTACCTTCATACCTAAGGTAGGAAAAGCTGCATAATCAAAATTTTCATAATGGTACGCCGCATCAAGACCATAAAAATCTTGCTCATCAAAAACAGATTCGTTTAAGGAACCTTCAGTTACAGCTGCATCTATAAAACGATTAGCAGTACGTTCAACCTCATTTGATTCATAAAAAACACCAGCTTTAAAGTATCCACCTAATTTGCCTCTCCAGATTAAAGATGGCATAGCCTTAAATGTTCTTATTTTTACTCGATTAAAGTCTAAGTCTACATCAAAATCACTCGTATCATCGGTTTCCAAATTAGGGGTGCTATTTCCAAAACCAAAAAAGTTTACGGCATAATTAGGGCTATTAAAGTGAGCGTCTACCCCTAAGTTTAAGTTACCAATTACATTAGCAAACTCTCCGTTATAGTTAAAATCAAAACCAGCTGTTGCAAAATAGTAGGCCGCACTTACTTTATGCTGAAATGTAAAAGGATTGCGTTCAAAACCATATGATGTATATGTATTACTTACCCCAATTTTTAAACCATCATCAGGATTCGAACCAATGGTTGGTATAATTTGATTTACATTGTTTCTTAATTTTTTATAGTCATAGGTATTAACGTCATAATCATCTCTTAATCTCACACGGGTATTGTTTACTTCCGAAATATCATTTTCTTTACTCTTATAATCATAAATGAGAACTTTACCACCTTCGGGAATGATATAGGTATCTTTATTTTGTCCTCCTATGATTCTAATTTTATTTTTTTTATTTTTTCCTAGTACTTCAAAGACATCTTTATCATCTAATCCATAGATCCATATCTCTTTTGTTTGCCCTGTGACATAGGTTCGGTCTAGAAAAACATCTGATTTTTTTCCATCCTTAATGCGCTGTGCTACTACTTTTACATCACCATTATCAAAACAATTTATAGTAAAATAGTCATCTTTATCAGTTCCTTTAATTACAGCAAGTTTATTTACGAGTTTAAAATATCTATCCGAAATAGCTTGAAGATTACCTCTCCGCGCTTTTAATTTCACTTTAATTTCATCTATTCTTTCATCTCTTACTTCTGTAGGAATGAATAAAAACGCTTCTTCAATTACCTCATCTGTTAATCCTTCTTCAATCATTTTAACTTGTGCATCCCATACGTCTTTACCTGATATTTGTATGAACTCCATATCTAAAGGATATGGTTCTACATTAACTCCTTTAACATCTATTAAATCGTCATCGTATTTCCTAAGTATTCTAGATGTAGGCACTAGCTTTACCGAAGCTTCTAATAAAAAGCCATCAGCCATTATAGAAAACGCTTGATCTCTATCTCTTGGCAAAGGGCGGTACACTTTCTTCCCATTTTCTTTAAATTCAATCCATCGCCATTGATCTTGATGCCTATCCCAATCACCTATCAACATATCAAATAAACGAGCGCGAATGTATGAGGCTTCATCAATAACGATGTCCTCATCTTTGTGAATTCTCTTTATTACATCATCCGTGCTTATTATTTTATCCTTAAACCCAAAACTAGCAAGATCGCTATGCCCTTCTGAGGTGTGTTCCTCGATCATATAAAGTTCATCTCCAAATTCACTATTGTAATCACCTAAGGCATTCTGTTTAGGAATAAAATAAAGGATGGGATTTGTATGATATACTCCAACGGCATCAGATAAAGTGCCTATTGTAAATGGAGCATAAGGATGTGAACCCGTAAAAACATCGAGGATCAAATCTTCTGTACCTGTATTGTCAAATTGACCTTTAATAAACTGGTCTTTAAAAAGTACTGCTTGTAAATATTGTACTGCATTTTTTCTTAAGGCCCTCATCACATATTGCGCACCATTTTCAGCTTCAAGTCGCAATGATTTAGATTGATTTCCTCCACCTTTTTTAATCACTTTTAGTCCACCATATAAAGTGTCTAGATTGACCGTAGGCGCTAGTACTTTTTTACTATAGGATTCTCTATAACGATCACCCCAAATAAATTTAAAGAATCCAGATTTATCGGTTTCTTCTTCAGTGTAAACAGATCCTTCCATCTTACTTGGAAAATTTTTAGGATAAATTACTGGGTCTTTAGCCACTGTTGACGGAAATACTTCTGTCTCAAAAACTAATGCATCTTCTTCAACTGAATAGTAGCGCACAAAAGAAGAACCATCTTCATAGACATCTAATCGAGCATATCCCAAGGTTCCATAAGAAAAAACTCCATTTGCTATATTTCTTGTTGCCGAAGGATTAGAACCTGAACCGCTAATGATCTGGTGTAAATTATCTTCTATGATGTATTGTAAATTATTTTCGTGCCCTGATAGAAAAACTACTTTTTCATTTTCTTGAGAAATAGTTACTAATCGTTTTTTAAACTCATTGTAACGTTTGTTTTGTAGATCTACATCACTAATACCGCCAGTTTTTCGTAAAATATTTTTTAGTGTTCCTATCACTGGAAGCGGCTTCATATGACTTGCCAGTGAATATTGACCACCGTACTCACCGTTAGAATACATTGGGTGATGCAAGGCAACAAGTGTGGTTTTTCCACGTGCTTTTTTGATTAAGCTACTGTATTCATCAAAAAATGCATTTCTTGTTTTTATATCACAATCACTATTGATGGTAGGGTGTTCATCCCAATCTTCTAAAAACCATTGACTATCGATAACGATTAATTCTATATCCTCAGAAATATGAATTTTATCAATAGGACATCCCTCTGCAGGTAAAAATGATTTTTCACCAATTGCATTTACAATATATTTTTCTTGTCTTTTGAGACCTTTCAAGCCATCGCTAGCCCAGTCTTCATTTCCTGAGAGAAAAATAGTATTTCCCTTAAAATTACTGACGGCGTTAGTTTGGACATTTAGTTGATGCTCTGCAAGAACTCTTTTTTTATGATCTTTTTTAGGCAAACCTCCATCTTTAATATTATTACCTAGAAAAATGGCAGTACTATTTTCTGGGGCTTCATTAAGCTCATTCATAAAAGCCTGTAAGGTTTCTGAAGTTTCCCCTAAAGGAGAATCACCGCTGTTTCCTATCAAGTAAAAGGAATGTTCAATAGAGGCTTCAGGGGACTTTTTAACTGATTTTGAGGTTTCAAATTGTGGTTTAAAAGTTGCACAGGCATTAACAATCAATAGTAGAATAATTACTAAAGTGAAAAAGGATAGTTTTTTAAACATATTTTTTATTGTAATAGTTCCGAAGAAAAATATTGAAGATTTTGAGATTATGTATACGCAATTAATCAAATAAAAAAGAAACTAATTTAAATGATAGAATATCTTGCAAGTAAAAAAATAACACCAGAAATCACGAAAGAATATAAAAATGCGTCGTATGAATAATCAATTAGTCGGGCACTGTTTACATTTTTTCTTCCCAATAGGAAGTTTGCTCTAATCATATTTCCCACTTGTAAATCTTGACTTTTGATTACTTTTTTCATAGCCTCCTCATACTCTTCTAGATTTTCATTATCCCAAACGTAAAATATGTTTTCTTCTAAACTGGGGTGTAATGGAGCAACCTGATCTTTTACTAATTTCCTCAAACCTTTTGTTGATGGTTTTGTTGCTAATATTGCTAAAACAAGTGATACAGAAAGACCTATTAAAAGAACTATAGAAATAATATTACCTCCTTCAACATTACTTTCAATTTGTTGATTAAATGCAATGACCGCAGAAATTGTTGTTGCGCAAATCCTAATAACAATAGACGCTTTTCTATCAAGTATTGCAACACCACTTACTTCAAACTTATTTTGATTTCTAAAAAAAGTACTAAGAGATTTCCGAGGCTCACTTACTGTTCCAAAATCCCCTTGCATATTGAGTATATTTAAGGCTGCTTTTTCTTTATTTTTTTTCTCTTTAAGATGAATAGCTTCCATTTCTAGAAGATCACTGCCTTTTTTTGTATTGATACTTTCTGGCGTTGTTGGTTCTTCCATTTCTTTTTATTTTTCTAAGTTTTTCATTTTTCTAATGGCTAATATTTCAGGTATGATAAATAATAGTAAATAAACTATATAAATAGCAAGAGGTGGCACACCCATAATACCTGAAGCAGCCGTACCGAACATATCAAAAAATTCAGTAAATAAACGCATAATGAAGGCTAAGGCAATCAATCCAGGCTTTTTAGACCAAAGCGCATAAATCATCACTACGCCCATAGCAATATTTCGTGCGGATGTCATCCATATTGCCATATCGTGTGCATTTGTATCACCTGTAAATCCTGGAATTACTAGGTCTGGCTTTACATACCCCATAACACCTAATAGTAATCCAAAAGTCGCTAAAAAACCGCCAAAAAAAGTAATCCAAGTTGGGATTTTTGTCTTATTCATGATTTTAATTTTTAAAAATGATATTGTTTGAATTATTTAATACTATAGACCTTATCGAATGTCTATTCCACATAAGTCATATCCACATTATCATACACTCTAATGCCAGTTATTTTTCCTGTTTCTGTATTAATATCATAGATCGAGATTCCGGCTTGTGGTTTGAAAGTGGCACTTCCCCAAACGTCACAGGTATATTCACCTGCAAATGTTCCTTTTTCCTTGTCAAAAATGTAATTGTGAAATTTTAACGGCACTCCACCATCGGCAAAGAAATGTTGAAAGTGTTTACGAAGGCCATCTTCAGTCTTATGATTCCAACGCCAACCAGCTGGTTCCCTAAAATATACATCATCGTCAAAAGACAAAGTATCCATAGTAGCTTCTACATCACCAATGGTAATGCCGTCAAAATACTTGACTACCTCAGTTGGTTCTGTCAGGTTTATTTCCTCTTCAAAAATAGAGGCTCTAAAAATATGTCCTTCTGTAATAGGATACACCGAATGATAGGTACGAACAGCACTGTATTTCGTACCATCTTTAACTAAAATGACCACTAATGGTAAATCGAACGAATTGTTTAATAGAATATCATATTCAACAACAAGGTGTTTATCATCTTCAAACTGACGGAAGATCTTTACTTCTTTTACTTCATCTTTAAGGTATTTATTTTGCTTTTTTAATAGTGCAATACCCGAGGCTTTACCTTTAGATTCCCCTACAGTTTGCAAGTTGAGTACAACATCTTCGGTCAAGTTAGAGAGCAAACTGTTGTAATCTTCGTTGAGTACTTGTTCAATAAATTTCATTGTAACCATTTTTGATACTTATAATAATATTAATTCTTTATTTTAAAAATCCCATTGCTGTGAGGCATCGTTTTGTCTTATGAGATGTTATTAATTAGATAAAAGTCTGCATCTACATCATATTTTGTATTGTAAGATGAAAACATAAATATTACACTAACAACAAACCTTACTTTGAATTTCTTTGAAATGCAGATATTTTTATTTCAAATACATTACATGTGTCATTGTAGCTCTACCCCAGTTAAAATTAGCCCCAGTAGAATCCCACATATTAAACTTGTAAATATGTGATCCACTAGTATTATTCGGGTCAATATTTTCTATATATCCATTAAGGGTATATGTTATTGTTCTATCCATAGGATCACTTGTAAAATTTTCTATATAAGTGTTGCTAACTGTAACCATATTAGCACTATCATTAATAATTACAGAGAATTTTCTAGATCCTTGCTCTTCTTCAGTACCATTTTTTAAAAATCGAATCCCATAATAGGAATCATATGGATCTGTAAAGCTTGCAATACCCATAGGTACAGAATATGTTATAATTACTACTGCTTCTTGGCCTGCTGGTATTGTAAGTGTTGTTGCAAGACCAAGGTCTATATCATTAATGGTAATATCTGAATTAACAATTCGATTTACGTCTGTAGTTGCTTCAATAGCATTTACATCGGCTAGTAAGAAGGTTGAAAATTTACCTATATTTCCGTCACTATCAGCCGTTAGTATAGTTGAAGAACCCAGTTGAGGTAAATCCCTTACTCTTAATTCTCCATTTACATCTAAATCTTTTGTAGGCGAAGTTGTCCCTATACCTACTTGCGCGTATGTGATTTGACTTATTAAAAATAGAATTAACGATTTTATAAATATTGATTTTTTCATTTGAAATTTATTATAGGTTGTTATTATTTTTTATGTTCTGGACTATCAAATCCAGCGTGACATCCGGCTTCCCATTCACCTGGCTGATTTCCGTAAGCAGGTATCCCTCCATTATCTTTTAGCATTCGGGCAAGATGTAAACAGTTCCATACAAGAAATGACGTGTTTCTGTTTGTAAAATCGTTTTCAGGACCACCAGAACCTTTGTCCATATATGATGGTCCTGGTCCAGCCTCACCCATCCAACCTGCATCTGCTTGAGGTGGTACCGTATATCCAATGTGTGATAGTGAGAACAAAATACTCATTGCGCAATGCTTCACCCCATCTTCGTTTCCTGTAATTAATGTTGCACCTACTTTATCATAATCTCTGTATTGCCCTTTTGCATTGAATTTATGGGTATACCCATACATTCGTTCGAGTGTACGATTGCATACAGATGATTTTTCACCTAGCCAAACAGAGGTGCAAAGTATTAAGATATCACAGGCATCTATTTCTTTTTGTATCTGTGGCCAGTCGTCTTTTTCCCATTCTGGGGTTTTTGACATATCAAGTCCTAAACCAGCAGGAATAGTATAATCTACCGGTCTAATTATTTTAGAAGAAGCACCTACAGCATCAAAAATTGATTGTGCTTTTTTTATGAGCCCTTCAGTATGAGACATAACAGGTGTTCTGTTTAAAGTACAATTAAGGAACAGCACTTTTAAGTCATCATACGTAGCTGGTGCATTTTCGCAATGTTTTTCTGTGATTTTTTTTAGTTGTTCGCTCATTTTTTTAATATTTAATTTTACTAAGACTTCTTGTGTTGAATCTATGTAATGGTTCTTTATTTTTATAAATCAAGGATCTAAAACAATGATATGCATAAACATTGTCTGAAAATTTTCAGCTGCATTTAACTCAATATTTCGCAATTTTTCGGACCATTCACTATTTATTAGTTTTTGAGCACATAAATTCATTGCCGCTTCAATACCTGCCTTGTATTTATAATGTACTTCATATTCTGAAAATCGCTTTTCTGTCTGTTCAGATAACGTTTTGTATACAGGAGATTTAACCACCTCTATCAATATCTTTTTCATATCTTCAATAAGCGCTTTATACTTTTCCATATGTGCTCTAGTACCAATGATTTTTTCGTGACCTACGACTACAAAATCAAAATCATATGACTTTAAAAGTAAATCCGGTAATCCAAATGCAAACATTGGATCTGACGACTCGCCAAAATGAATCCAAGGTGCAGCATCTGGATGAAACATATCTATAGCAAATAAAATCTTTTGCTCTGGTGCATAGATGATAACATCTTGCTGCGAGTGCCAGTTTCTGCCTAAATCTTTCATCTCCAATGTAAGTCCTCCAGTTTTTAGCGTGTATTCATCTGTCCACGTAAAATCTGGTGCAGGACGCTTTGGGTCGTTTGCAATCGCCATAAAGTCTGCTACTTTTTTATGAGCAATAAGCTGCGCAGATTTTGGAAAAACATAAGCACCTTGCGAGTGATCTCTATGATGATGCGAGTAGATAACGTGCGTTATAGGCTTATCTGTAACTTCCGCAATAATCTTAACTACCGTTTCTGCTAATTGTGGTTTTGGGTCTACCACAACCACACCTTCTGTAGTAACAAAAAACACTAAATTATCAAAATCGTTATGGACAAAGTAGGTGTTTTCTGCAACCTTAAAATAATCATAGCCACGCTCTGGTAATGGGGAAAACACATAATCTCTCGTGCTATATTTTGTAAGTACTTCTGCTTTTATCTCGGCAGCTGTATTTTGTGCGCTTACGAGAAAGCCAACTAAAAAGAGTAACAACGTCAAGCATTTAATTAATTGAGTTTTATACATCGTTTTAGTTTTTTAGTTAGAATTTTTAATAAATTCAGCAGCCCTTTCTGCAATGAGTATTGTTGGTGCCATAGTGTGACCACTAATTAAAGAAGGAATTACCGAAGCATCTGCAACTCGTAAATTTTTTACACCAATTACTTTCAAGCGCGCATCAACCACACGCATCGGGTCATTATCATTACCCATTTTTGATGTGCCAACGGGATGATAAATAGACTCTGCTGTATTTTTAATATATGCAGCTAATTCTTCATCGGTGGCTTGCGGACTGGGATTTATAGTACTCGCATCAGTAAGGTCTTTTAAAGCATTTGTTGATGTATACTCTAATGCTTTTCTGATACCTTTAATATAAGTTTGTACATCTTCTGGTTCGCCTAAATAATTTGGGTTAATGAGCGGTGCATCTTTAGGGTCATTTGATGCCAAACGAATGGTTCCTTTACTTTTAGGCTGAATTAACCCTACATTAATATGATAGCCTGCATTTTTTGGTGGTGGTGCACCCCATTGAATGGGCGCATTGATATTAAACATTAATTCTAAATCGGCAACAGGGACGTCTGGCGAAGATTTAAAAAAGGCGGCACTCGTATTTTCAGCAACAGCCAGCGGTCCGTAACCAGTTTTACGCCATTCTTCTAATTCTTTTGGGTCTTCATCATTAGCTCGTAGGGTCTCACCAACACCATCTGGTGAAATAACGCCAACATCTAAACGTAAATGGTCTGATAGATTTTCACCTACACCAGCAAGCGCTACTTTAACTTTAATACCAAGACTTTCTAAATGGTCTTTTGGTCCTATACCAGAATGCATCAATATTTTTGGTGTGTTGTATGTTCCGGCGCAAAGAATTACCTCTTTTAAAGCGTCTACAGTTTGTGTAACACCATCTTTAAAATAGGACACGCCTTTAGCAATTTCATTGTCTATTAGTACTTTTGACACAAAGGCATTAGTAAGAATAGTGAGGTTTGACCTGTTTCTAGCACCATCAAGATAGTTTACAATAGTATTGTGACGACGACCATCTCTAAAAATACATTGCCAAACACAGAAACCTTCATTGTTTTCTGCGTTAAGGTCTTCGGTGGCCCCAATACCCACCTCAGTAGAGGCTTTTTTAAAGGCCTGTGTTATTGGTGTTCCTTCTGGTGTATACTCTAACTTCATAGGGCCATTACCTCCGCGAAACGCGTTGCCACCTTTATCACTATCCTCTATTTTACGATACCATTGTAAAATAGTCTCCCAATCCCATCCTTCAATATTCCAATGTTCATAGTTTTTTGCCGTACCTCTTGACCAAGATCCTACATTTATGGAAGCTGAACCTCCCATTACTTTCCCTCTTGGCTGCATAATTGAACGACCATTGAGTGCCTCTTGCGGCGTAGAGTTATAGCCCCAATTGGTATCAGGCTCCCACATTCTATGTGCTCCATTTACATACCCAATAGCTTCTTTTGTATTTTCTTCTCCGGCCTCTATAAGTAATACGTTTACGGTTGGATCTTCTGTTAGTCGTGCAGCTATTATTGGGCCTGCTGTACCTCCGCCGACGATGATATAGTCATATATTTTTTTCATAATTAATTTCTATATTTTAAGTGTGATGAATTGATAAGATTCAGTATTGTTTTCGTCTGTTTTAAAATAATCCAATAAGTTTTGAAGATTATTCCCTGCAGCATCTTCTAAGCGACTGTCGATTACAATTTGATACGTTCCTTTTTTCCATTTTTCTTCTGGAATAAATTGCAGTTGTTGTTCATTGTTTAAAATTTCCCAATTACCACTTATGATATGCTCTGCGCCATCTTTTATTTGAATCATAGATTGAAGTAACGCGTGATCCATAATTCTATCGAACTTCAAAACCAGAGTTTCCCTACTATTGGCTTGTGGTCTGTTTAGTGGCCATTGCGAAATATTAATTTTATCCCTCAATGCCTTTGTGACTTTAAATTGCTTGTTTGATATGGATAGGTATTGCCCATATACATCTTGCCAAGTATTAGATATACGCAATGTATAGTCTTTAAATTCTTGTAAAGCAGTACCTAGTTTTACATTAGTTGAAACACCTCTTTTAATGCGTCCTGGGTCAAATAATAAGGTCAGTCTCTTGCCATCTGCACTCCATAATTCTTGTTTGAATGTCATAAAAACGTCATCATCTATATTCCCGTTGGTATCTAATAATTTTATATGTGTCAATGCTTCACCTTTTTTCATTGGTGTACTGAAATAGATATAAAATCGCAATAGATTTTCAGGAAGTTGACTAGCCGATGGATATATACTTAATACTTTTGCTTGTTCAATTTTGTTAGTGCTTGCTATTTGAAATGACCGATAAGAGTAGTTGCTTTTCAAATTACTATCCTTGAATCGTATCACATAGGTTACTTTACTTTCAAAAGGGAAATAAGGTTTAAAAGTTAACTGATTCTCTACTATACTGTGTTTTCCCTGAATTGCATTTGAATCATATTTTTCAATTTCATTTTTAACAAAGACCGCCAAGTAATCATACGTTAGTATTACACTTTCAGTATTGTCTATAATATCAGAAATATTGAGTTTAATTGCATCCTCACTTTTTATAGGAAGAACAATAGTAGGAGTCGTTTGTGCTACTACTCCTACTATGTTCAACATTAAAGTTAAAATGATAAACCCAAGTTTTTTCATAAATTAATTTTTCTTCTTGTCGTTTTTATGTTCTTCAACATATTGTGGGAAATCCATTTCTGCCATTACATTGTTAAGTTTGTTTGGGAAGAAAATAGATACTGTTTCTAAATCCATACTCCCGGTTTCTGGGTCTCTTCTAATAGTAGCAAATTGCATAGGGTTCAATAATGCTACGTGAAGTGCAGAACCTGTAAACATTACTGGTTTACCCATTGGTCCTACTGGTAAAATACCCAAATCTTGTTTTCCACCCCTTTCAAAATCATCTAAAGTATAGTCTTTAGCACCAGCTAAACCTCCTACTGGAATAACTCTTGGTGTTCTACTATTGCTCGTAACAAAAATCATTTTGTTTCCTTTCATATTGAATGACACCATATCTATAGGCTGTCCATTACCCATATCACCAAGTGTTTTAGCCTTTACTTTTGTTCCATTTTTCAACTCATCTAACGGAATCATCACTAAAGGGCTACAAGTATAAGCAGCTATAATTTGATCTTTTCCATCAACATTTTCTATTACGAATGAGCGAATAGGTGCGCGTGTTTCATACTCATCGTGAGCAATATGAAACATCTCTATATTGCTTATACTTTCAGAACCATTAAAAGGATAAGACATTCTACGTAAAGAAGAACAAAAATTCTCATTGGTAATACCTGCAACAAAGACTTCACCTTTATGGTACTCAATATCCATAATAGACAAGGTACGCATAGGTAATTTTGATTTTTCAGTTTCCTTAATTGTAGGTGGTCCCATTGTCCCACGTACTATAAAGTTTTGACTACCATCAGGAAGTTTCCCTAAAGCTTGAGATGTGTGTTTTACAATAGTTAAATCTATAATGTGTAACCTATTGGTTGCATCAACTTTTACTAAAGCAGGTAGTGCGTCTAGACCGTGACCACGAGTTACAGATATAAATACTTCTCCACTTACAGGGTGGACGGCCATATCATTAATTTTAGAATTTCCTGCAGCTGTTCCAAGAGCAGCAGCTACTTGTCCGTCAATGTTATAGGCATTAATTTCAAATTGTTGGACACTAAGCTTTTCTGCACTTAAATCAAACGCGTGAATAGCACCCGTCACTTTATCTCCGGCAAATAGTATTCCTTCTGGACTAAACTCTAGTGCATCCAGCGATTTTATTTCCTGAGCACTTGCTATGAAAGCAACAGAGGTTAGTAGAAAGACAAACATTCTTAATTGTAACTTCATAATTTGTGTTTTTAGATATTATTAATTTCAATATTCTTTTTAAATAAAAAAAGGGAATCTTGGTAAGTACCAAAATCCCCTTATAAATTGACAATAATGAATTAAGTACTTAGATGTATACTCTTACTTTTTGCTTAAAGTTATGAAAGCAAAAATTTCAATTAAGCACATAACACCTCCCATAATAGCTACCTGCACATTATCTGCGATCAGGTTGTTTATTAAATCAAACCCATCACTAAATATTCGAAGCAGTAGGACTATTTTAATCATTGCTACATTCTTTTTAACTAATGAAAAAACAGTAACCACAGCTGTTGCTACATTTCTTGAAAGAAATAAACCTAAAGGTCCTGCAAGCGAAAGTGCTCCAACAGCTTCAAGCGCTGGCCAAGTTGCTAATAAAGCTTCTGGCATAAAATACCCAGCTGCGCAAGCGCCAATAGTAATTACTGCGGTAAGCCATAAATAAATAATTATCCATTTTGGTGTTGAATTAGTTTCTGTAGTCATAATCGTTGATTTTAATGGTTAGTTGTATTGGTTGTTGTATTTCTAAAATTTTCCGTTTGTATTTTTCCATTGAGATTTTGCAGGAATAGGCGCAATTACATCCCAATGCTCAACTATCTGACCATTTTCTAACCTAAACAAATCGTAATAAGCCGTAGGTGTATCTTTCCCAAAGGTGCCTTCACTCATCGTTAGTACAAAGTTTCCTTGTCCCAGTACTTTATGAATTTTAGTATATTTCATAAACATTCCTTGTTCTGCCATCATTTTCACAGCATTCCCAAGACCATCTAAACCATCTGGCACACTAGGATTGTGTTGCACATAGTTTTTTGGATTTATGTAGGTTGCAATTTTATCCATTTCACCTTTCATAAATACATTTTCTAGAAGATTACGAACCGTTTCTTTGTTTGCATCTGTTTTGTCAAAATCGGTAAGTGCAGTTGCACCGTCAAATTGTGTATGACCGCTCGGGTTTGCGGCTGCAACTGGTAATAGGTTATCCCAATGTTCTACAATTTCCCCATCTTCAAATCGAAATACATCAAATCCAACTTTAGGGCCATAGAAATCATATTCTGTATGTGTAAACACATAATCTCCGTCTTGAAAGGCTCTTATAACATTTGCTTTAAACCCACCTTCTGGTGCGTTTTTCATTACTTCGCCAAATCCTGCCAGTCCATCTGCAACACCTAAGTTATGCTGAATGTATTTTTCTGGATTAATGTAAGAAATAGGTGTTTGGTCGCCAGTATTGAAACTATTTAACAAGGCTACTACTTTGTCTTTATTGGACATTTCAGTTGATGCTAAAGAGCTAAGCATTTGAGAACGCGTCATCATCATTGTAGATGGATTCATCATTCCCATAAACGTTTGAGATGTTGGGCTACTCATAAAAGGTTGTAAAGCTGCATCAGAATTCTCTTTGGTATCCCAATAGATAACTACTACATGCTTGCCATTTTCATCAACTCCCGTTATGCGTTGCATAAACCCTTTTCTTGTTGCTGTTTCTTTTGCTACATTGTCATTTGCTGTATCAAAAGCTTCTAGAGCTGCACCATCACCCAGATTAAAATACATCATTTCTACAAATTCACTTTTATCAGCTGTAAAATCTGAATTAATCGTAAATCGATTCATTTTCATTGTAGCACCTTCTATCATTCCTGCGTACTCCGCTACAGAGCTATCACTCATAAACTTGTTCATTGATGCTTCAGCGTCTGCAAGTGTCTTCCAGTATACAATAACAGTATAAATACCATTTTCATTTACACCACTTTCGCGTCTTATGAAGCCAGGCTGCTTACTAGTGAAATTCTCCTGTACTTTAGCATCCAAAGAATTGAACGTTTGACTATTTGCGGTGGTTTTAAGAGAAAAAGTAGTGACTTCCAGCACGGAAGGTTCTACTGCTTTTTCTTCATTGCAGCTTGTAGCTGTAATAGCTACTATTGCTAGCATTAATAATTTAAGTTTCATAATTTTGGTTGTATAAATATTTAAGCTCTATATGATGTGTAAATATAAATAGGCCTAAGAAAGATAAGAATATAATAAAGGGAATAAATACTGTACAAATAAGAAAGTACTATTGTGTATTTCTAAATTTTTCTGGAGTTAATTGAGTTTGTCGCTTGAAATATTTATAAAAATTTGTTGTTTCTTCAAAACCGGATTGATAGGCTATTTCTTTAATAGAAAGTTTAGTATTTAACAACAATCGTTTTATATGCTTAATACTTATTTCATCTATAAAAACTTTGGCTGATTTATCTACTATACTTCTTGTGACGGTATTTAAGGTTTTTGTAGAGACTCCCATTATATTTGCAAAATACTTAACTTGTGTATTTTGAGTAACATTTTCTTCAACAAGCGACTGAAAGTCTATAAATTCTTTTAAATATTTTTTCTTTGGACGTATGTAGTCTCTCTCATCTTTTAGCCTAAAAAGCTTAGTGATAAGAATATGCAATTCACTTCTAAGAATACCAGATGAATATCTATCTTTCACATTAAAATACTCGTTCTCTAAACGCATTATACTCTGCAAAACATCCTCTTGCTCTGCTTTTGTCAACTGTAATTTTGGAACACCTAGCTGCTCGTTAAACAGAAGCAGTAACAACCTAGCTTCACTCTGTTGTAAATAACTAACAAGGAATTCTTCTGTGAATACAAGAAGTTTCCCTTTTATCTGGCTTTGATTTGAAAATTTATGAATTTGATCTTTACGAATTGTTAAAACAGTACCTTGTAGACAATTATAATCATTGAAGTCTATTGTATGAAAACCTGATCCTTGTTCAACATAAACTATCACAAAAAAATTAACTCTGTGATGTTCATTTATAGAATGGTCTGAAATTATCTGAGACTGTAATTTTTCAATTTCAACAATATCAAAATTAATACCTGAGCTTTGGTGCTTTTTAAATTCAACTTGTTTGTAGGTTTGTTTATTCATTCTTATTATAAAACGAATTAAAGATAAAGCTATTTAAATTGAAAATGTAGCCGTTGAATTATGTTAGAATAAGAATAAACCTTTGATGGACTTAACAACTATCCTAATTGGATACGTATCTATATTTTGTTTAAGTTGCAATAATATGATTTAAAGTGTTAGTAATATGAGAACACTATTTGGATAATTTTCCTGAATTCTATATCTAAAAAGAAAAAGGAGTAAAACGACACATGAATAATCTCACGTTCTTTTACTCTTTTATAACATATTGTGACCTCGATGGGATTTGCATGGCACATCCCAATTAATGTCCATGCTGCAAATACAACTGCCTAGACTAGAAAAAAGTCTAGGTGCCATAAAACTAAAAAATCCATTCAAGCAAAAAAGCTTGTTGGATTTTTTATTATTTAAGTCACAATGTAGTTGTGAGTGATTGTGACCGCGGAGGGATTCAAACCCCCAACCCTCAGAGCCGAAATCTGATGCGCTATTCAGTTGCGCCACGCGGCCTCATTCCTGCGCAAGCAGGAATTTTATTTAACTTAAAAGTCTTGCTTTTACAATAGTAGAGATCGTCTTACCATCTGCTCTTCCAGCGGCTTTACCATTGACCATTCCCATTACTTTTCCCATATCTGCCATAGAACTCGCCCCTGTTGCAGCAATGGCTTCATCTACCAATGCGGCTACTTCTGCCTCACTTAACTGTGCAGGTAAAAATTGTGCTATTACTTTAGCTTCTGCCAATTCTGGTTCTGCTAAATCTGCTCTTCCCTGCTCAGTAAAAATAGCAGCGCTATCCTTGCGTTGTTTTACTAATTTTTGAAGTAGTTTCAACTCAGCTTCTTCTGTTAATTCTTCTTTAGCACCACTTTCTGTCTGTGCCAATAAAATAGCACTCTTTACAGAACGCAATGCTTGTAATGCTTCAGAATCTTTGCTCTTCATTGCCGTTTTCATGGCATCCATAATCTTTGCAAATAAACTCATTTTCTTAGGTATAAAATTTAAAAAGCGAAGATAGCAAATTCTGTTTCAAGATTAAAGAACGATGCCTTCATAAAAAAACCCACTAACAAACTGTCAATGGGTTTTTGAAGCACTAATACTTGGTTGCTTTAGGGAGGGCAACCGTACTAAACTTAATCTACATTATCGTGCAAGAAGCTATTGTTACTTCGTAAGTCAATATCATCGTCGTTTATATTTACAGACGTTCTAGATAAATTCACTTCATCGGTAGCATCTTCTAACTCAATTCCAGCTCTTTTGTAGGCAGGCTGCTTCTCAATATCATCTATTTTTGAAGCACTATTTCTAAACTTATAATTAAAGTCTTTCATCTTGCGCTTACGTTCTTCTGTACGATCACGTAATAATTTCGAGATTGGCGTATTCATTGGATCCAACGGCGCATTTTCTGCAACTTCAGCTTCCTCATCTGTCTCTATGGTCTTTGTTTCAAAAACAAGCTCTTCTTCTGCCACTTCAGCAGTATCAGTTGGCTTTGCAGACAATAACGCTTCTTCTTTTTCAGTATAATCATCCAGACTGTAGCGCTTAATTCCCTCTTTAGAAACTTCACTAACAGGCACTACTTCTACATGATCTTTTACTTCGATATCCTCAACATTTACAGTGATAACGGCTTCGGTTTCATCTTCTAACTGCAAATCGAAACGCTTTACCTCTGGAGTTTCATCTTGATTAGCCATAGGCATATCAAACATCAACATAGGCTCTTTGGCTTCGTCGATTTCTGGAGTCGTTTCTTCTGCGACTTCGTTGATTACAAATTCAATCTCTTCTGTAACTTGAGGCATTTTCTCTTCGGAAATTGCCTCACTCTTTATTGTTTCTGTTGTTTTCACTTCAGGAACAACTACCTCAAAATCGTTCACATCAATTTCATTAATGAGCAGCTGTTCAAACTCTGCCAAGTAATGAATATCAATTAGCTTAGACTCCACTTCGATATTCTTTATCAATTCAGAAGTTGGAATGTATCCTTCAAACGGTAGCTCCTCAGTTTCTTGAACTAACGTAGCTTTAGGTGTGACCATTTCCGAAGCAGGCATTACAGTTTCCTCTTCTTCTTCGAATAAAGTATGTCTAATAATTGGCGCTTCCTCTGGAGTTTCATCTACAATCTCTGGAGACGCAACAATTTCTTCGACAATAGCATCTACGGCTACCTCTTCAGGCAACACCACTGGTGTAGCGGTTACATTAGGTGTTAAATCTAACTGCGCTTTCGCCTCATCGCCAAGCGTATGAATGATTTTCTTTGTTTCAGTATTGGTAATTTCGTTTTGTTGTTCTGCGTCAAATCCAGTAGCAATTACGGTAATAGATACCGCTCCTTCTAGAGCTTCATCATCACCAACCCCCATAATAATATTGGCACCATGACCTGCTTCTACTTGAATGTGATCACTAATTTCTCCAATCTCATCAATGGTAATTTCTTCGGTTCCCGAAACAATAAGAAGCAATACATTTTTAGCTCCTGTAATCTTATTATCGTTTAATAATGGTGAATCTAAAGCTTTGCTAATAGCCTCTTGCGCTCGGTTAGCACCACTTGCTGTTGCACTACCCATAATGGCAGTACCACTATTAGAAAGTACGGTTTTAGCATCACGTAAATCAATATTTTGTGTGTAGTGATGTGTAATTACTTCTGCAATACCTCGAGCGGCAGTAGCTAAGACTTCATCTGCTTTAGAGAAACCAGCTTTAAAACCAAGATTACCGTATACTTCACGTAATTTATTATTATTAATGACAACTAAACTATCTACATTCTGGCGTAGATTTTCTACTCCAATATGCGCTTGCTCGTTACGTATTTTACCTTCAAACTGGAAAGGAATAGTAACAATACCTACCGTTAAAATATCAAGATCCTTCGCCATTCTCGCAATTATTGGCGCAGCTCCTGTTCCGGTTCCACCACCCATACCCGCCGTGATAAAAATCATTTTGGTATTGGTAGTCAGCATGTTTTTTATGTCTGCCATACTTTCTACAGCAGATTGTTCTCCAATTTTAGGATTGGCTCCTGCCCCAAGACCTTCGGTAAGATCTACTCCTAATTGAATTTTATTTGGCACAGCGCTATTTTCTAAAGCTTGTGCATCTGTGTTGCAAATCACAAAATCTACACCTTTAATTCCTTGATTAAACATGTGATTTATGGCATTGCTACCACCACCACCAACGCCAATTACTTTAATGACATTAGATTGGTTTTTAGGCAGATCGAACGAAATGTTGTCAAATTCTGTGTTACTGCTCATATAGTTGTTTTTGCGAGGTTTATGTTGTTATACTAGGCGACATGTCGCCTAGTAGGTTATTTTTTTATTCTTAAAAGTTTTTCCAAATCTTATCTATGTAGGTTTCGACTGCGCTCAACCAGACAAATCATGGAACTTTTAACTTTAATTAATTCGTTATTCTGCGTTATCTAGAAACTCTTTAAATTTTTCTGCCCATTTCTCAAAAATCCCTTTACGCTCTTTGTCTTCTCTGGGCTGAATTTCTATAATATCTTCTTCACTTTCTGGGTCATCTGAAACTAAAATACGCTCGGCGCTTTCTTTTGCATCTGCTGCGGCTTCTTGTTGTTTTGAAACAGCAGTCGCTCTTGCTTTATTTTCTAGACTGTTCATTACCAATCCTACAGCTGTTGCGTACAACGGACTCGTAGTTTCGCTATCACTATCGCCTGCCAAGTGCTCATTAGGATATCCAATTCTGGTATCCATTCCTGTGATATATTCTACCAGCTGTTTTAAGTGTTGCAATTGTGCACCACCACCTGTTAATACAATACCAGCAATCAATTTCTTCTTTTGCTCTTCGTGACCGTAATTTTTAATTTCTAAATACACTTGCTCAATAATCTCTACCACACGTGCGTGGATTATTTTAGACAAGTTTTTTAATGTTATTTCTTTAGGCTCTCTTCCTCTTAATCCGGGAATCGATACTATTTCATTGTCTTTATTTTCGCCTGGCCATGCAGACCCAAATTTAATCTTCAGTAATTCTGCTTGCTTTTCAATAATGCTGCATCCTTCTTTAATATCTTCGGTAATCACATTTCCGCCGAAAGGAATCACCGCAGTATGGCGAATGATACCATCTTTAAAAATGGCTAAATCTGTCGTTCCACCTCCAATATCAATCAATGCAACTCCAGCTTCTTTTTCTTCTTGGCTTAATACTGCATTTGCAGACGCCAAAGGCTCTAGTGTAATTCCGCTTAATTCTAATCCGGAGCTTTTTACACAACGCCCAATATTTTTTATCGAGGCTACCTGCCCTACTACCACGTGAAAATTGGCCTCTAAACGACCTCCATACATTCCAATAGGTTCTTTTATCTCTGCCTGCCCATCTACTTTAAAATCCTGTGGCAATACATGAATAATCTCTTCTCCAGGCAACATCACTAGCTTATGCACTTGGTTGCAGAGGCTATCAATATCATCTTCATCGATCACTTCATCACTATCGGCCCTTGTGATATAATCACTGTGCTGGAGGCTACGAATGTGCTGACCCGCAATCCCTACTACAACATCTTCTATTTTAATTCCAGAAGATGTTTCTGCATCGGTAACAGCCTGTTGAATAGACTGAATGGTTTGCGTAATATTATTTACTACCCCACGGTGAACGCCTAAACTTTTGGATTTCCCAATCCCCAAAATTTCCATCTTGCCATACTCATTCTCTCGACCAATCATAGCAACAATCTTTGTTGTTCCTATATCCAATCCTACAGCAATGTTTCCTTGTTCCATAGCCTTTATTTTTTTGTTGCTACTACTTGACTGCCAAAGCGTACATCTACAGTTTTGTAGTTTGACAACATTTTATCTTGTTTTGTTTTTTGATAAAATGCCTTGTAATTCTGAAATTTCCTTTCGGCATTTTGTGTCGTTCCAAAAAGCAATGTAAATGCTTGATTGCGCATGCGCATTTCAATCGTTCCATCTTTTGAAACATGCATTCCCACCACACTACTTTTCATCATGGCATCCCGATTTATTTTCAATAGTACATCTTTAATTGCCTCGGCGTGTTTTTGTGCATTTCCGGTAACAATTGGAACCCTTGCCGTGTACACAGATGACAAAGGCATCTTTTTTCCGTCATCATCAAGGTAATAATCTGTCGATGCAGCCACACGAGCGATTGGATTTCTCTGATTTATTTTTGCTCCCAATACCCCTTGAACCGTGATATACACTTCGGCGTCTCGAATCATGTCATTTTCCAGCAAACGTTGCTCCACCTCTTTCAAAACTAAGGCTTCTTTAGGGATGCTCGTAATGGTGTCAAAATTTTGTATTAACAATTTATTAACCGAATTCAGCGTAATAAAAGGAGGGTTTTCATCCAGGAATTCTATGGTAGTTTTCGTTAAATTTCGAGCACTATTTCGTTGCTTCGTAAAGCCAAAAAGAAGGCCTACCAATAGTGTAAGAACAACAAACCTTATGATACCCCAGTTAACTTTCATAAGCAAGTGCATGTGTTATGCTTGAAACTTCAGCGCCAATATCGCCAGCTCCAACCAATAATTTTATTCTGCAGTCAGCTGCCTGCACGTTGCGTAGTAGTGTTTCCTTAGAAATCAACGCAACTTTTGATGCATCTATTGCCAACTTTTTAATTTTATCTAATAACCATTGTGAAGTAACTCCTTCGATAGGTTCTTCTCGAGCAGGATAAATATCCAACAAAAGGACTTCATCAAATTGCGCTAAACTTTCAGCAAAACCATCAACAAAATCTTGGGTTCTACTAAATAAATGTGGTTGAAAAACAATCATTTTTTTATCGTTTGGATACATTTCTGCTACCGCTTGATACAATGCATTTATCTCGGTTGGATGGTGCGCGTAATCGTCTATCAATACCAAATCATCTCTTCGAATTTTATAGGTAAACCTTCTTTCAACGCCTTTAAAAGTTGAAATAGCTTTGGGTAGGCAATGGGTTGGGGTACCCGCTAAAATTGCCATCCCCAAAGCTGTAATAGCGTTGTGTAGGTTATGATGTCCAGGAATAGAAAACTCTAAATCTTTTAAGGTAATTTCTGGTGTCTTTAAATCAAATACATAGACTCCGTTTTCGATACGTACATGTTGCGCTTCAAATTGCGCAGTTTCTTGAATGGCAACCGATTGTCCGTTTAAAGGCAAACCTTTTTTGTGCAGCAACTGATTTTTATCGGCCACTAAACTTGCAAATTCAACGAACGATTCTTCAATCGCAGTAGCATTTCCGTAGATATCTAGATGATCTGCATCCATAGAAGTAACACAGGCAATGTCTGGGCGCAGTGTTAAAAAAGAACGATCAAACTCATCTGCTTCTACCACGGTAATTTCAGTTCCTTTACAAATAAAATTTGATTTATAATTCTCTGTGATACCCCCTAAGAAAGCCGTAACAGGCATATTGCAATGTGCCAATAAATGCCCTAATATTGCCGAAGTTGTGGTTTTACCATGCGTTCCAGCAACTGCTAAGCAAAGGGTGTCTTGTGTGACCTCTCCAAGAAATTGAGATCGTTTTATCACACGATACTTATTGTTATAAAACCATTGCAACAAGACATTATTTTTTGGGATTGCTGGCGTATATACCACCAAGGTGGTCTCTTGATTTTTAACAGCTTTTGGTAATGATGCAACACTGTCCATAAATGAAATAACAGCCCCTTCATTTTCTAAGGTTTCGGTTAAGGTTGTTTTTGTTTTATCGTAACCAAAAACTGCCAGTTCTTTTTTAATAGCAAAACGAGCCAAAGCACTCATACCAATGCCGCCTATACCAACAAAATAAATAGCTTTTATGTTTTGTAAGGGATTCAAATTTATTATTTATACTAGTTATTTTTTATATTAATCTTGCTTAACATCTATCTAAATCTCCCTTCAAACGGAGACTTCCTTTTGAAAACATCGTTTTTGATCTCTTGAAAAATGTCTAACCTTTATTTTTTAATAGTTTTTCAATTTCATTTACAATCTCTTTAGTAGCATTTGGTTTTGCTAATGCTGAAATTTGAGCACTCAACTCTTGTTGCTTTGCATTATCACTTAGCAAACTCCCCAACACTTCTTTGAACTGTTCTTGTGCATCTTTTTCTCGCAATAAAATGGCTGCATTTTTTTGAGATATCGACAAGGCATTCTTGGTTTGATGATCCTCAGCCACATTTGGACTCGGAATGAAAATCACTGGCTTTCCTACCAAACAAAGTTCAGAAACCGACAAGGCACCTGCTCGACTGATAATAACATCTGCTGCCGCATAGGCCAAATCCATCTTATTTAAAAAAGGATGCACTTGTATGTTTTCTCGTGATCTATCTTTATACGTTTCTGCATAGAATTTTCCACATTGCCAAATCACTTGTACTTCTTCTTCTTTGAAATATGAAAGATGGGTATCAATTAATTCGTTTATTTTTTTAGCTCCCAAACTTCCTCCCAATACAAGGATGGTTTTTGCCGAAGATTTCAGTTTAAAAAACGCTTGTGCTTCTTCTCGTTTTCCTTGTACATCCAGTAAATCTTGGCGCACAGGATTTCCAGTTAATTGCACCTTACTTGCTGGAAAAAATTGCTCCATCCCATCATAGGCAGTACAAATACGTTGTACATGTTTACTCAACCATTTATTGGTAATTCCTGCGTGGCTATTTTGTTCTTGTATCAAACAAGGCACTCCTTTTGAAGCCGCCATTTTTAGTAATGGCGCACTTGCATAGCCACCCGTACCGATAGCAGCATCGGGTTTAAATTTTGAGACGATGCGTCTAGATCTCCATAAACTAGAAATCAATTTAAATGGAAACATCAGATTTTTTAGTGTCAGGTTACGTTGTAATCCTGCGATCCAGAGTCCCTCAATTTTGTATCCAGCTTGCGGCACTTTTTCCATTTCCATTCTATCCTTAGCACCAACAAAAAGAAATTCAGATTGAGGATAACGAGATTTCAATTCGTTGGCGATTGCTATAGCAGGATAAATATGCCCTCCGGTGCCTCCACCAGAGATGATAAACTTGTATGTTTTGTTTGTTTTAATGCTGTTTGTTTTTATTTACTTCTTCAAACCCTAAAGGGTGATTTGAAGAACAGTTTTAAATTCTATAACGCTTGACTTAAAATATCTAATGGATTTTCTGTCGCGGCATCATCTTTCTTTTTCACTTCTCTTTTGGCACTTACACTTAATACCATTCCTAAAGCCAAACAGGTCATCCAGATACTGGTCCCTCCACTACTAATGAGTGGTAATGTTTGTCCTGTTACTGGAAATAATTCTACAGCAACCGCCATATTAATCAATGCTTGAAATACAATAGGGAGTCCTACGCCAATGACTAACAACTTAGCAAACATAGCAGTAGACTTATGTGCCACCACCACCAACCTAAAGAGTAAAATCAAATAAATAATCATAACTCCTAGGGCTCCTACAATCCCAAATTCTTCTACGATAATGGCATAAATGAAATCTGAAGACGACTGTGGCAAGAAGTTTTTTTGTACACTTTTCCCTGGTCCTAAGCCCGTAACACCTCCTGATGCAATGGCAATTTTCGCTTTTTCAATTTGGTAATCAGCCTCGGTATCTGTTTTGTCTGCAAAGTTCTCAACCCTACTAATCCATGTATCTACTCTGTTTGGGAATACACCTGGAAATGCTTTTGCTGTCAATACAAAAAGTGTGAGCATGATAAGTCCTGCACCCAATACGATACCTAGATATTTAATAGGATATCCTCCAACAAAGACAAGTAAAATTACCATCGCAAAAATAATTGCGGTTGTAGAAAAGTTAGCGGGTAAGATGAGTGCAAGTACAATAAATACTGGAAGCCAGAGTGGCAACAAGGTTTCTTTAAAAGTGACTACTTTATCTTTTATTCTGGATAAATACCGCGCTACATAGGTCATTAAGACAACTGCTGCCAAGGTGGAAGTCTGAAATGTTACACCAACCAAAGGCACCCGTATCCACCTACTAGCGTTAGCGCCTCCAATAGTATTTCCTTGCGCCATGGTAAGTAATAACAATACAATGATAACTGGTAAGGCAATAATTGAAAGTCCTCTAAAGTAATGGTACGGTATTTTGTGAACACCATATAAAATACCAAACCCAAGCATCAAGTGTGCAAAATGTTTTATGAGAAACTTGAAGGTATTTCCATCCCCATACATATACGCCAAATTACTACTTGCGCTATACACTGGCATAAACGAGAATATAGCCAAAGCACCTGCAATGGCCCAAATGGCTCTATCTCCTTGTATGTTTTTGAAAATTTTCAAATTTTATTTTATCTAATTTGTATTATACCATTAACGGCATCCGTCTTCGGTCAACCGTCATCATACTTTACAGATGTCTCACCGCTTCTTTAAACTGTCTTCCTCTGTCTTCATAATTTGAAAACAAATCGAAGCTTGCGCATGCTGGACTTAATAATACCGTATCGTTCCTATCGGCTAATTTGTAGGCCACTTTTACAGCTTCTTCCATACCTGCGGTTTCAATGAGCATGTCTACTACATTCCCAAACTGCTTTTTTATTTTTTCATTATCTACACCCAAACAGATAATGGCTTTCACTTTTTCATTTACTAAGGGTAGCAACTCTGAGTAATCGTTCCCTTTATCTACACCACCTACTATCCAAACAGTTGGTGTTTGCATACTATCTAAGGCATAAAATGTGGCATTTACATTAGTAGCTTTGCTATCGTTGATATACATCACATTATTAATTTTCAACACTTTTTCTAGACGGTGTTCTACCCCTTGAAAATTCTCTAACGACTCTCTAATAGTTGCCTTTCTAATTTTTAGAAGGGTAGCCACTGTAGTAGCCGCCATAGCGTTTTTAACATTGTGTTGTCCTTGTAATCCTAAAGCTGCGATTGGCATAGTAAATTGGGTATTTTGTAAGGTTATAATTATTTGTTCTTCTTTTATATATGCACCTTCATCTACTTTTTTTGTAAGTGAAAAAGGTATTTTTTTTGCTTTAATCTCGTGGTTTGAAAGCCACTTTTGTATCTCTTCATCATCGGCATCATAGATAAAATAATCTGACGCAGTCTGATTTTTAGTAATTTTAAATTTAGAAGCGATATAGTTTTCATACTTATACTCATATCTATCTAAATGATCTGGGCTTAGATTTGTCAGCACTGCAATGTGCGGCGCAAAATCTTCTATTCCATCTAGTTGAAAACTACTCAACTCCAATACATAGTTTTCAAAATCTCCAGCTGCAACTTGCGCTGCAAAACTGTCTCCTATATTTCCTCCGAGTGCCACATTGAGCTCGTCTTTTAGCAAGGCGTACGTTAGACTTGCTGTGGTTGTTTTTCCATTACTCCCAGTAATTCCAACAATGGTTGCCTTAGTAAAAGCTGCTGCAAATTCGATTTCTGAAATTACCTGAATCCCTTTTGCTTTTAGTTGCATTACAATTAGAACTGTATCGGGAATTCCTGGACTTTTCACCACCACATCGGCATTTAATATCTTCGCTTCGGTATGTCCGCCTTCTTCCCAGTCGATCTCATTTTGTGACAATACAGATGCATATTGATCTTTAATATTTCCGAAGTCACTAACAAACACATCATATCCTTTCTGCATCCCAAGAAGCGCGGTACCAACACCACTTTCTCCACCTCCTAATATGACTAATCTTTGTTTCATTAACTTCTTTATTAGATACTCCAAACTATTGCTGAACATCCCTCTAAATCTCCCTTCAAAGGGAGACTTTATTTTATCTAATTTTGAGTGTCACTATGGTTAAGACCGCAAGAAAAATCCCAACGATCCAAAACCTGGTTACTATCTTACTTTCGTGAAAACCTCCTTTTTGATAATGATGGTGTAAGGGTGACATTTTAAAAATGCGTCGTCCTTCTCCGTATTTCTTTCGGGTATACTTAAACCAACTTACTTGCATTATCACAGATAAGTTTTCCATTACGAAAATTCCACATAGAATTGGAATCAACCATTCTTTTCGAATCGCAATGGCAATTACAGCGATAATTGCACCTATTGTTAAACTTCCTGTATCTCCCATAAACACTTGTGCCGGATAAGCATTATACCATAAAAACCCAATGAGCGCTCCTACAAATGCCATGATAAAAATGGTAAGCTCTCCCGTATTTGGGATGTACATGATATTGAGATAGTCTGAGAAAATGACATTCCCACTTACCCATGCAAACAAAGCCAAAGTGACTGCAATAATCGCAGATGTTCCAGCTGCGAGACCATCAATACCGTCTGTAAGATTTGCACCATTTGAAACACCAGTTATAATAATGATCACGATTGGAATGAAAATCAACCAAGCGTAAGAAGCATACTCATCACCAGCCCAGGTTACTAACTTTTCGTAATTAATTTCATTACCACTTATAAAAGGCATGGTGGTTAACAATTTCTTTTCTGCTTCGTTAAAAGTTTTACTTCCTCGTTCATTCACAATTTCTTGCCCAGTAACAGGATCAAGTTTTTCGGTTTTTACAGTAATATCACTATGAAAAAACATAGTAGCTCCTACAATTATTCCTAATCCAACTTGCCCAATTACCTTAAATTCACCTGGCAATCCAGCCTTGTCATTTTTAAACTTTTTTAAGTAATCATCTAAAAACCCAATTGCTCCCATCCATAGGGTGGTCACAATTAAAAGGATGACATAAATGTTTTCGAGTTTTGCAAACAAGAGTACAGGCACTAAGGTTGCTAAAATGATAATCAAGCCACCCATAGTAGGTGTTCCCGCTTTTTCTGTTTGTCCTTCAAGACCTAAATCACGAATGGTTTCACCCATTTGTTTTTGCTGTAAAATCTTGATGATTTTTTTACCCCAAACTGTTGCTATCAACAAAGAAGTGATGACAGCCATAGCCGCTCTAAAAGTGATAAACTGAAACAGTCCAGCACCTGGCAAGTCATAGGTTTTATCTAAAAAATCGAACAAGTAATACAACATAGTTTATTTATTTAGGGCGATTAATAGTTGGTTTATAATTTTAAAATCATCAAAATCGGTGCGTTCTCCGTTTACTTCTTGATAGGTTTCATGACCTTTTCCAGCTACCAAAATGATGTCATTTTCATTGGCCATTTGACAGGCAGTTTTAATGGCTTGTTTTCTATCGGTAATAGATAGTGTCTTTTTATAATGCTCTGCAGGAACGCCCGCTTCCATTTGTTCTATGATGGTTTCTGGATTTTCGGTACGTGGATTATCACTCGTGAAAATCACTTTGGTACTAAGTTGCGCTGCAATGTTGCCCATTTTTGGGCGCTTTGTTGCATCACGATCTCCTCCACAACCTACTACAGTTATCAATTCTTCATTCCCAGTTCTAATGGTATTAATAGTTTCTAATACATTTTGTAAAGCATCAGGTGTGTGTGCATAATCTACAATTGCGGTTACTTTTCCTTCAGAAATTAAATACTGAAATCTACCATCTACACTTTCTAAATTGCTCAACAACTGTAATGCCTCTAACGCTTCCAAACCGAGCTGTTCTGCAGTAGCATAAATCGCTAAAAGATTATAGGCATTAAAATTTCCGATGAGCTTCACCCACAACTCTTGATTGTTAATCTTAAGAAGTAATCCTTGCAATTGGTTTTCTAAAATTTGCGCTCTGTAATCTGCAAAGCTTTTTAAGGCATAGGTATATTTCTTTGCAACGGTATTTTGAAGCATCACTGCCCCATTTTTGTCATCCACATTTGTCAATGCAAAAGCCGTTTTTGGTAACTGATCGAAGAAGGTTTTCTTCACATCACGATATTCTTTGAAATCGTTGTGATAGTCAAGATGATCGTGAGAAAGGTTTGTGAAAATCCCTCCTGCAAAATGCAATCCTTCGGTTCTTTTTTGGTGAATCCCATGCGAGCTTACTTCCATAAAACAAAACTCAACTCCAGCATCTACCATTTCTCGCAAATACTTATTAATAGTCAAACTATCTGGCGTGGTGTGCGTTGCTTTGTGCTGAAATATTCCAACCATTATTTTTACGGTAGACAATAGCCCCACCTCATAACCAGCCGCAGCAAATAAGTTATAGAGCAAGGTTGCAATCGTTGTTTTTCCATTGGTTCCTGTCACTCCTACGAGCTTGAGTTGCTCTGAAGGATTTTCGTAAAAATTAGCTGCCATGATCGCCATAGCTTGCTGACTATCGGCAACCTGTACATAGGTGATTCCTCCAATAATAACTTCTGGAAGTGTTTCACAAATAATCGCCAAAGCGCCTTGCTGTATTGCTTTTTCTATATAGGCATGTCCATCACTTTGTGTCCCTTTAATGGCTATAAAAACATCGTCTAAGCCTACTTTTCTGCTATCAAATTGCAGTTCACGAAACGCCACAGCAGTATTCCCCACTACCTTTTCTAGTGACACTTTATAGAGTATGTCTTTTAAAACAATCACGATAATTGGAGTATTATTTCTTGTCCGTCTTTGATATTTTCACCCTTCGAGAGTGACTGACTTTTTACAGTTCCCTGTCCTTGAATCTTCACCTTAAGTCCTAAATTTTCTAACAAAGCCACCGCATCCATACCTGCCATGCCTTTTACATTAGGCATTGTTGTAGCACGGTTTTGCACTTTATCATAATAGCTATCATAGTCACTCTGCATACTTTTATCTAACAAGTCTGATGCAGCCACTTCTGCTTTTAGAGGACTGTCGGTATATATCTTTTGTGCAATACGTTTAAACACAGGACCCGTAACATCTGCTCCATAAATACCAATCTTGGTACTTGGTTTGTGGATGACTACAATGCAAGAATATTTTGGAGCTTTGGCTGGAAAGTATCCTGCAAAAGAAGACACATACTTTCTGTCCTTCAACCATTCTTCGAGGTTTGCATATTCCGTTCTTGCTGTACCTGTTTTACCAGCCATCGAAAAGTTTTTTGAATACAAGCCTTTTCCAGTACCTCTACGCACAATATTTTTCAATATTTCTTGCATTTTAGCAATGGTTGTCTTCGATGCAATTTGATCTATAAGCACTTCGGTTCCAAAAGATTCTATTTGTTCGTTCCAAGATCGAATCTCTTTAATGAATTGCGGCTTCACCATAGTGCCATTATTGGCTATGGCATTGTAAAAGGTTAGAATTTGCAGAGGAGTCATTTGTAGGTTATAACCATACGAGATGGATGGCAAGGCATTTCTACTCCAACGCTTATCACCAACCTCTGGAATTATTGGCTCCCCTTCGCCTTTAATAGGAATTCCAATTTTTTTATGTAAGCCCCACTTTCTAACTTGATCCATGAACTTTTTAGGATCATCTTTATACGCCCCATCAATCATTCTAGCAAAACCAATATTTGATGACACCTCAAGGGCTCTAGCCGCAGATATTTCACCATAACCTCCTCTTTTAGAATCTGTGATAGTACGACCATACATGCGAATTTTACCTTGCTCTGTATCTACCACTGTAGCAGTATCGATCACTTTATGTTCTAAAGCAACCGTCATCGCTACTGTTTTAAAGGTTGAACCTGGTTCTATAGATTCCCAAACAGCATAATTTAAACGTTCGTAATAATTACCATTTCTACTTTTACCAAGATTGGCTACGGCTTTAATTTCTCCTGTGGCTACTTCCATCACAATGACACTTCCATGATCGGCTTCGTAGGCTTCCAATTGTTTCAATAAAGCATGGTGCGCAATATCTTGCATGTTTACATTAATAGTAGAAATCACATCGTACCCATCTTGTGGCTCTACTTCATTTTCATCATAGACAGGCTTCCATCGTCCTTTTGAAATTTTTTGTTTGAGACGCTTTCCGTCTTTTCCACTTAATTGCTCATGATAGGCACCCTCTAAGCCAACCGCATAGTAACCAGGCGTGTTTCGATCTTCATTACCCACCAAACGCTCTGCAATTTTCCCCATAGGATGTTCACGAACTGTACTCTGCTCTGCAATAAAACCACCTCTATTAGGTCCTTTTTTAAACAAAGGCATTTTTTTAACGCGTATATAATCTGAGTAGCCCAATTTTTTAGCGATCAACAAATACCTGTTTTTATTGGTGCGCGCTTTACGAAGTAAGTTTTGGTAATATGAAGCAGGCTTCTTAAACATCGTCGCCAACTCCTTAGAGAGTGGCACTAAATTTTCATCAAAATCTTTTTTAGTTACTGTGACAGCATCAAATCGAATATCATATTTCGGCACAGAACTCGCTAGAAGACTTCCATCATCTGCATATACATTGCCACGATTTGCAGGAATGGTGAAGTTTTTGGTGGTGTTTTTAGCTGCAAGCGCACGATAAGTATCGCCTTCGATGAATTGAATGTCAATTAATTTCACAGCAATAAGTAGCGCAAAGAGAAACATACCTCCAGCGACAAAATATAAGCGGTTTAATATGTTTTTTTCTTTGTTAGACACCGCGCTACTGTTTTTTAGTGATGATTATTTTTTGCGGTGGTGTTTCGCTGGTTTGCAACCCTCTCTTTGCCATTGCCGCAGTTATTTTACTTTCCATTTTGGTTTGAGTAAGTTGCTTTCGCACATCTAGATACTCACTCTTTAATTCTTTTACTTCATTATTAAGCTGTGCAATACGGTGTACCTTTTTATCTGCCGTATGACTACTCCCTATCATCACCAAAGCCAAGAGACTCAGGAAAATGATAAACCTCCAGTTTTTAAGAGCATCGTCGCTCACTAGAAATTTTCCTTTGATGATATTGTAGAAGTTTTGTTTCATTTTTATAATTCACATCAAGGTCTCGACTGTGCTTACGCTATAGCTTCAGCGACACGTGCGCTCGATCAGACAACATCTATAATTTTTGAGCTACTCTAAGTTTTGCACTTCGCGCTCTGTTATTATCTTTTATTTCTTCTGCATCAGGAATGATAAATTTCCCAACTGGCTTTAGTGGAACTTCCACTCTTCCAAACACATCTTTTTCTGGCTCTCCTTCAAACATCCCATTTCGCATGAAGCGTTTTACCAACCTATCTTCTAGACTGTGATAGCTAATTAAGCTTAATCGCCCCTCAGGCTTTAAAACTTCGATGGTTTGGTTTAAAAATTCTTTTAACACTTCCAGCTCCTGATTTACTTCAATCCTGATAGCTTGATAAATCTGGGCTAAAATTTTGTTCTCTCTATGTTTTGGTAAAAACCTGCCTAAGGCTTTTTTTAACTGCTCACTTGTCTTGATCTCTTCTTGCGATCGTGCATCACAAATCACTCTTGCCATTCCCGCTGCTGCTCTTAGCTCTCCATATTGAAACAAAACACTTCTCAAATGCGCTTCTTCATAATTGTTTACTACATCATATGCAGAAAATGCAGCACCTTGATTCATTCTCATATCCAGATCGGCTTCAAAACGTGTTGAAAAACCGCGTTCTGCTACATCAAATTGATGAGAAGAAACTCCAAAATCTCCCAAAATTCCATCTACTTCTTTGTGACCATGAAATCTCAAAAAACGCTTCAAAAAACGGAAGTTCTCATTCACCAATGTAAATCGAGGATCATCAATTGTATTTGCCAATGCATCTGTATCTTGATCAAAAGCAATGAGGGTACCTTCTGGACCTAGTCTCTTTAAAATTTCTCGAGAATGACCTCCACCACCAAAGGTTACATCAACATAAACACCATCTGGCTTAATCGCTAGACCATCTACTGTTGGATGCAACAAAACGGGATTATGATATTCCATCTGGCACGTCGTTATCACCCATCACCTCTTCTGCCAAATCGGCAAAATCATTTGCAGCATCATCGATGGCTTGTTCATACTTATCTTTATCCCAAACCTCTACAATGTTAATTGCAGAAGAGAGCACAACTTCTTTAGAAATACCTGCAAAAGAAGCGAGATCCTTAGGTATATTTAATCGTCCCGTCGCATCCAACTCCACCGTCTTAACTCCAGCAGTAAAACGACGAATGAAATCGACATTTTTACGATTAAAACGATTGAGTTTACTCATTTTATCCATGAGTGCGTTCCATTCTTGCATGGGATAGATTTCCAAGCAAGGCTGAAAAACAGCGCGCTTAATCACAAATCCATCTGCCATCACAGGAGACAATTGCTTCTTTAAAGGAGCAGGCACCATAAGCCTTCCCTTTACATCTGCTTTGCATTCGTATGTCCCTATTAAACTGAGCATTTCTTAGATTTATTCTGAAATATTAGTTCGTGAAATTTTTGTGATAAAGGTCAAATATAAAAAGTATTTACCACTTTTTACCACTATTTACCACATTGTTAATAAGTTTTAAATTTCAGAAAGAAGAAAAGAGGCTATGCTTCTGATTTGCAATCGATTATTTAAAAACTAAAAGTGGGATTTCAACAACATACTTCTTTAAAAATGTGCTGTTATTTGCCAAAAAAAAGAGGCGCTTATTTTGAATAAAAAAAGTGTATTTTTGTTTTTATAACCTGACTCATTTAATGACGCATCAACTAAAGAAAGAAGGAAAATTTAATTACGTAGAAATTGGTGAAGGAACCCCAATCATTATCTTACATGGATTGATGGGAGGCCTCAGTAATTTTGATGGTGTTGCCAATTTTTTTCCAGAAAAAGGATACAAGGTTATCATACCAGAATTGCCTCTGTACACCCTACCGTTGTTAAAAACGAACGTACGTAACTTTGCGAAATTTTTAAAAGAATTTATCATTCACAAAAAGTTTGAACAGGTTATTTTGGTCGGAAATTCCCTAGGGGGACACATTGGTTTATTATACACAAAATACTACCCAGAACACGTAAAAGGACTGGTACTTACCGGAAGTAGTGGTTTGTATGAGAGCGCTATGGGAGAAAGCTACCCAAAACGTGGTGATAGAGAATACATTCGTAAAAAAACCGAAGGCGTTTTTTATGATGCATCTATTGCTACACCAGAGTTGGTTGATGATGTTTACAATACTGTAAATGACAGGTCAAAGTTAATACGTACGCTTTCTATCGCCAAAAGTGCTATACGTCATAATATGGGGAAAGATTTACCAGAAATGGATACGCCTACCTGTATTATCTGGGGTAAAAACGACACAGTAACGCCACCAGAAGTTGCCGATGAGTTTCATGAAAAGCTTCCAGACAGCGACTTGTTTTGGATAGACAAATGTGGTCATGCATCCATGATGGAACATCCAAAGCAATTCAATGAAATATTACTAGCTTGGCTTCATAAGCGCGAGTTTTAATGCCGCATAACAAGTAGTATTTGCCTTATATTTCCGAAGTTAACATACCCACAGTATGAAAATAAAATCTGCAGAATTTGTAATGAGTAATAGCGATGTAGCAAAATGCCCCAAAGATCGCATACCCGAATACGCTTTTATTGGTCGTAGTAATGTGGGGAAATCATCGCTCATTAATATGTTGGTAGATCGAAAAAACTTGGCTAAAACCTCGGGGCGCCCAGGAAAAACGCAACTGATCAATCATTTTTTGATTAATAAAAACTGGTATCTCGTAGATTTACCTGGATACGGATATGCACGTGTTTCTAAAAAAGCGAAAAAAACCTTCCAGAAATTTATCACCGATTATTTTGAAAAGCGCGCACAATTAGTACTTGCTTTTGTATTAATAGATTGCAGACATGAACCCCAGCCCGTTGATGTTGATTTTATGCACTACTTAGGAGAAGCTGGAATTCCTTTTCAAATTATCTTCACAAAAGCCGATAAGTTGAAACCAAATGCACTCACGAGAAATGTAGAGGCTTATATTGAAAAAATGCTTGAAACCTGGGAAGAAATGCCACAATATTTTATCACTTCTTCTAGCAATAGAACTGGAAAGGAAGCATTAGTAGACTACATTGAATCTGTCAATGAAGAAATGAACGATCTTAACTAAGACATCAGTTCACAGCATTACATTCTTACCTTAATTGCTTCTATTAATTCCTCTTCTGTAGCAATAGACTCAAAATCACTAGCACTCATAAAAATATGAAGTTCCTGATTTTCCTCAGAGAGAATGAGCGGAAAGGTATATTTTGGCAACCATTTCGAATTGTATTGCTTTAAAAATTCATCTTTATGAAGAAAAATCATTTCTATAGGAGTTGTCTCTCGAAATGACTTCCATTTTTTATTTTCAGAAAATAGCCCGAAGGTGATATCACATAATTTGCAATCATAGGTGCTCGGACTTAGCAATTTGTGCGCACTATCTAGCATAGCATTTACAGCACCTGAGTTTGCATTGTAAATAAAAATAAGCTTCATAGTATACGCTTACTTCTTAACGAGCTCTAATTTTTCAGCAAAATAATCGCAAAAATCTTTCATGGTTGCTGTCATTTTTTCATCGTTGGTAGCACGATGAAAGGTATCTGCCATAGCGCTTAAGGTTTGGTGAAAGAAGATTTTCATTTCATCAAGCGGCATGTCTTTGGTCCATAAATCAATGCGCAAAGACTCTTTGGCTTTTTGGTCCCAAACAGACAACAACATTGCTTTGGTTTCTTGGTTTTCTATACCACCATCTTTAGCTGTCCAGTGCAATTTTTCTGGCACTTTATTTTCGTCAAGTGAAACATCAATAGTGATTTGTGATTTGTGTTGTGCTGCCATTATTTCTTGGGTTTGTATTTAGATTTTTTAAAGAGTGCTTCTGCATCGAGAACCAATAATTGCTGTAATGTAATATCGTTGTTATCCATAAAAGAACGTACTATTTGCCAACCAATATAGCGACCTACCATACCTGGGGATTCGTTATCTAGTTCTAGGTAGAACTTTGAGAAAGGCGCATTAGAAATGAACCTTGGGGTTAGCTTTGGATTGGTGCTAAACAACAATTCTTTCTCAATAAAATAACGCCACATTTCTACCTCATTATCTTGGGCCCATTTCCATTCTTCTTCTGTGTATCCAATTATGGAGGCATCACTCACAGAGGGCAACCATGCATCTTGTAAGTACAACTGTTTCCCGAAGTAAATAACCTGTTCTAAGAAGGTGTTCTTATTGGGTGGCGAGACATATTGCTGCGCATAGGCTTTTGCAATGTCACTTTCTAATTGAGATGCCTTTAAATTTTTTGAAATGTATTTTTTAATGTCTGTATAATAGCGATGCTCTGCTCCTAAATAGTTATCTAATGAAAGTAACAATAAGGTATCTGAAGCCACCATCACTCTATTTTTATAGTCTACATCGTTAATCAATGTAACTGTGGTAGGCACTCTAAATCTTGGAAAATAATACTTTATATGTTGAAATAACGAACCTAATTTATCTGCCAATTCGGTCTCGTCTGGAAACAATTTTGAAATCTCTGCAGCCATTTCCTTTTGTAAAGGTTCTTGAATACGTAACTCCCAAATACTATCTGGAGTCTTACTTGAAAAAAACATAGGAAACTTCTTTTTCAAGACAGGAAGATCACTCACAGTGCTGTTTGCAAATTCTTTATCAAAACGAATCACAGTGACATCTACAGGAATTTTAGAAATTTCTGTTTCTAGGGTACTTGTTTTTGTGCATCCAAACAATGCAACAAAACAAATAAAAAAAATAAACTTTTGCATAATATAAAGGTTCTATGGTATAGAACTCAATACCTTTTTATTAATTTTACAGAGAAGGTATTTTTTTCGGTTTTAGAAAGCACAAAAATACACTTTTAACAGGAATAGTGACCTTTTAATTACTTCGGAAATTTTAAAATTTCCGAAGCTGTTTTAAACAAAAAACCAATACGATGCAGGTAGAAAAAGTAACAGAATATATTGTAAACTGGTTAAAAGATTATGCAACAAATGCTGGCATGGAAGGCTTTGTAGTAGGCGTAAGCGGAGGCATTGATAGTGGCGTGACCTCAACACTTTGTGCCATGACCGGATTCCCTACACTCTGTGTAGAAATGCCCATTCATCAAGCCATAAGTCAAGTAACTAGAGCGCAAGAGCATATTGCGCAATTAAAAGATCGCTTTGATAATGTATCGAGCACAGAAGTAGATCTCACGCCTGTATTTGAAGGTTTCAAAAAACAAGTTCCAGATCCAGAAGGCAACGCCCTACTCGATCTTTCTCTTGCAAACACAAGAGCTCGATTAAGAATGACTACCTTATATTATTTTGCTGGGCTTCATAAGTATTTGGTTGCAGGAACTGGAAATAAAGTAGAAGATTTTGGTGTTGGATTTTACACCAAGTATGGAGATGGTGGGGTTGATTTGAGTCCGATAGCAGATTTAATGAAAAGTGAAGTATATGCCGTAGGTGCACATATACAAGTTCCTGCAGCTATATTAAAAGCTGCCCCTACCGACGGGCTCTTTGGAGATAGCCGAACCGATGAAGATCAAATAGGTGCAAGCTATGACGAATTAGAATGGGCAATGCACATGCAGGCTGTAGGAAAAAACCCTAGTGATTTTGTAGGTAGAAAAAAGGAGGTTTTTGAGATTTACACTAGACTTAATAGGGCTAATCAACATAAAATGAATCCTATCCCAGTTTGCAAAATACCGTCAGATTTTGCCTAATTTTAGTTTTTAAACGATTTTTCTAGTGTTATAACGAAAAGAGAAAGAAGCTACGATTGTATTATTTACTTTTGATTTTGTAGTATAAGTATTACAACCTCACGCTTAATTTTCCCCACTTTATATAAGTGTAACACTAAAACTAGAAAAATGAAGACCGTATTTATAGCCGATAATCATCCAGTTACAAGAAAGGGAATAACTTGTATGCTCAAAAAAAATGAAAACTTTTCGATTATTGGGAAAGCGAGTAATGCTGAAGAATTATACGATAGCTTAAGAACCAACACTCCAGATATTCTTATTATGGAGATTGATATTCCACAAATTAATGGAATTAATGCGTTACGAAATATTAAAACTGAGTTCCCAGGAATGCGTGTGTTGATCTTCTCAACACATCCAGAAGAAATTTACGCGTTACGTTCTATCAAATCAGGTGCTGCAGGATATGTTCCAAAAACAGCATCCACCAAAACCTTCTTAAAAGCAATGAAACAAATTGCAAAAGGAGGTATTTTCTTAAATGAAGAACTCACCTCTACATTTACAAGTAGAAATGTAGGAGAAAGTAATGCGATAAGCCGTTACAAGAAACTTTCTTCTAGAGAAATTGAAGTTCTTAACTTATTGTCTAGCGGTAAAAGAAATAAAGACATTGCCAATGCATTAGACATTAACGAAAAAACGGTAAGCACCTACAAAACAAGATTATTAAAGAAATTGAAAGTAGACAATCTAGCCGATTTAATACACCAATCTAGAATGTTCCAATTTGGATAGTCTAGAGTTTCCGTTTTCATTTTTCTTATAAAATATAATGCAGCGTGTTATAATCCTTTACGGTTTCTAACACGCTATTTTTTTTCTAATTATTCTTTTTCCATTGCCGAAAAAGAAAACAAACTAGATAACCCGTCTTAATTTTTCTGATAAAATACTATGTAGTGTGTTATAATCCTTTACGGTTTCTAACACGCTTCTATCTTTATAGGCACCATCTTCGACAGGTGAGTTTATTAAATCCTTAATTTTTAAGCTTATTAAGAACCTTCGTAAATTGAGTATGGTTTCATTTACCACTTGTGCCACTCCCGTCTTTTTATCTTTCACATAAATCTCCATACGTTCCCAATCGTGCAGCGCGTGCTTCTCATCATCCATCAATATATCAGAGACAAGACTTGCTTGCGGAGCTTCTAAATCATTTATAAAGGTATCTACCTGAAAATCCTTCCCTTGATTTAATTGTGTAATAATTTCTGTATACAAGGCTTTAAAAGTAGTGTTCGTAAACTCAATTTCATCGTCTTGAAGGTCTAGATAGATTTTTTCAAAAACCTTATTCGTGCTTATTTCTGGCTTAAATGAAATTTCTCCTTGCTCATTAGCTTCAAGAATAAGGTCTTCAAATTCTTCTTCAGAGGTTCCATATAACAATAATAATTCTATTATTTTTCGTTCTAACTCAAAAAGAGGATCTACTTTTTTAGCAGGTGTTTTTGCTGGTGTTATTACATCAAAAGCTTGCTGTGGTTGCTTGTTTTTCTTAGCAGCTTCGTTGGCATCTTTTTGTAGTAGTTGCGCTAAGGTATTAAAGAGCACTTCTTCTCCAATATCCATAATACGCGCACATTCTTTAATGTAGATTTCTCGCTTTATATTATCGGGTATCTTTGAAATACTCACAACCATATCGCGAATCGTTTCTGCCTTTTTTATAGGATCATTGACCGCTTCTTTGGCAAGTAACGACGCTTTAAACGAAATAAAATCTTGTGCATGTTCTGCCAAATAGGTTTGCAACACATCTAAGGTATTGTTCTTTGCAAAGCTATCTGGATCTTCTCCTTCTGGAAAGGTGCAAATTTTGACATTCATACCTTGTTCAAGGATAAGATCCACGCCTCGAATGGAAGCTCTTAAACCTGCTGCATCACCATCAAACAGTACCGTAATATTTTGAGTAAGCCTATTAATTAATCGAATCTGCTCGGGTGTTAATGCTGTACCTGAAGAAGAAACGACATTGGTTATTCCTCGTTGTGCAAATTGAATGACATCCGTATAGCCTTCTACTAAATAACAATTATCTTCTTTGGCAATACTTTGCTTTGCATGGTAAATACCATACAAGACCTTGCTTTTGTGATAGACCTCACTCTCTGGAGAGTTTAGGTATTTGGCTGCCTTTTTATCGTTGGTTAAAATTCTACCTCCAAAACCCAAGGTACGCCCACTCATGCTTAGAATAGGAAACATGACACGCCCTTTAAAACGATCGAACTGCTTCTCCTCTTTAACTATAGTGAGCCCCGTTTGCTCCAAAAAGTTGAGCTTATAGCCCTTTTTAATAGCCTGATCTGTAAAAGCAGACCATCCATCGATAGAATATCCTAGCTTAAATTTTTCTATGGTTTCTTGTGTAAAACCACGCTCTTTAAAATAAGAGAGTCCAATAGCTTTCCCGGGCTCTGTTTTTAATAAGTTAGTATGAAAGTATTGGGTAGCATATTCATTGACCAGATACAAACTTTCTCGTGTATTGGCTTGTTCTTTTTGCTCGTCTGACTGTTCTGTTTCTTCTATTTCTATCCCATACTTTTTTGCAAGATACTTGATGGCTTCAGGATAGGTGAAATGTTCATGTTCCATTAAAAAGGTAACCGCATTGCCTCCTTTACCACTGGAGAAATCTTTCCAGATCTGCTTTACTGGCGACACCATAAAACTGGGTGTTCTTTCTTCACTAAACGGACTTAATCCTTTAAAGTTACTACCCGATTTTTTGAGTTGTACAAAATCGCCAATTACCTCCTCTACGCGAGCAGTTTCAAAAACAGTATCTATGGTGGATCGACTTATCATAGGTATCAAACAAGAATGTAAAACTACACAAATGAACTGTCAATATATAAAATGTGTGTCATATTTCAGCATAAAAAAAAGCGCTGTTTACACAACGCTTTTAAAGACTAACTAACACATAAAAAATTAGTCGAAATCAAATCGAACTCCGGCAGAAACATTACGCTGTTCTGGCCCGTTTTTAAAGATCGGATTTAGATCATACTTTACGTATAGAGACATGGTATCCCAGCCAAAATAACCACTCAAACCATATACAAAGTTGTTGGTAGATGAATTTAGCTTTGTCTTTTCTTTTACGTCTTGACCGTTTTCTTCAAATTTTAGCTTCTGGATGGTGTTTAAATTTAATCCGGCATATCCACCCAATCCAATTTTTACTTGGCTATGGGTATTAAAGTATGTTTTACCATTCTTCTCTACTCTTTTTGCTGGACCAAACTCAAAATGTAATGGAATTACCAAGTTGTCTTGGCGTATTTTAGATTTATCAAGGTCTAAAGGATATTCTTCTAATACTGGTGTTCCACTGGTTGTCACCACATATTTATTTCCTTCAGGCTTTAACCCATTGAACTGAAATGACAATCCGTATTTTACTCTAAACCAACCAGCATTTTTCAACACTCGAGTCGTCCAAGCATGTCCAATTTCAAAATATCTACTACCCCCTACTCTGTATGGAGAATCATCTAAAGACTGTCCGTCAATGATAGCGTTATTGAGACCAAAAGAGATTACTGTTGAAGAAAACGTTCTATTTAAATGACTCGACACATGTCCATCGCTCCTAAAAATCTTCTTGTCATTAAATTTCACTTTCACATTAAAGGAATCATAATCACCTCCATTGCGGCGCAATAAAGCAATTTTATTATCTAAAATAGCTGTCTTGTTTTCGATATTTAAAGCTCTTTTCTTGGCAACTTCTTGCTTTAAATTTTCAGCTTCGTCGGCAGAAATTTCATTGGCAGCGAGACGGTCTTCAATGTCGCTCACCTCGTTGGAAAGCAATCTTTTTTCTTCGTCAATAATTTCTTGCTTTCCCTTTTCGAGCGTTTCAATTCGTTCTAGAACACTCTCGTCTACGGTTTCTGTTTCTTGAGCTATGGCCAGCATACTTGAGGCTATCCACAATGCAATTCCTGTAATAAATGTAATTGATTTCATATTGTTTTTTTTTAATGATTACGTAGGTACCCTCCCCCGCCGAAGCGCGGGAGTATGACACTACATGATTGATGAATGAATTATTTTGTTTTTTGTTGGTATTAGTTACCCGTTGCTACCACGTTAGATTTTACGTATTCAAACCCTTCGCCTAATGCATATATAACCTTTGTACGTAACGACTGCTCCCTGTTTAACTCGATATCTCCCAGCAAAGCCATGGCATCTACTTTTTGAGTTTTTAAATCTGAGTTTTCTTTTAACTTTTGTTGCGCTTGCTTTAAAAGAGCATCTACATCTGTGGCTTTTGCAGCATCAGTTGTTGCAATTGCTTCCTTTCCTACTTCTGGCGTTTTATTAGAATTCGGATTTAATTTATTTTCTGAAATGTTAGGTATAGGTATTGGCACTTCTTCCTTTACAGTTGTATGGTATGCAATTGCATTTTTAGGTTTCTGAAATGGTACTGCTCCAGATTTTTGTTGTTGTTTATTAGGTGCTGCTTGCTTTTTGTTTGCATTAGCTGCAGATGCTACCCTTTCTTTTTCTGAAGTATTGTATTGGATTGCAGTTCCTTTTTGCTTAACAGCTTCTTGGTTTGACTCGACGTTGTTTGTGGTTTCATTAGTACTTGCTAAGCCTTCTGTTTGTTCTTCTGTTTGTATTATTTTGTTTTCTTGAGGAATTACTCCTTTAGTTTCTAGCACTTCTGTAGGAGTTGTTTCTTCTACAAAATCGGGGCTACCAATCTTGTCTGAGTTCTTAAAAACTATAGAGGCGATAATCACAAATCCTACAAATGAAGCCGCAATGGCAAACCAAGGAAAAGGTGATTTTTTCTTTGTGGGTGCTTCTGCATCCAACATTTTTTCTAGGCGATCCCAAGCAGTCGCAGAAGGCTGTAATTCGCGCTCCTCAAACTTCTCTCGGCTGTGCTCTTCAAATTTAGTGGGTTCCATACTTTATTTTTTGTTGTGCTGTAATTTGCTTTTGTAATAGCTTTCGCGCTTTAAACAACTGTGTTTTAGAAGTGCTTTCGCTAATCTGTAATAGCTCACTTATTTCGCTATGTTTGTATCCTTCAATGGCATGCAAGACAAAAACTGTTTTATAACCATTAGGTAAGGTGTCTATGATTTTTTGAATTTCGTCTACTTCAAAATTTGTTTCTTGATACGATACGTGTTCTATAGAGTTTTCTATCACTGTAGTATCATTAAAATCTAACTTTTTATCTTTTCGTAGTTGCGAAATACATTGATTTACCATAATTCGGCGTATCCATCCTTCAAAACTACCTTCGGCTTTAAACGATTGTAGGTTGGTAAATACTTTAAAGAAACCCGTAATCATTACTTCTTCTGCTCGCTCTGTAGACTTCATGTATTTTCTACAAACGCTTAACATCTTAGGAGAAAAAAGCTCAAACAATTGTTGCTGTGCTCTTCTATCATTTTTACCAGCTTTGGCAATGAGAGATGTATAGTTTTTATGTAATGAAATGAGTTTCAAAATACGCGATGCGATGGTTTCTATTTTTAAAGACGCAGGATCTTTTGTTTTGGTTGCCTAAAAAATTGAAAATAATTAAAAAAGTCAAGATGCAGTCTCTAACTTATTGTTTTAAAGCAATTTACACCCAATAAAATTTCCGAAGACAAATTAATTCTATTTCTTTCGCTCAATAACATAATTCACCATAAGCTCTAGAGCATCTCTGTAAGGTGAACTTGGATAGGTATGAAGAATTTTCAAAGCTCGTTGCTGGTAATCTTTCATTTGCGTAACAGCATATTGGAGACCGCCATGCTCTTTTACAAAGGCAATCACTTCTTTGACACGCTTTTTATCTTTGTTATGATTTTTTACCGAATTAATAAGCCAGCTTTTCTCTTTTGGACTTGCATTGTTGAGGGCATAAATAAGTGGGAGCGTCATTTTTTGCTCCTTTATATCTATTCCTGTAGGTTTCCCTATAGCTGCACTTCCGTAGTCAAACAAGTCGTCTTTAATTTGAAAAGCAATACCAATGAGTTCCCCAAAGGTACGCATGGCCTCTACTTGCTCGGGGTTAGCTTCTACAGATTTTGCTCCCATAGCACAGCAGGCTGCAATGAGCGTTGCTGTTTTTTGACGAATAATCTCAAAATAGACAGCTTCTGTAATGTCTAAACTTCTTGCCTTTTCTATTTGAAGGAGTTCGCCTTCACTCATTTCACGTACTGCTACTGAGATAATTTTAAGCAAATCGAAATCATTGTTATCTATAGAAAGCAATAAGCCTTTCGATAATAAAAAATCCCCAACTAAGACGGCAATTTTATTTTTCCAGAGCGCATTGATGGAGAAGAACCCTCTTCTTCGGTCACTATCATCTACAACATCATCATGGACTAAGGTTGCAGTGTGAATAAGTTCGATGACTGAGGCTCCTCTATAAGTACGTTCGTTAACTACACCATCATTATTCATTTTGGCAATTAAGAACACAAACATGGGTCGCATTTGTTTTCCTTTTCTATTTACAACATAATGTGTAATTCTATTAAGAAGCGACACTTTGGAAGTCATGGAGTTCGAAAATTTCTTTTCGAAAAGTTCCATTTCATCTTCTATAGGAAGTTTTATTTGCGCGACGACTTTCATGTGTAGTTCAAAGATAGCTAAAAAGTAAAACCCAATAACACAAAAAAATGCTATTGGGTTTTGTTAGACAAGGCAATACAATTTATTTAGTGCCTTTGTTTCTATAAAGAGATCTATCTACACAACTAGCCATTGCCTCTGTATCTAGAGGTGTCCCTATAAAACTAGTTACTTTCTCTAATGTTTTATTAGGATTTTCAAGGGTTTCTTTATAATCCACATATATCATTTCGATGTTTGGCTCTTGTTCTTTCCAACTCTCTATGTTTTGAAGTAATCTCACATACGAATTAAACAATGTTATTGGCATGTCTCCATCATCTTTACCGGTCATTACTCTTTGTGACTTTATAATTTCTGGAAGGTCACGCTTCATAAAAATAATTTTGTATCTGTATTGCGGATCTAGATATTTTAAGAGCGGAGCTACAATTTTAACCACTTTATTTTGAGCATCTCCCAACCAGGTATTGTCGGTATGCAGTTTCATGACGGGTTCGTACTCAAAATACCCTTTTGGGTTTGAAATATCAGCTTCTCGCACGCCATCTACTAGAGGCTCTAAACCACCCTTATTTAGCATCTGCATCATTAAAGAAGTTCCAGATCTTGGAAGACCCGATACCAATACAATTTGATTCTCTCTGTATTTCGTGGTACTTTTGTCTACAAGAGCTACTTCTTTAAGTTTTTCTTCTATATTTTCAAGTGCCATTTTTTCTTTAGCACTTTTCATCTTGGTTAAACTAGCAGCAGTAGTGTAAGCCATTTTTGCATTTTCTAAATCTCCAAGTTTCTCAAGTGATTGTGCAAGAATGTAATGCGCCGCAGCAACATTATGCACTAACTCAATACTAGTAATAGCATAGTCTACTGCCTCTTCGTATTCTTTTAGTTTATAGAGTGTTTCTGCCAATACGCGATGGTATTTTGCCATGTCTTGCATTCTATCGATAGCACCTTCAAAAGAAGTTCGTGCAAGAGTAAAGTCTCCCATTTTATACTGAAGAATACCCACACGATACCAAAGCTCAGAAATATCGGATCTTTCTTTTAAAGCAGCTTGTAAAACTGCCAACGCTTTATCCGTATAGCCCAATCCTTCTAAAATTTCGGCTTCAATAAAGAAAAGGTTATACCTTATTTTGGTATTTACTTTCTTCATTTTATCAAAATACTCTGCAGCTTTAAGAAAATCTTTCTTTGCGATATTAATAGCTACAAGATCTCTGTAGAATTCTGTTACATCTATTGGCTCCTTTTCTTGAATTAATTCTAATAATATCTTTTCGGCTTTATCATAATTTCTATTTCCCTTATACACTGTTGCTAAGTTGTGTTGGAGGTCACATTTTGTTTTATGAATTGCTGTCGTTCTATCTTCATCTGGCGCGTCAATATATCCTAATTCAATAAGCTGTTGCATTGCCTCCTGATCTGACAATGCATCTACCTCTGTATCTTTATCTAGCTCTCCGAAATCTCCTTCGACTTTATCCCAACTTTCTATATATTTTGGAGTTTGAAAATCCTCAAACATTTCGCCAATAACCCTACCATCCATGTCCTTACCAATAGGTAAGTTAAAATGGTGTAAAATGGTAGGTGCAATATCCATTAAGCCTAACCCGTAAAGTTTTGTGTTTTTCTTGATGTTTGGCCCCATGGCAGCAAACATCCCAAAATTTCTATGCTCCAAAGCTGGCGCCGCGTTAATTTTGGGCATGTCTAAAATACGTCTATCACCAGATTCATAACCGTGGTCACTCATCACTAAAACCGTGGTATCCTCATCAATAAGTTGAAGTTTTCTTCCCAACATCATGTCTTGGAAGCGGTAAGCTCCATTGATGACTTCCTTATAGATTTCATATTTATCTTGCTCTACTCCGTTTTGTTTTGGAGGATGAAACTTCATAAATGTATGGCAAAAATGGTCTATCATATCAAAGTATACAGCCATAAAATCCCATTCACTTGTCCTTAATAAACGTGTAGCTGCATTATGCACAGAAACGTTGTGTGCAAGAATATTTGCAAAAGCAACAAGTAAATGATCTTTACTCTGATCAATTTTTGCAGCATTTGGAATAAAAGGCAATATATGCTCTGGAGTTACTTCTGTAGGGAACATCCTTAAATCATGAAAGTTTTTCATTTCTTCTTTAGGATGAATTGCATCTGGATGTATGGGTTTTCTCTTTTCTGGATCTGCATGTACTTTCTGAAATTTATCAGAAATGACTACCCCATTTATAGGCTCGGTTGGAAAACTAGGCCACCAACCTACTAGATTACTTTTATACCCTTCATGATGCATAATATTCCAGAGAGCTCTGGTCTTTCTAGAGTGTGTTGTTACAGAGCGAACACCTCCCAAATCTGGCATGATTTCTACAAAACCTAAGACTCCATGCTTATCTGCTGTTTTACCTGTTGCCACAGAAGTCCACAGCATTGGAGAATAAGGCGGGTTCATGGTACTCATATTTCCGTAAACACCATTATCGATAATTTTTTTTAGCGAAGGCATGAGCCCTTTTGCCAATAAAGGACCAATTATTTGCCAATCTGCAGCATCCCAACCTATTACTAAAAACTTATTTTTTTTCTTCATCAATTATCAATTATTTTCTTTTTGAAATATTAGCCTCTACTTTCACCTTACGCCACTGTTTAAAGGCAACATCACCAAATGCCAACAACGATAAAGAACCGCTAACTGGAATGTTTTTTATCTCTATTTCTGCCTTAGGATCAACCTTCTTTTTAGTCATACTTTCTTAATTATATTCTAAATATTTTGTCTTGTGTTAAAATTTAGGTAAATTTATCTCAAATTCTAAGAATTATAGTGAGTTAAAGCCCTTTTTTTTTTAGAAACAATGTAACTTAATAATTATCAATAATGAAAAAAATTACTACAAAAAAATTAAGAAATTATTCGTCAATGTCAGCTGCTATCTTAGCTACTGCTGTTGCTTCTGGACAAATTGTTTACACAGATGTTGAAGATACTACTTTAGCTCCTGGTGATGCTAACGGTGGACGTTACAACATTGATTTAAACGATGATGGAACTGCAGATTTCTCTATCACAATCGCAGAAGCTGCAGGTGGTCTTTCTTTTGTAACTAGACCAAGAGACGAAATGGACAACCCTAACGGAGGAGCTTTTGTTGGTATACCAGCTGGTAACTACCAATACCCTCAATTATTGTTTGCTGGAGACGAGATTGATACTGCTAGCCCAAGAACAGATGCTGGTGTAAGAGGAGATTTAAACTTTTACGGATGTGCTTACAGTAACTCTGAGTTTTGTGGAACTGAAGAAGATGTATATTTAGGTCTTGTTTTTGATTTCGCTGGAAACTCTCACTTTGGATGGGTACACATGGACTTTACAACTGACGCTGCTACAGGAACCTATACTGTGAAAGGTTTTGCTTTTGATGCAACTCCAGAAGCTACTGTAACTGTTGGTGAAACATTAGGAACAGACGATCAAGCATTTAACGGATTTGTACAGTTTGTAGCTGACAACCAACTAAACTTGAAAGCAACTTCTGCGATGAACAGTGTAATGGTATATGACATCTCTGGAAAGCAAGTTATTTCTCAGAACTTATCTTCTACAAATGCTCAAGTAAACCTTAGTGGTCTTAACACTGGAGTTTACATCGCTACTGTAGCAATTGATGGTGCTGAAAAGACTTTCAAATTTGTAAAGTAATCTAAGAAATTAGAAACTACATATTATTAAAGAGCGCTATGAAAATAGTGCTCTTTTTATTTATTGTTTGTTTGCCAATTGGCCACAAGCCGCATCAATATCTTTCCCCCTACTCCTTCGAACTGTCACTGGTATTCTAGCCTTTTCTAACATAGAAATATACATCTCAAGCCCCTCTGTGCTAGCTTGCTGAAACACACCATCATCAATAGGATTATACTCTATGATATTTACCTTACAAGGAACATAGCTACAAAATCTAATTAGGGCTTGTACATCTTTTTTAGCATCATTAATACCCTTCCAAACCACATACTCGTAGGTTACTTTTTTTGAAGTTTTTTCATACCAATAGATAAGTGCATCTTTTAGGTCTTCTAAGGTAAAAGACTTTGCAAAAGGCATAATTTGCTCTCTTGTTTCTTGTATTGCAGAATGTAATGAAACAGCCAAGTTAAACTTAACTTCATCATCTGCCATTTTTTTAATCATTTTTGGAACACCAGAAGTAGACACTACAATTCTTTTAGGAGACATTCCTAAACCTTCTGGAGAGGTGATTTTTGAGATAGCAGCCAGTACATTTTTATAATTCATCAGTGGCTCTCCCATCCCCATAAAGACGATATTAGACAAAGGTTTATTGTGATATAATTTACTTTCCCTGTCTATAGCAACAACCTGATCATAAATTTCATCAGGATTTAAATTACGCATACGTTTTAACCTTGCCGTTGCACAAAATTTGCAATCCAAACTACATCCAACTTGAGATGAAACACAGGCAGTAGTTCTAGCTTCGGTTGGAATAAGCACCGATTCTACAATAAGACCATCATGGAGCTTTACGGCATTTTTGATGGTACCATCGGTACTTCTTTGAATGGTATCTACCTTTATATGATTAATTACAAAATGCTCCTCTAAATGATTTCTTGTTTCTTTAGACAAATTGGTCATCTCTTCAAATGTATGGGCACTCTTGCTCCATAGCCACTCATATACTTGATTCCCTCTAAATGCTTTATCTCCTGTACTCTCAAAGAAAGCACGTAATTCTTGTTTAGATAATGCTCGTATGTCTTTTTTAGTCTCACTCATGGTGTTACAAAAATACTATTATTTAACGCGAATTTCAGGAATAAAAAAATCGCTTCTTATTCTTTTAAGAAACGACATTTTTCTAACATTTCAGAAGAAAGTTATTTGTCAATAATTATTTTTTTTGTGATTTGCTGATTCGTATCCTCATCAATTAAATGTAGAAAATATATTCCATTAGCACAATTTTCTATGTTCATCACATTATTTGTGTTTGAAAGAGAACCACCCATGAGGCGCTGCCCTGTAGTACTGTAAAATCCATACACTAGGTTTGGATATCTTGTATTGTTTATAGTAATAGCTGTTGTTGCAGGATTTGGGTAAATCTCTAACACACCAATTAATTGATTGTCTGGTAAACCAAGAATATTTTGAAGTGACTCGGTAGTAATCTGTCCAGAATTTATTGGATCTAACCAATCCTTTAATCTTGTTTCTGGCGAATTTCCAGCATCCCACGACACCCCGATACGTCCATAAATATCATAATCATTGTTATTCTCAGTGCCATTACAATTAGACTGCCCCGCATATAACTGACCAATAATTCTACCCGACTCATTAAAAAGAGGAGAACCAGAAGAACCACTTTCTGTTGTACCAATTTCCCAACCATTACCCGTTCCAACAGAGGCGCCACCAATGAGCCAAACCTGAGTTCCATTTGCGTTCTCCTTTACAGCACCATCATCGTCTCTACAAATTTTCATGATATCTCCATTAGGATGATGAATACCAACCTCAAACAAAGGAGCTGTATCGCTTACATCCCAACCAGCAAAAGCTATATCCCAAGAAGATGGAACAGGATTTACCAATTCAACCAAAGCAAAGTCACTCAACGAGTTATTAGCACGAAGGGTTGCACCGCTTATGGTAAAGTTTGTTTGTATATCTATACTTGGTAATTCTTCTGCACACACAGGACTAGGACTCATCCAATTAAAACGAACTGTCCAATAAGTTGGATCACTATTTTGCAAACAATGATTTGCTGTTAACAAAAAAGGTTTTTTATCTTCTGCTGTATTGTTTATCAAAGAAGCGGAACATAAATACCCGTTTCCTAAGGTTAGTAAGGCAACAGATTTTTTTACAACATCCTTATACCCGCTAAAGTCATCTCCAGTTGGACAATTTACATCATAATTACAGGCACCACTATCGTTAAATCCTCGTGTTTGATCTACAAATTGAGTAACTCTACCCATTCTATATCCGTGGATAATGCTGCCAATATTTAATCGTGTGATTTGTGTTACTCCTGCAGGTTCAAAGTACTCTATCCATATAACATCTCCCTCAACAAACCAAGAACTCAATTTATTGTTTGGCGTATTTTCTGAGGCTCCATAAGACCTTGAGAAGTCTGTTCTATCGCCATTAAACATCTGGAGACGGCCTCCTTGTGGAATAAAGATATCGTTAAACTTTACACTTAAATTAATTGCTTCTGGAGATTTTATACCCGCAGTCCAAACACGACCTCCATCATCGGGAAGCTCAGTCCAAACACCATGGGTATTTATATCTATAGTCAATTCTCTTTCAATACCATAGCGCCAAGGTTGATCTTTGTATAGATCATTTAAAGCATCTTCTTGTGCAATTTCTTCAATATCAATGTCAGTCAATTCAATGATTTCAGAACTAGCTTCTAGGTCCATATCCCAGCTTATTGGATTTTGCGCAAAAAGCGGCAAAGCCATTAAGAGAATCAAGATTATGAAAGCTGTTTTTTTCATTAGAGTATTAGAAATTACAATAACTCAACTAAAATACATTATTTCAAGCAAATAGCCACTATAAAATGCGGCAAATACAAAAAAGCGCCACCATATGCATAGCAGCGCTTTTTAAAAAAATATTGGAATACCAAATTATATAATCAACATAGCATCACCATATGAGAAAAAACGATATTTTTCTTTGATAGCTTCCTCATATGCCTTCTTAATAAATTCATGTCCTGCAAACGCAGACACCATCATTAATAAGGTTGATTTTGGGGTATGAAAATTAGTGACCATAGCATTTGCAATACTAAAATCGTAAGGAGGAAAAATAAACTTATTGGTCCATCCAGAATAAGGGTTTAATGTGTGTTGAGAAGACACCGAACTTTCTAATGCTCGCATTGCGGTGGTACCTACAGCACAAATTCTTCTTTGCTTTTCAATACCTCTATTAATAATATCCACACTACTTTGGTCAATGCGCATTTCTTCGCTATCCATTTTGTGTTTCGATAAATCTTCTACCTCAACGGCGCTAAAAGTACCTAAGCCAACATGTAATGTAACCTCAGCAAAATCAACTCCTTTAATTTCTAGACGCTTCAATAAATGTTTAGAAAAGTGCAATCCAGCAGTTGGTGCTGCTACTGCCCCTTCTTCTTTGGCAAAAATAGTTTGATAACGCTCTGCATCTTCTGGCTCTACATCTCTTTTAATGTATTTTGGAAGTGGTGTTTCACCAAGCTCTGTTAATTTATTTCTAAACTCTTCATACGAACCATCAAACAAGAAGCGTAACGTTCTACCTCTAGACGTAGTATTATCAATTACCTCTGCTACTAGTGTTTCGTCATCACCAAAGTACAGCTTATTTCCAATTCGTATTTTACGTGCTGGATCTACTAGTACATCCCACAAACGGGTTTCTGCATTTAGCTCGCGCAGTAAAAATACTTCAATTCTCGCACCTGTTTTTTCTTTGTTTCCATACAAACGTGCTGGAAAAACCTTTGTGTTATTCATCACCAACACATCATCTTCATCAAAATAATTGATAAGATCTTTAAACATTTTATGCTCAATAGTTTGCTCTTTTCTATTTAAGACCATTAGTCGAGCTTCGTCTCTATTCTCAGCAGGGTACTCTGCTAATAATTCGTTTGGTAAATCAAATTGAAAGTGTGATAATTTCATAGAATATCGTGTGAATTTTAAATCAAAAGCAGCAAATATACAATCTGGAGATAGGCCTTGTCAAGTAAATGAGCATTTATTATTGAAAGTATTTTCTCTTCGGAAATGTTAGCGGGTTAAAAACACCCTAAAGCATGACCATGCAGCTCATATTTCCGAAGTACTTATGCTTCTGAAAATTGAGTTCTAATTCCTATTTTCTTTAGGTCTTTATAGAAATCTGGATACGACTTTGTGACTACCATTGGATCTTCGATGCAAAAAGAGGTTACCTGAGCTAAGGGCGCAAAGGCCATCGCCATTCTATGATCTTGATAGGTTTGTATGGTAATTGAATCTGCAATAGTATTAAAGTCTAGGGTATGTGCTGCCAGTTGCAAGGTATCTTCTGTTACTTTTACAGTAGCGCCAAACTTTGTAAGTTCTTTTTGCAAGGCCAACAACCGATCTGTTTCCTTGATTTTTAAGGTATGGAGTCCCGTTAACTCGCAAGCAATCCCTAAGCCAAAACAGGTAACTGCTAGGGTTTGGGCTATATCTGGCGTGCGTATTAAATCTGCCTTAAAAACGCCTTCTATCGTGTCACTATTCTTTGAAAGAACTATAGTATTTTCATTTAAACGCGTTGTTGTAACACCTAGTTTTTGATATAAACTCACCAAAGCAGTATCACCCTGCAAGCTATTTTCTTTGAAATTTGACAAGGTGATATGTTCGTTTTTTGACAAAGCAACACAACCATAAAAATAGGAAGCAGAGCTCCAATCTGACTCCACCGTTATGTTCTTTTTTAAGTCCTCTTTACAAGGCATTACTTGTATTTGTTGTCCTTCAAAAGAGCTAGACACGCCTATTTGGTGTAAAAGTGCTAGTGTCATTTCTATATAAGGTCTTGAGGTAATAGCACCTTCCAGGGTAATTGTTAAACCGCCCTCTAGTTGAGAACCAATGAGCAACAAAGCTGAGATGTATTGACTACTCACATGGGCTTGAATGGTGACCTTATTTCCTAGCCTAGCAGGTGCTATCTTGATAGGTGGATATCCTTCTGTAGCCGTATATTCAATTTGTGCCCCTAAATCACGTAATGCAGTAACTAATACTTCTATAGGGCGTTCTTGCATTCTTTTACTTCCAGTAAGCACCACTTCTTTTTGAGTAGTAGCTGCCAAATATGCCGTTAAAAAACGCATAGCAGTACCTGCGTGATGTATATCTAATACATTTTCACTTAAAGAAAGAGCCTTTTGTAGTACTTTGGTATCATCACTAGTAGAAAGATTATCGATAGTAATGGAAGGATACAATGCTTGTAAAATGAGCAATCTATTACTTTCACTCTTCGATCCAGAAAGTACCAAAGAAGCCTCAAGGGTGGTTCTATACTTTGATAATGCAGCTATCATGATCTTTTTTGATCTTGCTGTTTTAGCTTTGCCCAAAACTTACCATAAGTCATTACAAAACCATAGATAACTCCCCCTACAAGCAATGCTAAAACTGTTCTTGGACTCACTTGTAAAAAACCGCTATTAAAACCTGTAAATGCCCATTGAATAAAAAAGAACACAATAGCAAAAGCCAACGTAAGCATCACCACAGATTTCCAAAAGCCCTTATGAGAGGTTATTCTTTTAAACATTATTTTAATTTTTCGTTATTGTGGTGTCTATCGTGATCACGTTTTGTTTTAAGATCAAGTTTCTTATCAAAAGCATCTTGTAAATCGACTCCAGTTTGGTTAGCCAAGCACAAAACTACAAAGACTACATCTGCCAATTCTTCTCCGAGGTCTTTATTTTTATCACTCTCTTTTTCACTTTGTTCTCCATAGCGCCTTGCGATGATACGTGCTACTTCCCCAACTTCTTCGGTAAGTTGCGCCATATTAGTAAGCTCGTTAAAATAGCGAACTCCGTGGTTTTTAATCCAGGTATCTACGGCTTGTTGTGCATTTTTAATATCCATTATTCTTTGTGCTTTGAATCGATTGTTATGGTAACAGGACCATCATTTATGAGTGCTATATCCATCATGGCACCAAACTGTCCTGTCGATATTTTTTTTGCTAAGGTATGCTCCATGAGTTTCACAAAAGCTTTATAAAGAGGAATAGCTACATCAGGTCTAGCCGCTTTTATAAAAGAGGGTCTATTCCCTTTTTTAGTGCTTGCATATAACGTAAACTGACTTACCACCAGTACATCCCCATCTATATCTTGAATAGATAAGCTCATAGCACCTTCAGCATCTGAAAACACTCGTAATTTTGATATTTTACCCACCAACCATTCAATATCTTCTTGAGTATCTGCAGCTTCAATACCTAACAAAATAAGGAAGCCTTTTTGTATTGCTGAAATGTTAGTTCCCGCAACACTTACAGAAGCTTCTTTTACTCTTTGAATCACTACTCTCATAAACTAACGCAACGTAAGGTGCTCCTATTTCCGAAGAAAAAAAGCAACTACTCTTTTGAATTATAAATATCTTTTCTGAAATGTTCTTCTTCACCTTCTAGAATTTGAAGGTAACTTTTATAGCGAGACCAGGCCAAGGTATCATTTTCTAGCGCATCTTTTACAGCACATTTAGGCTCTTCTGTATGCAAGCAATTATTGAATTTACAGTGTTCTTTTAAATCAAAAAATTCTGGAAAATAATCGCCTAATTCTTCCTTTTCTACTTCTACCACACCAAAACCTTTTATCCCTGGGGTATCGATTATTTTGGCGCCAAAAGACAAATCAAACATTTCTGCAAATGTTGTAGTATGTTGTCCTTGTTGGTGTTGGGAGGAAATTTCAGAAGTCTTTAAAGACAAACTAGGTTCTAAAGCATTTACAAGCGTTGATTTCCCTACCCCACTATGGCCAGAAAACATAGCTACTTTGCCCTGCATCATTTCTTTAACCTTGTTTATATTTTTACCGGTTGTAGCAGAAATACCGAGACATTCATAGCCAATACTTCGATACAAAGCTGCAAGGTATTTGATCTCTAGTGTTTCTTCTTCGTTGTAGGTATCTATTTTATTAAACAACAAAACTGCTTTGATATGATAGGCCTCTGCAGTGACCAAAAAACGATCTATAAAAGAAGTAAACGTAGGTGGATTATTTAAAGTTACCAGCAAAAAAGCCACATCGACATTGGCGGCAATAATATGGGTTTGCTTCGATAAATTAACCGATTTACGAATGATGTAATTCTCTCTTGGCTCAATTTTATGAATCACGCCAATAGTTTCATCCCCCTTGGTTTCTACTTCAAAAACAACATGATCTCCAGCCGCAATTGGATTGGTACTTTTAATTCCTTCTATTCTAAACTTTCCTTTAATTCTACACTCATAAAAGATGTCATCGGTCCCTTTCACGGTATACCAACTTCCAGTAGATTTATAGACAACTCCTTTCATGAAGTGTAAAGTTGAGAAAAAAATGAGAGATACACCATAGCCTACGAAGGATTTACAATGTTTTTTTGATGGTTAATAGACTCTTGATGAATGGCTTTGTATATCTTTAAAATAAACTCTTCACTTAATTGATACTCCTCCCCTTCCAGAATCATTTTTCCTAAAATTTCATTCCAACGCTTTGTTTGTAGAATGGCAACATTATTTGCCTGTTTAAGGGCTCCTATATCATCCGATATGCGCATGCGCTTACCTAATGTTTCTATAAGCTGATGATCTAGTACATCTATTTTAGTACGTAGGGTATTCAATTTATTTTTAAACTCTACCGCATCTCCTTCTTGCACTCTAATGCGTAAATCTAAGGTCATTTGCTCTAGAGTACCTGGCCTAATTTGTTGCTTTGCATCACTCCAAGCATTATCAGGATCGAAATGCGTTTCTACCATCAAACCATCGTAATTGAGATCTAATGCGGTTTGACATAAATCGAATATAAGATCACGTCTGCCTGCAATGTGAGATGGATCTAAAATAAGTGGCAAATCTGGGAATCTATTTTGCAAATCGATGGGTATTTGCCATTCAGGATTGTTGCGATAGGTGTTTTTTTCATAGGTAGAAAATCCTCTGTGAATGACTCCTAAGTTTTTCACATCTGCTTCATAAAAACGCTCTACAGCACCAAGCCACAATGCTAAATCTGGGTTTACAGGGTTCTTAATTAGCACCGTTTTGTCGGTTCCTTTTAAAGCATCTGCTATTTCTTGAACAATAAATGGCGATACTGTGGTACGTGCGCCAATCCATAAAATATCTACATCGTGTTGTAACGCAAGATCTACATGATTCGCATTCGCAACCTCTGTAGTTGTTAACAGACCCGTCTCGTCTTTCGCTCTTTGCAACCACTTAAGACCTAGTGCACCTACGCCTTCAAAATTTCCAGGGCGTGTTCTAGGTTTCCATATACCCGCTCTTAGCACCGTAGTATCTGTATCTTTTAACTGGTGTGCAATTTTTAATACTTGTTCTTCAGTTTCAGCACTACAAGGTCCAGCGATCACCAAGGGGTGTACTAGTTCCATCTTATTTAACCAAGTGCGTAATTCTTTCTTATTCTCCATATATCAATTCTTTTTCTAGCTCTGTTGGAGCATTTTGCAAATTCTGTTTGTAAACTCCCAATATTTTTAATTCTTTAACTGCTTTTTCTAGTAATAAAGTAACTTCTTTAAAAATGCTATAATTGTTAAATAACACATCAACAAAAAAGGCATATTGCCAAGGTTTTCCCTCTATTGGGAAGGATTGTATTTTGGTTAAATTAATTTCAAAGGTACTCAACAACTGTAATATATTAGACAGACTTCCTATTTTATGATCTAACTGAAATTTTAAAGTAGCCTTGTTGGTTCCTGTTTCATCTCCCTCTTTTCTGCCAATCACTACAAATCGAGTTTTATTCTCTTTAATAGTTTGAATATTAGCATCTAAAATTGTTAATCCATATGCTTGTGCTACTTGTTTTCCTCCAATGGCAGCAACTCCTTTTAATTTCTTTTCTACAATATTTTTAGCCTCAGAAGCCGTATCTTTTCCTTCAATAATCTTACAATAGGGTTGTAACCTTTTTAAATACTCACTGCATTGTTGTAATGCAACAGGATGAGAATGCACCTCATCTATATCATGTATTGTTTGCCCTTCTAGTGCCATAAGATACATGTCAATCGTTAAAAAGGTTTCCCCAAGAATTTTAAAATCACCTCCATCGATTAAATTGTAGTTAGGCAAAATAGATCCCGCTATGGTATTTTCAATAGCGAGAACGCCAAAATCTGCGCGATACTTTTCTAAAGAATCTGCAACCTCTCGAAAAGAAGAACATGTTACTAAGTTTACTTTTTTCTCTGGAAAAAGCTGCTGTACGGCAAGGTCATGAAAACTACTTTCAATACCCTGAATGGCTATTTTTAATGACATACTATTTTAATTTTTGAACAAAAAAAATCCCAGATGCTATATCCGGGATTTTAAAATTATATTGTTATTAATTATCTACACAATAACCCCGTCTCGCTTCGTAAAAAAGAAGAAATACCAAAAGTTATAAAATGTACGTAAATTGTTCATTGTTCGTTTATATGGTACGAAAGTAAATAATTCTATACAACAACAAAATTTTTTATCCTTTTTTTAATACTGTATTTTTGCAATACATCCATATTCCATGTCAATAGAAGTTAAAAACATCTCTAAAAATTACAACAATCAAAAAGCGTTAGATGCTATTTCATTTAGTATTGCTCCAGGAGAAATTGTTGGTTTTTTAGGCCCTAATGGTGCTGGAAAATCTACCATGATGAAAATACTCACCACTTTTTTACCCGCCAATGAAGGGGTGGCCATCGTAAATGGATTTGATGTTTCTTTGCAACAAAAAGAAGTTCAAAAAAGCATAGGCTATTTACCAGAACACAATCCTTTATATCTAGACATGTATGTACGTGAGTACTTACAATTTAATGCAAATGTCTACCATATTTCTAAAGAGCAAGTAACCAAAGTGATTGATCAAACTGGTCTTACACCAGAGGCTGGAAAAAAAATAAAACAACTCTCCAAAGGATATAGACAACGTGTAGGACTTGCAAATGCTTTGTTACACGATCCTCAAGTGTTAATCCTTGACGAACCTACTACAGGATTAGACCCAAACCAATTGGTAGAGATTAGAGCTTTAATTAAAAGTCTAGGAGGTGAAGGAAAAGGAAAAACCATTGTATTATCAACCCATATCATGCAAGAGGTGGAAGCCATTTGCGAACGTGTCATTATTATTAATAAAGGAAGTATTGTTCTTGATAAGAGCTTAGAAGCACTTTCTAAAAATAAAGAACAAATTATTGAAGTTGAATTCGATTATCGCATCGAAGAAACTGCACTAGGAAAGATCCCTCACGTAAACAAGGTTGATAACACACGCGGTTTTAATTACCATATTTATTGTGATACTCAAGAAGACATGCGCGGTGTTGTATTTGATTTTGCCCATGACAACGGACTCAAAATATTACAGCTACACAAAAAAAACACTACCTTAGAAAAGCTTTTTATAGAACTTACTAGTCAAAAATAAGCTGTCCTTGATATGGAGTCTCAACATCGACTATAGGAGGTTCATTTTTACAAATAATATCACCCACACTTACAATACTACCTCGAATTGATTGTTGGGGATTGATCCTCCAATCTGCACTCCCTCTATGAAATACGGTTGCAAATTGAATTTCTAAATTAGGTGCAGTAACAGCACCATTACCTCCAAAAAACTGAAGGTTTGCATTGGTTACTTGTCCGCTAATATAAAATCGAGATAAACCATTGGCAACTATGTTTAATCTAGTTGCTTGCACTTCAAGATTAAAATCTCCATCGGTATGTGTAATTCCTGAAACCCCTTGATCTTCACTAATAAGTGTAAGTTCTGGAAATTGCAGTACCCCAATACTAGTGATTGGCAGACTTGAGCTTGATCTTATTTCTTGGATGTTGGGAGCCGTAATATATACTTTTGTAATTCCATAGTCACGCACAAGATTACAGCCATTATTATTAAAAAGATTGAGCTGTCCATCCACCACACTTAGTTCTATTTCTGGAAGTAAATTCTCTCCGGTCTCTACCATCACTTTATGAGTTTCTCCTTGACTTACAAACAGCTGTATTCCTTGCCAAACAAGTACTTTTGTAAAAGGAGCTACAGTAACTTCTGTCGCTACAATAGTGCCCGCTGTTTGCAAACAGTCTGGAGCATTTTCTGTATTGCAATCTGCAAACAACAGTAGTAAGAATATGTAATATATGTGCTTCATCTAGATTCGTATTCCTATTCCAAATTCTATAGCTTCTGCTTTTGCCCAAATAGACTTTACAGCAATGGTTGCAAAAAACTGATCTTTTAGTACATATCGTTTTAGTCCTAATCTATTATACACTCTACCTTCAAAATCATATGGATAATACACATAATATCCTAATTGAGATACAAAAGCGGTTTTGTTAAATAACAACTCATGACCAATAAAAAATCCGACTTGTTTATAATCTTCATCCCCTGTTAATCCGTCTTCGGGAAAAGCAATACTTCTATATTGAATATACTCTTCTAGAAATTTCATAAAGAAAAAATCTACTCCAACTTGTAGTTTGCTTTTGTAATTAATGCGCTTGTCTGCATAAGCAGAAGCTACATAGAAAGGAAACTGTCCAGATCTAATTACATTGCTTTCATTAACTCCAGATCTAAAAACAACATTGTATTTAATACGCTCTTTATAACTACCTGCACTATCTGTTGCCTTTCTCGGAATATACGTGGGTGTTTGATCAGAATCAACATCATAATGCACTCCAATTGTTGCTGCAACTGTATTGGTACTAGTGTTTGGCGCTCTAAAATTCCCATTGCTAAAGTGTATTAATTCTATCCCAGCATGCACACCTAAACCTCCTATAATTCGATCTTTGCGATAACTCAACTTTGCGAACATGGAAGTCACCAGCGCCGTGCCATAGGCATTATTATTAAAATTATCTACAGGATCATAAGGGTCTGTAATATAACTTAATCCTTGTCCTAAGGAGAGTGACAGGTTTCTTTTTAGAAAATAAAAATTGTAATGCCCATTGATACTAAATTGCTTACCAAGGTATGGTGCATTTGCATCTTGGTATATAAATGTAAAGCCCACATCTGGGTAATTATAAAGTCTTTGCCAAGTCTTTTCTCCAAATGTTTTCTTGTTAAATGCTACTGAAATTCCCTGGGGGTGTCCCAATATTAGATGCCCTAAATCTGGGTTGTGCTCTAGAATATTTCCGTAGAAATAATCTGCCTCAATACTATAAAAATACTTCACTACAGAACCAGTGTCTTCCTGTGATAGTAAGACATAACTACAAAAAAATAGATTGAAAATAAGTAGCCATTTTTTCATTTCCAAGATCTAGATTATTCGAATATTAACTGTCCAGTAAAGGCAATCTCAACCTCCACGATAGGAGGTCTATTTACAGCAATAACATCTCCGGTACTCACAATATTTCCTGTTAATTTTTCTTGAGGATTCACAATCATTTTATTGGCGCTTCTTTGAAAGAAATCAAACTCATTTACAACTAGATTTCGTCCTTCAAATCGAGGGTTTTCATCTAAAAAACTCACTCTTGCTTTGGCAACAGCGCCGCTCATAAAAAACACACTTTGTCCGTTAGCATTGACACGCAACTCTTCACTTACAATATCTAGATAAAAATCACCAGTCTTCTTTGGAGAATCCAGCCCTCCTTCGGTATTGCTTGAAAGTTGCAACTCAGGAAAATTTAAGGTACCAATACTTCGTATATCATAATTAGAGGCGTTTCTAATACTCGTTAGGTTTGGCGTAGTTACTGTAATAATGGTTACACCGTAATCCCTTACAAAGTTACAGGCATTTGTATCTGTTAGAATAAGTGTGTCGTCAAGAACACTAATGCTAACATCTGAAAGTAAATTTTCTCCAGTAGTGACAGACACTTCTTGAACATCTCCTTGCTGAATAAACAAGGTCACTTCTCCTTCTGTTCTCACCTTAGAGAAAGGGGGCACTTCAACATTCGTAGTAATACTATCTCCTGCTGCCTGGAAGCAATCACTTCCTGAAGATGAATTACAACCATACAAAAACACAATGAGCAACGCAATAATGGTGTTCTTACATAGTATGTTTCTTGTTTTGTTCATACGCATCAAATTATATTCTATACCCTACTCCAAAAGCTACATTTTCTGCCTTTGCCCAATGAGACTTTAAGGTTACAACAGCAAACACCTTTTTATGAATGTAATACTTTAATCCGGGTCTTAAATAAATACGTCCTTCAAAATCATAAGGATAATACACATAATATCCTACTTGGCCTATCAGCGACAATCTATTTACATGCAATTCATATCCTGCAAAAATACCAGCTCTTTTAAAATCTTCGTCTCCTGTAACACCCGAATTTGGAAAAGCTGCCGCATTGTAATCAATTTCTGTCTCCAAAAATTTTGAATACATAAAGTCTACTCCTAATTGTAAAGAGCTTTTAAAGCTTACCCGTTTATCTGCATATCCAGACAGTACAAAAAATGGCTTTTGTCCCAAACCAATTACGCTTCCTTCATTAACTCCACCACGAAGCACTAGATTAAAATGAATGGGCTCAGTAATTTTCTCAAAAGAATTAGTTTGTATGTAATTAGGAACGTTTGCCGCATCTATTTCATAAGTGAGCCCGAGGGTTGCTGCAAAAGTATTGATACTTGTATTGGGCGCTTTTACACTCGAATTTGAATAATGAATTAAAGACAGTCCAGCCTTTACACCAAAGCCTTTAAACAGGTTTTGTTTATTGTAGCCCAACATAAAATATGTAGATCCTAGTATGTGACTACCAAAAGCATTATTATTTGGATTTTCATCAATATCAAAAGGGTTTTCTGCATAGGCTATTCCTGTTGCCAAACGCAAAAACAAATTCCGTTTTAGAAAATAAAAATTATAGTGACCATGTACTCCTATGGTTCTTCCTAAAACCTCATTTTGTGGGTTTTGATAGACCATAGAAACACCAAAATCTGGATAATTATAGGCCTGTTCCCAGCGCTCCGTTCCAAATGTTTTTACATTATACCCAAGTATAAATCCTTCTGGATGTCCTTTAATAAGATGTTCAATATCCTTGTTATGCCTTAAAATGCTTCCATAAAAATAGTTGGCATCCACAAAAAAATTCGTGTTATCTTCTTGAGCCTGAACAAGCATACAGCTCCATAAAGCGATACATATTAGTAATAATCTTCCCACGCAGCAAATAAAGTAAAATTGAAGGGTTTTAAAAAGGCAAGTTTGTTAAATCAACATTTCCTCCAGAAAGAATAATACCAATACGTTTCCCAGAAAATTGTTCTTTATCTTTTAACAAAGCAGCAAAAGGAACAGCACAAGATGGTTCTATAATAATTTTAAGACGTTCCCAAAGTAGTTTCATTGCAGCAATAATCTCCTCTTCTTCTACACGAATAATACCAGAGACCAATTCTTTAATAATAGGAAAGTTTTTATCTCCAAGATGAGTTCGCAACCCATCAGCTATAGTGTTCACACTTGTGTTGTATTCAATCTTTCCAGACAAAAGTGATCTGTAAGCATCATCTGCAGCAAAAGGCTCTCCTGCATACACCTTACAATTGGTTCCATAATAAGTAGCTGCCAAAGCTGTGCCAGCTAATAAGCCACCACCACCTACTGGGGTAAATAACAGCTCAAGGTTTGGCTGAGCTTCTAGCAATTCTATGGCTGCTGTTCCCTGTCCTAAAATTACATCAAGATCATTTGAAGGATGTAAAAAGGTGGCACCTGTTTCATTTTGTATTCTTTCTGCCATGGCTTCTCTTGCAGTAATGGTACCCTCAGAAAGTGTGATGCGCCCGCCATATCCAGCAACAGCTTCACGCTTTACTTGGGGTGCATTATTAGGCATTACAATATACGCTGGTATACCAATATTTTTTGCTGCCAAAGAAACGGCTTGCGCAAAATTCCCCGAACTGTGCGTAACAACTCCTTTGCTACGTTTTGCTGCTGGAATTTGCAACATAGCATTAATAGCTCCACGCATTTTAAAGGCACCCATTTTCTGGAAATTTTCACACTTAAAATATAGGGAAGCACCACTTATTTCGTTGAGTAATCTAGAACTAAGCACTGGTGTATTATGCACATGAGGTGATACTCTTGAAAAAGCAGCTTGGACATCTTTTTTACTAGGAATCATACTACTAAGATACGCATTAATCTAGTGAGAAAAATACATTTTTGAATTGTTCACTTACAGAAGACCACCCGAAACTAAATCGGTAATTGTTGTGTTTTCGTAAACTTTTAAGTTATTGTCTCTCACTTTTAGCATAAAATGATGTATTGAACATGCATGTTCGTCTGGACAGTCATCACATTTCTTATAGAAATTTAAACTCACACAAGGCACCAATGCTATAGGACCTTCTAAAACTCTATACACAGATGCGATGCTAATTTTATCGGCATCTTCTCTCAACATGTATCCACCACCTTTTCCTTTTTTAGAAACAAGTAAGTCGTTTTTGCGAAGTGTCAACAAAATACTTTCTAGAAACTTTAACGAGATATTCTCAGCTTCCGCAATTTTTGAAATTTGAACAGGCAAACCCGTTTCTTGTTTGGCAAGAAACGTAAGTGCTTTTAAACCATATTTTGTTTTTCTTGATAACATAGTAATTGGTTGAGGAGTTTAGTACGCAATCTTACTATTATTAAGTGTAATTTCATAAGATACAATCACACATTTTTCTAATGTTATAGAAACTGAGCAATATTTTTCGAAACTTAAATCGGCTGCTTTTTTTGCTTTCTCAGGATCGATATCTCCCTCTAAAAAAATATGCACATGTATGCTTTCAAAGGGCTTTGCAGCTTTCACTTCTCTTCTACCTCCTGTTACTTCTATGTGATATGCATCAATTTTCTGACGCTGTTTTTCTAATATATGTATCACATCTATGGCACTACAGCTTCCTACACCCATTAATAACAATTCCATGGGGCTAGCGCCTTGTGCATTTTCTTGAGAAGTATTATCTATTAAAATTGGGACCCCAGTTTTACCTTTGGCTTCAAATAAATAGCCATCATTTTTACGCTCTAGTGTTACTTTCATACCTATAAAAATTTTTAATTCACTTATAAAATTTTTAGTTTTTACCTCAGTCCTAAAAGAAGAACTAAAAATTTTATTGATTATCCCTTTGTACCTCCGCTAAAGCTTCAGCGACACGCGGAAGGGTTTGGGTAGAAATCAATAAAATTACTCAAACAAACTGCAGATTATCTTAAATTTACAAACAAAATCATATGCGAGGCTATTTTATTTTATTTTTACTGGTTACTTATTCGGCAATAGCTCAAGAAACAGCCATACATTTTCCAGATGATTTCTTCGGAAATTATATCGGGTCGCTAACCATTCATAACGATGCAGGAAGGTCTGAAATCCCTATGGAATTTCATTTGCAACCCACCGATAGTATTGGAAGTTATAAATACACTTTGGTGTATGGCGAAAACGAACAACGCCAAGAACGACTGTACACCCTAAAAGAAAAAAACAAAGACAAAGGCGAATACATTGTAGATGAAAACAATAGCATTATTTTAGACGATAAAGTTATCGATAACCGAATGTATGCCCTCTTTGATGTGGGAGGCAGCCTACTAACTACTTTTATCACCTTTGAAAAAGACCATATGATTTTTGAAATTGTAGTCTCAAATACTTCAAAGAAGCGTATCTCTGGAGGCACAAGCGATAGTATTCCGGAAGTGATTTCATACCCAGTTTCTGTTGTGCAACGCGCCATACTTTATAAACAATAACTTTTTTTAATTTCAAAGAAACGTTTACATTTGCAGCGATAATTAAGAGGAAAGATTTGACTGCTTGCAACCTCTTCTGAAATATAATATTTCAGAAAAAAGAATTCTAAATCATTTTAGAATTAAATGCTAAATCAGTGAATTACATATTTTGTAATCTTCTCTGGACGTATACGTCAAATCTAACGCAACAAACAAAAAACATAAAACCATTTCTATGGCATATTTATTCACTTCAGAAAGTGTATCTGAAGGACATCCAGACAAAGTAGCAGATCAAATTAGTGATGCTTTAATAGACAATTTCTTAGCATTCGATCCGAAATCGAAAGTAGCTTGCGAAACCTTAGTTACTACAGGACAAGTAGTATTGGCTGGAGAAGTTAAGAGTAGTGTATATCTAGATGTTCAAAAAATTGCACGTGATGTCATTAACAAAATAGGATACACCAAAGGAGAATACCAATTTGATGGTAATTCTTGTGGGGTTTTAAGCGCTATTCACGAACAAAGTGATGATATAAACCGTGGAGTAGATCGTGAGACAAAAGAAGAGCAAGGTGCTGGTGACCAAGGAATGATGTTTGGTTACGCCACTCGTGAGACTGAAAATTACATGCCATTAGCTTTAGATTTATCTCACAAACTATTGCAAGAGCTTGCTGTGCTAAGAAGAGAAGAAAAAGATATTCCTTATTTACGTCCAGACTCTAAGAGTCAAGTAACTATAGAATATAATGACGACAACACTCCCGTGCGTATCGATAGTATTGTGATTTCGACACAGCACGATGATTTTGACAAAGACGACACAAAAATGTTGGCTAAAATTAAAAGCGATATTGTTTCTATATTAATTCCACGTGTAAAAGCAGACTTAAAGCCAGAAATACAAGCATTATTTAACGACGATATCACCTACCATATCAACCCAACAGGAAAATTTGTAATTGGAGGACCTCATGGAGATACAGGTTTAACAGGTCGTAAAATTATTGTAGACACTTATGGTGGAAAAGGAGCTCACGGTGGTGGTGCTTTTTCTGGAAAAGACCCAAGTAAGGTAGACCGTTCTGCGGCCTATGCAACCAGACATATTGCTAAAAATATGGTGGCTGCTGGTGTTTGTGATGAAATACTTGTACAAGTAAGTTACGCCATTGGTGTGGTAGAACCTATGGGGATTTTTGTAGACACCTATGGAACAAGCAAAGTGAACATGACAGATGGTGAAATCGCAAATCTAGTAGCAAAAGTATTTGATATGCGTCCAGCTGCTATTGAGGAACGCCTAAAATTGCGTCAGCCAATGTATAGTGAAACGGCTGCTTACGGACACATGGGACGAACCAATGAAGTAGTTACCAAAACATTCGATATTCCTAATGCAGCAAGTAAAACCATGGAAGTAGAATTATTTACTTGGGAAAAACTAGACTACGTTAGCAAGGTAAAAGAAGCATTTGCTTTATAATTTTTTTTTCTGAAGCACTTCGGAAATTTTAGAATTCAAAAGACTGTTTTAGAGTATGAGAATGCTTTTAAACAGTCTTTTTTTGGTTTACTAAAGTTTTATATTTCGCAAACATTTCAGCATAAAACGTTAGCACTACGTTAAATAAGATTTACATTGAAAAAGTGCTGCGTATATTTAAAGAAAATTGATACAAAGCTTAGCAAATGAACAAACTAAAAACTGGTGAATTTTATGGGACACATTATCAAAAATCTGCATTAAATAATTTAATCATTACCGACACAGAATATACCCATAATAAAGTTGATTGGCATTATCATGAAAATCCATATTTCACCTATTTGCTTGAAGGAAAACTATTTGAATCTAATAAAAAAAGATCTTATTACTTAGAACCTGGAGATTTATTATTTCATAATTGGCAGGACTCACATTATAACATTAAACCACCTGAATTTACAAGAGGGTTCCACATTGAATTTAATGAAACTTGGTTTTCGAATTTTGATATTGATATTGCAAATTTTGAGGGAAGCATTAACCTAAAAAGTCCTCTCATAAAAAACTTTATGAATCATATCTTTATAGAGACTAAAATCAACGATCCTTATTCAAATTTAAGTGTTGAGAGTGATTTGATTAATATATTTAACTCCATAAAAGAATCTAAAAAGGGGCATTCAAAGAAACCTATCTGGGTAAACCAATTAAAAGAATTGTTGATTGAAGAAAAAACAGAATATTCTTTAAAAAACTTAAGTGCAATTTTAGGTGTACATCCAGTTCATATATCAAAAGAATTTAGCAGATATTTTGGAACAACATTAGGAAATTATTTAAGATTAATAAAAGTCAACCAGGCTTTTAACCTTCTTGTGTTAAATAAATTTTCAATGACTGAGATTTGCTACAAATGTGGTTTTTACGATCAAAGTCATTTCATCACAAACTTTAAACGAATATATAAAAAGACACCTTCAAAAATCTTGAAGAATATTTCATAACACTAATTTTATACAATTTTAAGGAAATAAATAATCTCAACTTTGCTTTTCATCAAAAGTCAATCAAAAACTCATAACATGAAATCAAACTATTTATTTATCTTAATAACTTGTTTATTGATATCCTGCAAGAATAATATCAATCCAAGTACATCCCATTCGGAAGAAATTGAAAACTTATATTTTTCTAAAAATGACCTTAGTAAGTTTAAGCCTTCCGAAAACAACTACACAAACAACTTCATTTTAAACAAAGATGAATTTTTAAATATCCATTTTACATTAGACAACCCACTTTTAGAAAGTCTTCAAATATTAGCACCAAACTTAACTGTAGATGAGCTATTAGAAAAAGGCAATTTCCAATTTTCTTTTTTAGTAGATGGAAAAATAGTGTATGTAGAGAATCTAGATAAAGGAGCTGGTCTAAAGGCATCTAAAACAGAACAACTACAACACTCCATTCGCTTAGCTGCACCAAAACAATTAGATTATTGGGGTTGGTTTATGTGGCTTAAATTCATGAAGTTAGGTGGAGGACAAGACGAACTTAGTGAAGGAAATCATTCTCTAGTTATAGAAGTGAGACCTTATATAAAAGAAAATACATTGATTACAGGAGATCTTTTAGCCAAAGGAAAAATAGCTATAGAAGTAGCTGAAATACCCGTAGATCAAAAACTAATTTCTGTTCAAAAAATACAACCTGAAAGTGGTTGGGAATTATCAAAAGACACTTTTGATCACAAAAAAATTGAAGCTTTAAATAGAAAAATAGCAGAAAATAGATTTGAACAAATTAATGGAATTGTTGTTATAAAAGAAGGTAAACTTTTACTTGAAGAATATTTTAATGGAGAAGATAGAAATAGTTTACATGATCCAAGATCTGTAGGCAAATCTATAGCTTCTACCATGATGGGTATTGCAATTAAGGATCATTTTATACAGAATGAAAATGTTTTTTTGAAAGATTTTTATGATTTAAAATCCTTTAAAAACTACAGTCTAAAAAAAGACTCTGTTACACTTAAATCTCTCCTAACAATGAGTTCAGGATTTGAAGGAAATGATAATGACTACAGTAGTATAGGAAATGAAGAAAACATGTATCCAACAAAAAACTGGGTGAAATTCGCACTTGATTTACCCATGCAAAAAGACAATAAAATTGAAAACGATTTTTCTTATTTCACAGCAGGAGCAGTTGTTTTAGGAGATATTATTGAAAAATCTGTTCCTAATGGGTTAGTTTCTTATGCTGATCAAAAATTATTTTCACCTCTCGGCATTACAAATTACAGATGGGAATTTACTCCACAAAAAGTTGGAAATACCGCTGGTGGAATTAGACTAAGAGCAATTGATTTCGCAAAATATGGCCAATTATATAAAAACAAAGGCCTATGGGATGGAAAACAAATTTTAAACCAGAATTGGGTAGAAAAAAGCTTAGACAAACACATAAAACTATCTATTGGTAATGGTTTCTATGGCTATTTGTTTTGGAACAAAACTTTTACTATTAACAATAGAGAATATGAAGTATCCTATTGTAATGGTATGGGAGGAAATAAGATATACATTTTTAAAGAACTTCCTTTTGTAATTGTTATTACTTCTTCTGCATATCAAATTCCAAATGCACATGAAAATGTCGATAAAATGATGACTGAATATATATTGCCAGCAATTATTCAAAAAGAATAAAATCAAACACCAATAAAAAAACCTTAGGTACTACATTTCCTAAATTTTGGATATTTTAAACTACCTTAGCATCACTAGTTTACAAACACATTATGCACTATTTTATTATACTACTATTTTTTACTACAAGCATGAATGCACAAACCGTTTTCGATTTTCATAAAGATGCTAAGATCAATAATTGGTATATTGTGAATGACGGTGTGATGGGAGGGCTCTCTCAAGGAACTATTGCATTAGATAAAGAGGGCTATGGTGTTTTTTCTGGAAACATATCACTAGAAAACTACGGAGGCTTTTCTTCGGTTCGCTACCGGTTACCACAACCTATGAAAGCTTCTGGCGCTACCAAAATTATTATCAAATTAAAAGGTGACGGGAAGAAGTATCAATGCAGAGTTCGTGACGATTATAGAAAAAGATACTCGTACACCACTACCTTTACTACCAATGGAAACTGGCAAGAAATAACTATTGTATTGGGAGACCTATATCCAACGTTTCGAGGCAGGACCTTAGATTTACAAAATTTTAAAGGTGACGTTATCGAAGAAATCACCTTCCTAGCCGGAAATAAAAAAGCCGAACCTTTTTCATTAATAATAGATAATATTCGCTTAGAATACATTAAATAATATTGTGATTCTTTGCTTTTTGCACCGCTTCTATTTTGCTATGTACTTGTAGTTTTTTATAGATGTTTTCGATATGTTTCCGAACGGTGCTGGGTGATAGAAATAAATTTCCAGCAATGACTGTATAACTAAGTCCTTTGCTTAATTGCTCTAACACTTCTACCTCCCGCTTCGACAACTTTATTTCTTCTTGATCTTTTAGGTTTTCTACTGCGTTAGGGTTTCGCAATAATTTCAATGTCTTTAAAGCAATAGAGGGATTCATGGCAGCACCACCATCTAGTGTTTCTTTTATACCATTATAGAGTGCTTCTGGATTGGTTTCTTTTAACAAATACCCATCTGCCCCTGCTTTAATAGCGTTAAAAATATGCTCATCATTATCAAAAGCAGTGAGCATGATAATTTTTATTTGTGGATACTTTTGTTTCACCACAGCCGTAGTCTCTATACCATTTAAGACAGGCATTTCAATATCCATTAAAATGAGATCAATGGTATGATTCTCTTCTAATTTTGTTAGCAAGTCACTACCATTTAAACTCACATGTTTTACAGTGACATCGTCAAAAAAAGAAAGCTTCTCCTTAATAGCGTGAATCAAGAACGTGTTATCGTCTACTATTGCTATTTTTATATTCATGTTTTTTGTTTTAAAGGTATATCTAAAGCGATATAATAAACATAGGGCAATTGCCCTATTAAACTGTCAACAGTATCTTGGTTCCTTTTGAAAGTTCACTTCTTATGTCAATGTTAGCCTGAATATCTCTAGCACGTTTCTTCATATTAGTAAGCCCATTCCCCAAAGCTGCATTGGCAATATCAAAACCACTACCATTGTCCTCGACAGTAACATGAATCGCTGCATCCTTTTCAGTAATATGTACCGAAATAGTAGATGCATTGGCATACTTTAAGGCATTATTAATGGCTTCTTGAATAATTCTATACACATTCATCCCCACAACAGATGACATTGTTTTTTCTTTATCAAGTGTTTCAGAAACTTCAAAAGTAAAATGCACGTGTTCTGCCGCGGCTCCAGCATTATCAATAAAGTTTGATATCCTAGCCTGCAAGTCTTCAAAGGAAATTTCAGTTTTATTCATCGCCCAAATAGTATCCCGCAACTCATAAATAGTTTGGGTTGTAAAATCACTTATGTTTCCTAGTTTGCTGGTAATTTTTGGATCTGCATCTTTTAGGCCATATTTTAAATTATCGACACTAGAAGTTACAAAAGTGAGTTGTGAGCCAATATTATCATGCAAGTCTCTAGAAATACGCAAACGTTGTTCTTGTAACTTATTTTGTGTTTCGATCTTAGCCAAAGCCTGTTTGAGTTCTCCTTCTTTTTTTAACTGATGATTCTTAGATTTTTGTTGATTGTAAAACAAAAAGCCTAAAAGACCTAAGAGTGTTGCCAAGCCAAAGCCACCATAAATCTGATTGTTCTTTTTGGTCACTTCAATCTCTTTCTCTGCTAGAGCAGCGCGCTGCGAAAGTATTTCTTTTTCGCGCTCAGAGGCATCATACTTCTCTTGCACTTCAGCAATTTCTTTTGTGATACGTTCTCCAAGGATTGTTTCATTGATGTCACGAAATAAATCTTGATAATGTAAGGTACTATCTACATTTTTCTTCATGGCATAGTAGGCAGAAAATTGTGCGTATGTGCCTCTTAATATATCTTGAGCATCTAATTTTTTACCAATACTAAGACTTCTTCGTAACAAAGGAACTACTTTAGGTAACTCTTCTGTTTGTAAATAGGAGGTCGCTAGGTTTATAGAGGTACTTGCGATGCCCAATTGATCCTTTATTTTTTCACGATAGGCCAAGGACTCTTTAAAATTTAGATTCGCTTTATTAAATTCTCTCCTAGCTTCATGAATGGAGCCTATATTATTATAAAGACCTCCCAGTTCTCTCTCAAAATTATGAGTACTCGCAAGTGCAAGACCTTTTTTATAATAGTCTAAGGCTTGTACTGTATCTTTTGTATACAAATAGGTATTGGCCAGATTATTATAACTTCGAGTGAGTAACAAGGGTTGCGATTTATTTTCTAAATATGCCACAATATCTTTTTGCTCTTTTAAAGCTCTATCGTACATTTTTAAATTACGATAGATGTTAGCAATGTTATTTCTAATGGTGGTCGAATTTCTTACATTTTTTGTAGCGATGTATATTTTTAAGGCTTCTGTATTATAATAAATAGCAGAATCCATCTTATAAGAATTTTGATACAACAACCCCATTTTACTATAGGCCGATGCAATACCACTACTATCGCTTAGACGTTTTCTAATGGATAGAGATTTTCTATAATTTTCTAATGCTTCTGGATATTCACCTTTGTTGAAATACAAAATTCCTAAATCATTATACGATTGAGCTGTTCCTTTCTCATTATTAGTACGTTTCGATAATGCCAACGCTTTATTTCCAAAATAAAAAGCAGAATCCATATTGACCGTTCTGTAATACCAGCATAAGTCACCCATCAATTTAATAGAAACAGAATCTGACGAAGTCTTGGAAAGCTCCACTTTTAAAACATTAATTTTATCTATTGGAGTTTGGGACACCGAATGAATTGTGGTTGCTAGAAAAACCACAAGAAGGCAAGCTCTCATGTTGTAAAGGATTGATTAGTTGAGACTAAGATACTTAAAACGAATTTTAAAATAAAACCCCATCAAAAGACGGGGTTAACCCATTAAGACAAGCTCCTCAACTTGTTTAATGAAAAAAAAATCATGTCACACAATTATGAATCAAAAATGCCACGAATTAGCATAAAAAACAATACGGCACTTGACGTATAAAAACATGATTTATTTACACTAAACATACATAACAAATCACGACTTTTCTGTAGAAAAAACATTGTACAATAAAGACATTTACTTTGCTATCAAGTTAAAAACCGGAAGCATCATGATGACTACTTCCGGTCCCAGTTAAAAACCTCAACTAGTGAGATCTTTCATACTTGGCTACCTAGTTATCGAAAATTATTTTGAATTCACCATTGGTAATCACCTTTACAGTTTCGTCTTCCCCATTATATCCTTCAAAAGAAAACGTTCCTTCTGCACCTGTATCGTTTTGAGCAGTCACTACGATCCTACCAGGCTCAATAACACCTGTAATAGCTATAATACCATTAGACTGCCATCCTTGTACCGAAGTCCCATTTAATTCTCCATACATAATCATACTTGCATTGCTTATGTCGTCTCCTACTGGATAGGTACCAACACCATCATAGCCAATGATATTAAAGTTGATAAAATCACCATTATTTGTACTTCCTTGAGCCGTTAATACTCTTGTTGGACCAGACCCATTAAGTTGCCCTCCTATTAAAGTTGCCAAATCTGTATCTGCAGCAAAAGCTTGCCCATCTACTGTTGCTCTAAAGTATTCTTCTCCAGAACCCCCGCCGTTTCCACCACCGTTATTTTCAGTTGCGTTATCGTCATCACTACTACACGCTGTAAAAGCCAGCGCCATAAAAAATAAAATTGAAATTTGTTTTAAAGTCTTCATATCAGTTGAGTTTTAATTGTTGTTACCTACCGCAAAGATGCAGCAGACTTAAAACCCTGACAATACGACAATTGACGTATTCGCAAAAAATAGGTAGAAGGAGGTAATGGGTAGGACGCTACGCTTGTAGGTTGTAGGTTTTAACTTTTGGAAGCTAGCGCGCACCCTTTAGTCCCGAAACTTCGGGAGGGGAATAGCGCGCTTATAGTCGGTAGTCTTTAGTCTTTGGTCATTAGCATCTTAGGTAGTGATTATCTAACCTAGGATAAAGTGTTACCCTTTAGCAACAAAGCAATGGAATACCTAATGCCTAATGCCTAATGCCTAAAATTTCACCCAAGGAAGTTCTTGGTTCACTTCGGAAATTTTAGTTGCCAGGTCTTTTTTAAAATTGATATGTGCTTCAGAACCTTCATTAAAAGGTCGGTGCGCTAAGCCACTTTGGATAACCGCTATCTTTTTTCGGAGCGCTAATGTTTCCGAAGCCACCCAAACAGCTTGAAATTTTTCCCTGATAATAGCGATTGCGGTTGCATTTGGATGAATTAAGTCCTCTTTATAAAATCGGTAATCCCGCAACTCATCCATCAAAATTTCATAAGATGGAAAATAGTGATTCCTCTTTTTTGGTTCCACAATTTCTTGAACCCCCGCAATAAGATGCGCTTTGCTCCTGCTATTTTCTAACATACCATCTTTGGTATGCCTAACTGGTGAAACCGTATTGATGATCACACATGATGGATTGACTACTCTTAGCAATGCCTCAATACCTAGTAGCACATCACTTACATCGTCTGGAGAGAGCAATTCTTTTAAAAATTTCTTTTGAGGCACCTTATGACAATTAGCAACAATACGATCTGTTTCAATATGTCGATACACCCATGCAGTGCCAAATGTACATACAATATGTGTTGCTTCTTCTACCCATTTTTTAAGGAGCGATAATTGTTCGTTTAGTTTTAAAATCAAGGTCTCTTGAGAACCATGAGATAGCTGCGAGTGCACCTCAAAACAATGCCACTGTTCTCCTTCAAAGAATACATCGTCTGCAGTAAACCAGGTTTCATTAATAGCTCGGGTAATCAACTTTTCTAGGGCTACAGGATGAAATAAAACCCCAAAAGGATTAGTCTGATGTTGGAATTTAAAGTACTCCAAAGAAGCACCTATATTTTCCGCAAAACAACTTCCCAACAACAATACCTTAGACTTGTAGTCTATCTGGTTTCTCTCTGGTGAGAGCTGTATGGGTGTTATTAGTTTCATGTAGTAATTGTTATAAGTATACTATAAATAAACCTACAAGGATCGTCGTACCTCCTCATACCTTGCAGGTTATTATGTTTTATCTTTTAGATTAATTATTAGATATAGGTTTAACCAGACCTAATATTTCAATTAAAAAACAAGAAAACGACTATTCTAGATATCCTTTCACTTCGCTAAGCGCTGTTGCAATCCCTTCTGGGTTCTTTCCTCCTGCGGTTGCAAAGAAAGATTGTCCTCCTCCGCCTCCTTGGATGTGTTTCCCAAGTTCGCGAACAATTTGTCCAGCATTTAAGCCTTTATCTGCTGCTAATTGCTTATCAATATAACAGGTCAAAAGTGCTTTTCCGTTTGCTTTGCTTCCAAATAAAATAAACAAATTTTCTACTTCACCACCCAATTCAAAGGCTAAGTCTTTTAGTCCGCCAGCATCTAAATCCAATTCTTTTGCTAAGAAATTGACGCCGTTTAGGGCTGTGATTTCATTCTTTAATTCACCTTTAATATTTTTTGCTTTGTCTTTTAATAATTGCGCTATTTGCTTTTGCAAAGCACTATTTTCTTCCTGCAAACTTGTGACTGCTTTTACAGGATCTTGGGCATTATTTAATGATTTTTGTAAGCTAGCAAAGGCATTGCTTCTTTCAATAAAGTATTGCTTTGCAGCATCTCCAGTGATAGCTTCTACACGGCGTATTCCGCTTGCAACAGCACTTTCACTGGTAATGATAAAGTGCCATATATTACTAGTATTTGGAACATGGGTCCCTCCACATAATTCCATAGACTTTCCAAACTTAATAGCACGAACAGCATCACCATATTTTTCTCCAAATAAGGCAATAGCGCCCTCATCGATAGCTTGTTGATACGGAATGTTACGTTTTTCTTCTAAAGGTAATTCTTCTTTGATACGGGCATTCACAAAATCTTGCACCTGTAGCAACTCCTCATCAGTCACTTTACTGAAATGAGAAAAATCGAAACGCAAACTTCTACTATGCACCATAGATCCTTTTTGAGCCACATGTTCTCCAAGTACCTTTCGTAGGGCTTGGTGTAATAAGTGCGTGGCAGTATGATTTGAAGCAGACCTACTACGTTGCTTGCTATCTACAACAGCTTTAAAGTTTTCTTCTGGATTTCTTGGTAGGTTCTTCGCAAAATGAACAATTAAATTGTTTTCTTTCTTGGTATCTATAATGTATACTACTTCGCCATTACTTGCTTCTAAATAGCCTTTGTCTCCTACTTGACCTCCACCTTCAGGATAAAAAGGTGTTAAATTGAAGACCAATTGGTACATCTCTCCATCCTTTTTATTTTCTACTTTTCGATACTTAACAATCTTAATCTTAGTTTCAAGCGTATCATAACCCACAAACTCTTCTTCATTATCGTCTGTTAATTCAACCCAGTCTCCTGTAGACACTTTGGTCGCAGAACGAGATCTATCTTTTTGCTCTTTTAAAGCAGCTTCAAATCCCTTTTCATCCAAATCGTAGCCACGCTCTCTCAAGATAAGTGCCGTTAAATCTATTGGGAATCCAAAAGTATCATATAACTCAAATGCTTTTGTGCCTGCAATGGTTTTGTTTTCTGCTTGTTCAATTACAGAATCTAGCAGCACCAATCCTTGCTCTAGGGTTCTTAAAAAAGAAGCTTCTTCTTCTTTGATAACATTGGTGACTAAATTCTTCTCCTGCTTTAATTCTGGAAAAGCCGTCCCCATTTGCTTGATAAGGGTATCTACCAACTTATAGATAAAAGGTTCTTTGGTATTTAAAAAGGTAAATCCGTATCGTATAGCACGACGTAATATTCTTCGTATTACATATCCAGCCCCCGTGTTGCTTGGAAGTTGACCATCGGCTATAGAAAATGCTACTGCGCGCAGGTGATCACTAATAACGCGAACTGCCACATCTACTTTTTCATCTTTTCCGTATTTCACACAACGAGTTACAGCTTCTATTTCTCTAATAAGTGGTTTAAATACATCAGTATCATAATTACTCTGTACGCCTTGCAATACCATACATAGCCGTTCAAAGCCCATTCCAGTATCAATGTGTTGGTTGGGTAATATCTCTAAAGAACTATCTGCTTTACGGTTGTATTGCATAAATACCAAGTTCCAAATCTCCACCACTTGTGGATGGTCCATGTTCACCAAGGTTTTTCCATCTACAACAGCTTTCTCTTCGGCACTTCTAATGTCTACATGTATCTCGCTACAGGGTCCGCAGGGTCCTTGCGCACCCATTTCCCAGAAGTTGTCTTTTTTATTTCCTTTTAAGATTCTGTCTTCGGCTATGTATTCTTTCCAGATATCATAGGCCTCTGTATCCATATCTAAATTATCTGCATCGTCGCTTCCCTCAAAAACGGTGACATACAAAATATCTTTGTCTATTTTGTAGACTTCGGTAAGTAGTTCCCAAGCCCAAGCAATGGCTTCCTTTTTAAAGTAATCTCCAAAACTCCAATTCCCTAACATTTCAAATAAGGTATGGTGATAGGTATCATATCCCACCTCTTCCAAATCGTTATGTTTTCCGCTCACACGCAAGCACTTTTGTGTATCTGTAAGACGATTATTCTTTGGTGTAGCATTTCCGAGGAAAAACTCTTTAAAAGGAGCCATCCCACTATTCACAAACATAAGGGTAGGATCATTTTTTAACACCATAGGCGCAGAGGGCACAATACTGTGTTTTTTACTTTCAAAAAAGTTTAAAAATGTAGATCGAATTTCTTGAGACTTCATAGGTGTTTTTTAAGCTGAAATTTTAGTTGAAAAGGCAATGCCAAAAACAATTTCTATATTTGTGTAACGTTAGTCAAAATAACGCTACTTATCAACAAGCAAAAATAAGTTTTTTAAATTTATGAGTAAGGTAAAATATTACTATGATAGTGAAACATTATCATACCGAAAAATTGAGCGAAAAAAAGGACGCAAAACGGGCTTATTCGCTTTGAGTTTTTTGGGTATTATACTGAGTGGATTTTTACTCATGCTACTCTTCTTAAACCTTCCAAATTTTGAAACGCCCAAAGAAAAGGAACTGAAACGAGAATTAACCAACTTAGAATTTCAGCTCAATGTCCTCAACAAAAAAATGGATGAGGCAGAAACCGTATTAACCGAAATCGCCGAAAGAGACAACAATCTGTATCGTATCTACTTTGAAGCCAACCCTATTCCTGAAGAGCAAAGAAAAGCAGGTTTTGGAGGAATTAACAGATATAAAGATTTAGAAGGATACGACAACTCTAAACTCATTGTATCTTCTAACAAGCGTATCGATATTTTAACCAAACAAATTGTAGTACAGTCTAGATCCCTAGACGAAATTGCTGCGTTAGCAACAGAAAAAGAAGCATTACTCAAAAGTATTCCAGCCATTCAACCTGTTAACAATGAAGACTTAACGCGCATGGCATCTGGATATGGCTACCGTACAGATCCTTTTACCAAGGCTAGAAAATTTCATTTTGGAATGGATTTTACAGCCCCTAGAGGGACCCCTGTGTATGCCAGTGGTGATGGTAAAGTAACACGTGCCGACAATAGTGCATCTGGCTATGGAAAACACATCCGCATCGAACATGGTTTTGGGTACGAAAGTTTGTATGCGCACTTATACAAATACAATGTAAAAAAAGGACAAAAAGTAAAACGTGGCGATTTAATTGGTTTTGTAGGAAGTACTGGAAGGTCGGAAGCACCTCACTTACACTATGAAGTGTTTAAAGACAAAGAGCGCATCAACCCAATTAATTTTTACTACGGAAATTTGAGTCCCGAAGAATTTGCTGATATATTGAAGCTTAGTGAACAAGAGAATCAGTCTCTAGATTAAAGCCTTTGGATGTTAGACCGCTTCGCTGATACAAGTTAGACCGTCTCTTCGAGACTGATAGAACATAGACTTTTAACCAACGTCTAACGACCAAAGACCACCAACAAATTATGCATGTAGAGCTACCAGAAAAATTATATTACGGCATTGGTGAAGTTGCCGAAGCATTTAACGTGAATACCTCACTCATTCGTTTCTGGGAAAAGGAATTTGATGTTTTACAACCTAAGAAAAATGCCAAAGGCAACCGCAAGTTCACTCCAAAAGACATCAAAAACCTTGAGCTAATTTATCACCTGGTAAAAGAACGTGGTTTTACCTTAGACGGTGCTAAAACACACTTAAAAGAAAACAAAGGCAAAACATTAGAAACCTTTGATATAATTCGTAAATTAGAAACGGTGAAAGCCGAATTATTAAAAATTAAAGACCAGTTATAACAACAAAAACACCAATCATCATGAAAAAATCACTCATTTTTATAATTGCTATTGTTGCCTTAATCGCATTTATAGCTTTTTCTGTAGGACCGAAATTTTACAATTCAGGAATTGAGTTAAAAGAAAATGCTACTGCACAATGGGGGAATGTAGAAAGTGCTTACCAACGTCGAGCAGATCTCATTCCTAACATTGTAAATACTGCTAAAGGATATGCAGAATTTGAGCAAGAAACACTTACCAAAGTGATTGAAGCAAGAAGCAAGGCAACCTCAATTACCATAGATCCTACCAACATTACTCCAGAAAAAATGGAGCAATTTCAAAAAGTTCAAGAAAGTATGACAGGAGCTTTATCTAGACTATTAGCCGTTTTTGAACGCTATCCAGATTTAAAAGCTAATGAAAATTTCAAGGAGCTCATCAACGAATTAGAGCGTACAGAAAATAGAATTAATGTAGAGCGTAATCGCTTTAATGAATCGGCAAAACCTTTTAACAAACACATAGCAACCTTTCCGAACAATATGATTAATAATTTTATTGGAAAATGGGATCCTATTTCGTATTTCAAAGCAAAAGAAGGAAGCGATGAAGCACCAGAAGTAGATTTCGACTTCGGATCATAAACAGATGGGCTCTAAAGTAGAAGATTTTTTAAGTGCACAAGACGAAGCACGCGTTGTGGAAGCCATTCGTATTGCTGAAAGTAATACGAGTGGTGAAATACGTGTACATCTAGAAAACTCTGTAAAAGACATGAATGCCTTTGACAGAGCTGCTCAAGTATTCGATTTTCTGCATATGAATAATACCAAACATAGCAATGGTGTTTTAATTTATGTTGCTGTAGCCGACAAAACATTGGTGATTATGGGAGACAAAGGGATTAACGATGTCGTACCAACAAACTTTTGGGAAAGCACAAAAGATGCCATCATATCGCAATTTAAAAACAACCAAATAGCACAAGGATTGGTAGACGGCGTATTAAGTGCTGGCAAACAATTACAAGAACATTTCCCAAGAACATCCAATGATGTTAATGAATTGGGAGACACTATTTCTGTGGGTTAGTATTAGGCATTAGGCATTAGGCATTAGGCATTAGGCATTAGGCATTAGGCATTAGGCATTAGGCATTAGGCAAAATTATTTTATTTGAAAACGAAAAACTTTTATACTAGAATACTTATCATCTGTCTCACATTATTTTGTGGGGTTAGTACAACCAATGCCCAATTTGACATCCCTCCTGTTCCAAAAGAGCAGACATCCTTATATGATTATGTCAACCTATTAACACCCTCTCAAAAAAATACCTTAGAGCGAAAATTAGTCCGCTATGCAGATTCTACCTCAACACAAATTGTGGTGGCAATAATAGACACCACCAAAGGAGAAGATATCTCTTTTTTGGGTGCTAAGTGGGGACAAAAATGGGGTATTGGTCAGGCCGATGAAGACAATGGTATTTTAATACTACTCGCCAAAGGAGACCGAAAAATTGACATCAATACTGGCTATGGTATAGAATATAGAATTACCGATTTAATGGCCGAACGTATCATTAATAGAGTCATGGTACCACAGTTTAAAACTGGCAATTACTACGAAGGACTCAACCAAGGTGCCGATGCTATTTTTGCAGCACTCAATGGAGAGTTTAAAGAAACCAGAGACTTTAACGAAGAAGATAATTTTCCAGCAGAGTTGGTATTTTTATTATTCTTTTTATTCATCGTTTTTATCATTGCGCTAAGCGCCAAAAAGAATGGTCGTGGCGGCGGCGGTACGGGTTCTAACAAAGGAACCAGCCTACTTGATGTGATCATCTTATCGAACATGGGCCGAACTGGAGGCTTCGGAGGAGGAAACTTTGGTGGAGGTTCCTCTGGCGGTTTTGGAGGAGGAGGCGGCTTTGGAGGAGGCTTCGGCGGAGGTGGCTTTGGAGGCGGAGGCGCTTCTGGAGGTTGGTGATGTTGTGCTATAAGCTGTAGGCTGTAGGCTGTAGGCTGTAGGCAAAATAAAAAAGCACTACTTTCTAAACACATACATTTTTTAAAATTTGAACAAAAGACTAAATACCTCAACTTCCATACATAATACCTATTCTTGAAAGTAGCGATATTGCTAATGACTGCCAATGGTACAGAGACATTCTTGGTTTTACGATAGTTGCATCAAACACTCACTATGCTGTGTTAAAAAGAGATACCATCACCATACATTTGCAATGGCATGCTGGAACTGAAGATGACCCACTTCATGGAGGCGCTGTTTTAAAAATTGTAGTAGAAGATATTTCTAAGTATGTATCAGAGTTCATACAAAAGGGTTGTCTTTCTGAAAATAGAATTCATTACAATACACCATGAATCACGCATGAGTTTGGCCTTTTTCACCCCAACAAGAATGCACTTTTCTTTGTAGAACTACTTTCAACCCAATAATATTTCCTAAGAAAATAAAGAACCGCCCTTTTTCATAGCAAAAAAAGAGCGGTTCAACAACCTAACCAATCAAATAATAGCTTCCTATAGTTCTGGAAGTATTACTTTGTCTATAGCATGTACAACACCATTTGCTGCCTGTACATTTACTACTATAATATTACTTACACGACCATTTAGATCTGTAATCGTTGCATTGGCTGCATCAATGATAATATCATCTCCTAAAGTTCCAACTTGACCATCCACTAAGTCTTCTGCACGAATGTTAGCAGGTGCAATAACGTGTGTATTTAAGGTAGCAGTTAATGTTGCTCCATCTATATCTCCTAGTTCAGAAGCCCCTAATTCTACTAATAAATCTGCAAAAGCTGCATCTGTTGGTGCAAATACCGTAAAAGGTGCCGGAGAAGTTCCGTTTGGTGTGCTCAACGTAGTTACATAATCTGGCTGATCGTCTCTAGTCAAGGCAGCAACTAAATTTGAGAATGTTGCATCTGCAGTTGCAAAAGTAACTACCGTTGGCAATCCTATCACTGCATCTACAATATGTACTACTCCGTTTGCAGCCGCAACATCTGCAGTTGCAACACTTGATACTCCATTTAAACGTACTCCACTTTCAGTATTGATATATAGGCTCAATGGAGCGTCTGCTTCACCGTTAAAGGTTGCTAATGTATTCGTATAACTTGTAGATAAATCTGCTGCGTTATTAATACCTGTCAAAGCGTGATTTAATATAATTTGCGTTAGTGCTTCTACTGCAACATCTTCTAGTGCTGCACCTCCTAAGAACGTATCGAAGGCAGCATTGGTTGGCGCAAACACTGTAAATTCTGCATTTCTATCGCCTAAAGCAGCATCTAATCCTGTAATTTGTAAGGCTTGTGCTAAAGAAGATAAATCTGGTGTCATCATTGCCAATCCAGCAATAGTTGGGTCTACTACATCAATGGCTGCTTGTGGTAATAATACTTTGTCTAATGCGTGTACTACACCGTTTCCTGTCTGCACGTCTACTACAATAATGTTAGCTGGCATTCCAGACGCATCAATAATCTGTGCTCCGTTTGCCAATGAAACGGTAATATCTTCTCCTTGGAATGTAGTTGCTACTTGTCCGTCTGTTAAATCTCCAGACTGTACATTAGCGCCTGCCAATACATGGTAATTTAAGATAGTTTGTAACAAACTTTGTGGTACATCATCTAAAGAACTTAGTCCTAATGAACTTAACAAACCAGAGAATGCATCATTGGTTGGCGCAAAGACTGTAAAAGGTGATGCCGTTGTTCCTGATAATAAAGCTACATAATCTGTGTTAGCGTCTGTTCCTGCAACTAAAGCATCTACTAGTGTTGAGAATGCTGGGTTTGCAGTGGCTTGCGTTACAATTGTAGGAATTGCAATTACAGTATCTACAGCATGAATCACACCATTAGATGCTCCAATGTCTGCACCAGTAACTGTTGACACTCCATTGATTTTAACTCCGGAGGCAAGATCTACAAATAAACTAAGATTACGATCTGTCGTGCCAAAAGTAGCAAGCGAGTTGATGTAGCCTGTAGTTAGGTCTGCAGCATTGTTTGTTCCAGAAACTACGTGATTTAATAATGTGTTAGTAAGCACATCTACTGGCACTTCTTCAAGACTTGCAAAACCATTTGCATTTAAAAAGGTTGCGAAAGCAGCATTGTTAGGTGCAAAAACTGTAAATGGTCCTTCACCGCTTAGAGTAGCGGTTAGATTCGCACGCTCTAGAGCTGCAGCTAGTGCAGAGTAATCTGAATTGGTTGCTACAAACTCTGTGATCGAGGTTGCTGCGTCTGGAATAATAACTGCGTCATCATCATTACCACAAGAGGCAAAAATAAAAGCAAATAATACCAAACTTAATTTTAATACATTTTTCATAACTGTTGTTTTTTTGATTTTAGATTATTTGTACATGAAACAACCACTTTTCAAAATGTACTACCGTCTTTTTTCACTTTAATATTTATTTAACACAACTGTTAATTTTATCTGAAATACAAATGACTTCGGAAATATTAGAAAACGAATTGTATTGCTTGCTTTCGGGTTAAAATGATTAAGTAGCACTTAACCAAAGGGATGTAAATCAAAAAAAACACATCGTAACGCTAGGTTAAGATGTGCTTTAAAAAAGGGTTGTCTTGCCTTATTCGCAGAAAGGAACTTGAGATAATATTTCGTCCTTTAAAATTTCGTTTGAAGTAATTGAAATTTCATCAACAGTCGAAGTTGTTAGCGTAATAGGAAACGAAATACTCGCCAATTGATCGTTAGAGAAAGAAACTATAGACTGGAATGTTTTTTTATCGTGATCAAAAACAACAGTTTCAAAATTATTTGTTTCAGGATTGTACAAATTGATATTAATAGGATATACCATATCTACACAAGTAATTCTGTCATTAAAAAGAGTTCCGTTTGCACAAAATGCTATTTGTTCTTGTAGTGCTTGCTGCGACGCAACCTCCTGAGGTTCGTACGTTGCGTAGGTAATTGTGAGGGGAAATATAGGAACGACCGTATCTTCAGAGGTTATGGGCATTAGATCTTCTATGCTGTTTACAGTGTGCGCTTCATTGTTTAATAGAATTTGATATGGAAAATTAATACTAAAACAAGAGGATTGATCGATCACATCATCAAAAGAACCATCATGAGAGGAAACTCCTTTTAGTAAAGAGGTTAATTGTGCATCTTGTAAAAAAGAAGCTTCTTCTTCAAGTTGTACAATGGTAAGTTCTTCTTCTTGACATCCAACTCCTAAAAAAATAACACAGAGGATTAACAATAAATTCTTCATACTTTTACATTTCACATAAAACAACTTAAATCAAAAAAGTCCTACTTACAACAGTAACCTTTTTTTGAACTCGACCCAATAGATGCCAAAACAACTTCATGATACCGTTTGCGATGAGCAAATCTTCGAGCAAATTCACAGCAAATATGCCAAGGATTTACATGACTTCATCTACTATAAATTTGGCGCACATTTTAATCCACAAGATACGATACAAGAAGCATTCATAAAACTATGGAACAATTGCAAAAAGGTCTCGCCCGAGAAGGCAAAAAGTTTTTTATTCACCATTGCCAACAATACAGCATTAAACGAGGCGAAACACAATAAAGTTGTTTTAAAATTTCAGCAAACAAAACCAAAATCGTACACCAACGAAAACCCAGAATTTGAACTAGAATCGAAACAATACTTATCCCGTTTTGAAAAAGCCTTGGCAAAATTACCCGAAGGGCAGCGCATTGCTTTCATGTTAAATCGGGTAGAAGGAAAAAAACACCAAGAAATTGCAGACATGCTAGGACTTTCAAAAAAAGCAGTCGAAAAAAGAATTTATACAGCACTAAAAGCCCTGCGAGAAGATATCAAAGAAATTTAAATATAAAATGGTAGGACATTTTACTTCCTGGTTGTTATATAGATGAAATTGCTATGAAAGAGAAAGAAAAATTAGTACAAAAGTGGCTCGCAAACGAGCTTACTGAAACGGAGCTAAAGTCGTTTATGACTACGGACGACTTTGCTGCGTTTAAAAAAATTGACCAAGCAGCGCAGCATTTTAAAGCGCCCGAGTTTGACATTAATTCAAATTACACTTCTATTTCAGAAACAAAAAAATCTAACACAAAAACCGCAATTCCTTTATCAAGATATATTGCAACTATTGCTGCTGTTTTAGTCATTGCATTTGGATTGTTTCAATTTTTAGGAACTCCATTAACAACAAATTACTATGCTGGTGTTGGAGAACAAAAAAACATTGAATTACCCGATACCTCAAACGTTACGCTAAATGCCTATTCTTCACTTAATTTTAATGAAAAATCTTGGGATAGAAATATTCAACTACAAGGTGAAGCATATTTCAAAGTTGCTAAAGGCAAAACATTTTCGGTTCACACTAATCAAGGAATGATTCAAGTTCTAGGGACACAATTTATTGTAAAAGACAGACCTAATCTATTTGAAGTGATTTGTTACGAAGGCCTTGTGGCTGTTACCTATCAAAACAAAGAATACAAATTACCCGTTGGTAAAAGTTTAAAAATAGAAAATGGAACCATAAAAAATGAAGTAATTACTGCAATTGAGCCTTCATGGATTCGAGGTATCTCCATTTTTAAAAGTACATCTTTAGAACAAGTATTAAGAGAACTAGAACGTCAATACGAAATTGACATCGATGCAATCGATGTAGACAAGACTGTTTTGTTTACAGGTAGCTTTACCCACAAAAACTTAGCTTCTGCTTTGCAAAGTATTGCAATTCCGCTTACATTAGACTACCAAATAAATAATAACAAGGTTACGCTAACAAAACAATAATTAAGTGCATCTCACAAGAATACTTGTAGTCATTTTTATTTTTTTTCAATTCATCCCCTGCTGCTTTTCTCAAACAAACAGTGAGCCTATTTCTCTTGTTCAAGCCATTAAAAAAATAGAACAATCTTTTCCGGTATTGTTCTCATATCAAGATCAGCAATTAGAAAACCATCGCGTTTCACTTTCTAACGAAACCACTTTAGAAGGTTATCTTCAGGAATTAAACAATAAAACGGCATTTAATTTTTCAGTATTAGACAAAAACACAATTACAATACAACTAAAAGAAACCATCATTTCTTCCTGTGGTGTAGTGTATGCCGATGGTAATATACCCTTACAAGATGTTTTAATTACTACAAAATACCAACAACTATATACCAACCAAGAAGGTGCTTTTACTATATTTCATGAAGGAGAACAGTTTAATGTCAACGCAACGTATCAAGGCTATGAAACTGTAAACACTATACTTCCAAAAAGTGAATTTTGTAATAATAGCATTACACTTATACCAGAAATCACTACCCTTGCAACTGTTCAGCTACAAAATTACCTCGCAAGAGGGATTACCAAAGACAATACAGGAGCCATTACTGTAGACTATACAAATTTTGATCTGCTACCAGGCCTTATTGAAGCAGATGTACTACAAACTCTAAAAGCACTACCAGGTATACAAAGTGTCAATGAGAGAGTATCGAACCTCAACATTAGAGGTGGTACTAACGACCAAAACTTGATGCTATGGGATGGTATTAAAATGTATCAAAGCGGTCACTTTTTTGGACTCATCTCTGCTTTTAATCCCTTTCTTACCGAAAAAGTAACGGTGACAAAAAATGGTACTAGTGCTCAATACGGCGATGGTGTTTCTGGAGTTATTGATATGCAAGGAAAATCTAAGCTACCAGAGCAACTCGGCGCACATGTAAGTCTAAATCTATTGAGTACAGATGCGGCCATTGATATTCCTATTTCAAAAAAGTTAGGTATACAAATTTCGGGTAGGACTTCTATTAACGGTTTGGTAAGAACTCCTACATTCGATCAATATTTTGATAAAGCTTTTCAAAATACAGAGGTGATTTCTGCTAGCGAAACTACTGCAAGTACAGACGATACGTTTTCATTTTTTGACGCCAACATGCGCTTGCTCTACGAGCCTAGTACTACCGATAAAATTCGTGCAAACCTAATGCTCTTAGGAAACGACCTTAGTTTTTTAGAGAATGCCACCGTAGATAATTTTGACCTTTCAAGAAGAAGTAGTTTATCTCAAAACAACTTCTCTGCAGGGCTCTGGTATCAGCGTACTTGGAGCGATAGTTGGCAAACAGAGTTACAGTTTTATGGCAGTTCGTACGGATTAGAAGCTACTAATTTTGATATTTTAAATGACCAGCGACTTATCCAGGAAAATGAAATTTTAGAAACTGGGGTAAAAGCCATTGCAAAACATAGTTTCAACACCCAATTCAAAGGAGCTTTTGGCTACCAATTTAATGAAACTGGCATCACTAATTTTGAGAACATCAACAGACCCGCATTTCAAAGAACAGACACACAAGTATTACGTACGAATAGTATTTTTTCTGAAATATCCTACACCAATACCCTAGCGGCACTCGACATCACTGTAGGTGCAAGACTTAATCATTTTAGCAAGTTTGAAACCTTAAGGCTAGAACCTAGAGTAAACTTAAAAAAAGAGTTTCTTGATTATTTTACAGCCGAACTGTTAGGGGAAATTAAAAGCCAGACCACCTCACAAGTCATCGATTTCCAAGAAGACTTTTTGGGCGTAGAAAACAGACGTTGGGTACTCTCTAATCCAGATGAAATTCCAATTATAAAAAGCAAGCAACTCTCAACGGGACTTAGTTACAGCCGTAAAGGATGGCTTGTAAATTTAGAAGGATATCTCAAAGAAGTAGATGGTATTACCAGTCAGAGTCAAGGATTTCAAAATCAGTTTCAAGATATCAAAACAGTAGGAAGTTACACTGTTAGCGGACTTGAACTCTTAATTAATAAACGCTACAAAGTATTTACAACATGGCTAAGTTACACCTATGCTAAAAATGTGTATGATTTTGAAGCTTTTACTCCCAGTGAGTTTCATAACAACTTAGACATTCGTCATACCATTACTTACGGGGTAAATTATGTGCTTGACCAATTTAAATTCTCCACCGGATTTAATTGGCACAGTGGTAAGCCCACCACGTTTGTTATTGAAAATAACCCAGTCACGAATGGTGTTATCAATTACCAAGCACCCAACAGCAGTACTATTGAAGATTACTTTAGGGTAGACCTCTCTGCAACCTACGATTTTTCTGTCTACAAAAACGTAAAAGGGCAACTCGCAGCTTCCATTTGGAATCTATTTAATACCAATAATAGCCTGAACCACTTTTATCGTTTAAATCACAGTGACACCTTAGAAGAAGTAAGTGAAAATTCGCTGGGAATTACTCCTAATGTTGCGTTTAGAGTGTTTTTTTAAACGTACATCCCCCTAGCCCCCTTGCGCCACCTCTATAGCTTTAGCGCACGCGGTCAAAGGGGGAATTCAGTTTCAATTTCGAGTTCAGTTTCGATTTCATCAAAACGTCCCTCACCCCCAACCCCTCTCCCGCTGAGAGGGGAGCAGTTTTATTTAGTTGAGAAGTCGATGCGTTGAAATGTTTAGCCCTATCTTCAAATTCGAGTTCAAGTTCAAGTTCGTCAAAAAGTCCCTCACCCCCTCCCGAAGCTTTGGGGCCTCTCCCTCTGAGAGGAGAGCAATATTACTATATAAACCCTGCACTCTGAAACTTTGCTTCTTTGATCCTTTGATCCTTTGAACCTCTTTTCTTATATAGTTGAGAATTCGACGCATTGAAATGTTTAGCTCTATCTTCAAATTCAAGTTCGATTTCTCCCGAAGCTTCGGGATCGATTTCCCAAATAATCCTATCTTTAAACCAAGAAAAAAAAATGCTTGCGTTAAAAATACATTCAAACTTAATAGAATGCGGTACCGATGAAGCTGGGCGTGGTTGCTTGGCGGGTCCTGTTACAGCTGCTGCTGTTATTTTACCCGATGATTTTAGCCATCCCTTCCTTACCGACTCAAAGCAATTAAGCGAGAAAAAAAGAATGGAACTCAAACCCATTATCGAAGCACAGGCACTTTGCTATGGAGTTTCGCATGTGATGATGGAAGAGATTGATCAAATTAATATTTTAAACGCCTCTATTTTAGGGATGCATCGCTCTATAGACCAACTTAGCACACGTCCAGAATTTATTGCAATCGATGGCAATCGATTTAAGCCGTATCAAAAAACCAAATATGAGTGCATAGTAAAAGGTGATGGCAAATACTTACACATAGCCGCAGCATCTATTCTTGCAAAGACTGCAAGAGATCTATACATGGAGCAATTGCATGAAGAATACCCCATGTACAATTGGAAACAAAACAAAGGCTATCCTACCAAAGAACACAGAGAAGCTATTCGAAAGTACGGTCCGTCACCTTACCACAGAAAAAGCTTTAAATTATTACCCGAACAGTTACGTTTAGATTTTTAATGCTGTTGAAAACCCGTCAATAAACTAATAGCAGATACGTTCAATTATCATACATTCCTTATATTTTTGTAGTATGAGATTTCTAGCAATTGTATGTGTCATTTTGAGTAGTTTTCTTTTTTGCGCTTGCGAAACATTTCAACCTACTCCAACATCGCCAGCAGATTTTATAAGCACCAACACAAATCTTATCTATGCCATAGATGATATTGCTCAAGTAGCAAAAGAGTTGGATGATAATGTATTGGTAAATAGCATGAACACTTCTGCTTTGCAAAGGCTCTTAAAGCAGCATTCTTTTATTTCTGAACTTCCTTTTACTTCGGAAATTTTAGTAGCATTGCCCACTGCGTTAGACACCACTAATATTTTAATTATTGCCAAAAAAAACAAAAACACCGATCAAGATACGCTTCAAGAATCGAAGGCTGCTACAAAAGGAATTTTCACAGAAACGTATGCAGCTAAAGAAGTTTACCAAACACAGGTTGGGGACTATGTATTGGTATCGCCTCAAAAAGAACAAATAGAAAAAGCGCTAGCTAAGGAAAACAAAAAAGATACCCTTCTAGAAAAGATACTCCTTTCAAATATTCATAAAGGAATAAGTACCTACACAAAAAACAATAGCTATAAAACCAGTCAACACCTTTTTAGTACTTGGAACTCATTAGACATCACCCTAATTTCTAAGGGCATAAAAGCCTCTGGTGTTGCTATAGAACAAGACAGTTTGAATTTAATATCGGTATTTAAAGGCCAAAAAACACACCCAATTCAACTAGAAACAATGATTCCTAGTAATGCCAAAAGAGGTACTCTAATTGGATATTCGAATGCTGCTTTATTATATCAAAACATCAACAAAGTAAAAAATGACAGCACTGCAACTGTAGTAGCAGATGTCTTTGAAACCATAAAAACAATCGCACAAATTGAACTAAATGACGGTACCATTACAATTTTAGAAAGCCTAGATCCTCAATTAAGCCTAGAGAGTTTATCGGCTAATATTTCAGAAAAAGAAAGCTACAGAGACATTGTACTTTATAGTTGCAACACCCCAAACTTTGTGAGCGCTGCATTTAATCCTTTACTAGAAGCACAAGAAATAAATGTGCTCTTTCCTCTTGATAATTATATTATTGGAGCCAATTCTCAAGAAGTTGCAGAACAATATATCACCACAGTAAAAACCAACAATACCCTTGCAGCAACTGGGTATTATAAAAATGCTGTAGAGCAATTGCCTACACATGCATCTTTGATTCAATTTGAGCAAGAACAAGTTGCAGGATTTTCTAACACAATGTTGGGTACGGATATTTCAGAAAAGAAAGAAAGAAAGTTTCCGATTGCAATCAAACAATATCAATATGACAACTCTTTTGCACACATTAATTTTATTTGTCAGATAGCTGGAAAAGAAACTCCTACATCAAAAGGTGTCTCTCAATTAATTGCTTTTGACACACAAAAAACAATACTAGGAGATCCTACTTTTTTTACCAATCATAAATCCAAAGAAAAAGAACTTATTGTTCAGGATATAGAGAATACGCTACATCTATATGCGCTGAACGGAAAGAAATTGTGGACTCGCACTCTTGAAAATCCAATACTAGGAACAATTCATGAAGTAGATTTGCTGCGAAATGGGAAAAAACAACTAGCCTTTGTAACCAAAAACAAAATGCATGTGTTGGATAGAAACGGAAAAGATGTAGCGCCTTTTCCTATTAGTTTTAAAGATGATATTAGCCAACCTTTGGCTCTGTTTGATTATGACTCAAATAGGAAATATAGATTTGTGATTGTGCAAGACAACGAAATTGTCATGCTTAATAGTAAAGGAAAGGTTGTAAAAGGTTTTACACTTAAAAAGACCAATAGTAGTATTTTGGGTGTACCACAACACATTCGATTACAAAACAAGGATTATTTACTATTTCAACAGAAAAATGGCACCCTCAGTATTGTAAGCAGGACAGGAAAAACGCGTGTTACTGTTTCTGAAAAATTAGATCTCACAGGAAACCCCATTCAAAAAACCAGAAATAGCTTTGTACTTGTCACCCAAGACAATGAACAAAAAACCATTTCGCAGAAAGGAAAAGTGAGCACTAAAAAATTGAACACTACAAGTGATTATTTCTTAGACATTGTGAGAAATAACACGATTAGCCTAATGGATAATCAACTAAAAATCAACAATAAATACATCGAACTTCCCTTTGGAATATATACACCACCTACAGTCTATTATGCAAATAAAAAAGGCTATGTATCTATTACTGAAACACAAGAAAAAAAGGTCTATGTATATGATTTTAAAGGGAATCTTTACAGAGGCTTTCCTGTATTTGGAACTTCCTCATCTGCCCTAATTGCTTCAAAAAAAGAGTTGTTAGTTGCTACCAAGGAGGCAGATACCACTGTCGTTGTCTACACAATTAAGTAGTCGCTACATGTGCCTCAAAAAGCACCAAGAAATGTTTGAGCAATTTTGTTTTTACTTCTTCCATATCAATTTTAGGGATGCCCAACTCTACATTCAAAGAAGTCACTGCTTTGCCTTTAATACCGCAAGGAATCATATGATCAAAATAGCCTAAATCTGCATTTACATTTAAAGCAAATCCGTGCATGGTCACCCATCTACTTGCACGTACACCCATGGCACAAATTTTACGTGCAAAAGGAGTTCCTACGTCCAACCAAACCCCTGTTTCTCCTTTTGAGCGTTGGGACGTAACTCCATATTCGGCAAGCGTTAAAATTACCATTTCTTCCAGAAGACGTAAATATTTATGAATGTCTGTAAAGTAATTTTCAAGATCTACAATAGGATACCCAACAATTTGTCCGGGTCCATGATAGGTAATATCTCCTCCTCTATTAATTTTATAGAATGTAGCTCCTATTTCGGCAAGGGTAGCTTCTGGGATGAGTAAATTATCGAGGTCTCCACTTTTGCCTAAGGTATAGACATGAGGATGCTCAACAAACAAAAAATAATTAGGTGTTTCTAGACCAGCATCTTCCCTTCTATTCTTAATTTTTATATTGAGAATATCTTGAAAGAGCTGTTCTTGGTATTCCCAAGTCTCTTTATAATCTTTTAGACCTAAGTCTTCTATGAAAATTTGTTTATTCAAAATGAGGTTTTTGTGAGATACAAAGTTACTCTATATTGATTCTTTTGAATTATAATAAAGTAGATTTGTTTAACTAAAAAAGAGATTGATATGAAATTTACTAGAAAAAAAATGATCGTATGCATGCTACTATTTGTAAGCACTGCAGTATTTGCTCAAAATAATACAGGATTTTGGCAAGAAACAAGCCCCTCTAGAACAAGCACTTTAGTAAAAGAAGCTAGAAAAACAATGCCAGAAGCTTTTTCTGTGTATGCCCTCAACACAACTAATTTTGAAACTAGTCTTCAAAATGCTCCTTCTAAAAATAGTGGTCTTACATCAAATGTGACTGTTGATATACCAGTAGAAAATATTGGTATGGAGCAATTTCGTGTATACAAGAGCGCAGTGCTTTCGGAAGGCCTGCAATCAAAGTTCCCAATGATAAACACCTATACTGCGCAAGGAATTGATGATCCCACCGCAATTGCTATCATCAGTTCCACTTCATTAGGAATTCACATCATGGTCACTTCTGGAAAACACAAAACAGTATATATAGATCCTTATACAAAAGAAAATAACTATTACATAAGTTACTCAAGAGAATCACTTGCTCAAAATCCGCTAGACTTTGAGTGTCTAATTGAAGAAACAGTGACTACGAATGCATCATTCCCATTTGAAGCAACAAGAAATGCAGATGATGGAATGTTAAGAACCTACCGACTGGCTTTAGTAAGTACAGGTGAATATTCTCAATTCCATATCAATCAACAAGGAATCCCTTCCTCTGCATCTGATGCTGATAAAAAGGCTGGAGTACTTAGTGCCATGGCAGTTTCTATGGCTAGAATAAATGGTGTTTTTGAACGTGATTTAGCCTTAACCATGGAATTAGTTCCTAACAATGATCAAATTATTTTCTTAGACCCTGCCACAGATGGACTTACCAATAATAACCCAGGAGCACTCCTTCAACAGTGTCAAGATATTTGCGATGCTGTGATTCTAAATGCAAACTACGATATTGGCCATGTTTTTAGTACGCAGGGTGGTGGGATTGCTCAATTAAATTCACCTTGTAATACTGGCAGTAAAGCTCGTGGAGTAACGGGAATTAACAACCCCATTAATGACCCATTTGATATCGATTATGTGGCGCATGAAATGGGACACCAATATGGCGCAAGACATCCACAAAATAATAACTGTCAACGTTCAGGGTCTTCAATTGAACCTGGTAGTGCTTCCACCATTATGGGTTATGCAGGAATCTGTGCTCCTAATGTTCAAAACGCTAGTGATGACTACTTCAATGGTTTAAGTATTATTGAAATGTGGAATGGTATCAACAATAATGATTGCGCTGCAAAATCACAAACAAACAACCAAGCCCCAGACGCAGATGCTGGACCAAACTTTACCATACCAAATGATACTCCTTTTATATTAAAAGGAGCTGCTACAGATCCAAACACAGGAGATGTATTGTCATACTGCTGGGAACAAATGGATGCAACTCCAGCACAGATGCCTCCTTCTGCAAATTCAACCGCAGGACCACTATTTAGATCTCTAGATCCAGTAGCAGAAACAGACAGATATATGCCTGCTTTTGAAACAGTATTAAACAATCAAACAGGAACTACATGGGAGCGACTGCCAGCTGTTGCAAGAAACATGAGGTTTAGACTTACCGTGCGTGATAATGTAGCTGGTGGCGGTGCTAGCAATAGTGATTTGGTTACCATTACAACTACAAACAACGGACCTTTTGAAGTAACCTCTCAAACTGCTGGAACTGCTTGGGGACATAATTTTAATCAAACGGTTACTTGGAATGTTGCTGGATCTAACGAAGCTCCTGTAAATGCCCCTAATGTTGACATTTTACTGTCAATTGATGGTGGAGAAAATTTTGACATCGTATTAGCTTCCAATGTTCCAAATGATGGAGAACATGTAGTTGTTTCACCAGACATAGATACTAACGAGGCTCGTCTTATGATACAAGGGTCTAACCATATATTTTATGATATCAATGAAGCTGATTTTGTTATTGATGGCACCTTAGGAACAGAAGATAACACGCTCACAGATCTAAGCATTTATCCAAATCCTTCAAATGGTATTTACACCGTTTCATTCACGCCTTTAAACAATGCACCAGTCATTATCTCAGTATATGATGTACGAGGACGCATATTAAAAACACAACAATTTGAAAGCAATGCTACCTTTTTTAAAGAGACATTACAGTACAATACATTAGATGCTGGCATGTACTTTTTAAATATCAAACAAGGTACTACCATGCTAACGAAACAACTTTTAAAACAGTAGTGTTTTAATTTATAACTGCATAAAAGAAAAACCGCCTATGAGCGGTTTTTCTTTTTTTTATGTAGATACTTTTAAAAAAATTACAGTAAAATAATTTGCTCAAATTCAGTTATTTTGTGACTTATTTCAGGAATTGTAAAATTTCCCTTAATCTCAATTTTCCCATCTGATTTACGGATATGGAGTGTACCATTTGTCACTCGATGGTATCCCGCTTCCCCTTTACAGAAACAAAATTTACCGAAAGTCATACCCACATCTTTCAACGCTGCCCCCGATATTGTTTTTTCTTTCATGTTGTTGGGAATCATGATATGTATAGATTCATTATAATCTCCATCGGCAGTACCTGGAGCCCCTTTTTCTTGGTAGTTAAAAACTAATACAGTGGCATCTCCTTCAGAAAAAGCTGGGTATAAAGCCCCAATGGTATCTTCTTCTAAACTGTAGATTGTGTTTTCTTTTACAGTTACTGTGATGTCGTTATTCAAAGACATCTTTGCTTCATTTTCTTGTGGATTTTCGGTATTCACAGATTCTGTAGTTGTTTTGGTATTCCCACAGCTGTTTACAACCAACAAAATGGAGGTACATAAAATGATAAGTTTCATACTATTTTTCTTTAAAGATAGTAAATGAATCTTTATTCTTCTAAGACAACTTCAAAAGTGTCTAATATAGTTTTATCATCTAGCAATGTTTTCCAGTCTACTTCAAACACAACGGTTTTGCCATCTTCCGAAATTTCTGCCATATCATTAGAAACAGACTTTATTTTTTTAGGAAAGGTATACACCAAGGTCATTTTACTTTGGGCTAGCATATCATCAAATTGAGCCAGCATGCCTTTCATCATGTCGTCTTCTGTAGTATCTTCATCTTCATCTTCTACTTCTATTGCTTCACCCTCTTTTTGATTCTCTTTCTCAAAAGTTTTCTCATCAACACGTCTAAACACGTTATCTTTAAAAGTATAGCGCACTTTATCTGTTTTTAGCATATCGCCACCAGGACCCGCTGCTTGTTGCTCTTGCGCTCCTTGTTGTTTTGCCATGTTAAATACCTCATCCATTTGGTAAGACACAAATTCGATATCACTAAAAGTAACAAACTCTTTATTTGCAGCAATACTATACACACCAGCTTCTTGATCCATTTGCATGCGCATAGTCATGCCTTTTAGTTGCTTTAATTGCTCCTGTTTTTCTGGAGAAAGCGTTGCAATACTGTCTTTGTATTGCACCATCATATCATTAAAATTAATGAGGGTATCCATTTTTACAGGGAGTTCTTCTGTACTAGCAGATCCACTTTGCCCTACCATTTGCATCATCTGCCCCAAATCGAAAGTGCTTTCATAGGTACCTCCCATGTTGTTATTAAACACAATACGCTCTTGCACATTACAACTTATCACAGTGATGGCAAGTACTACTAAAACAATATACTTTTTCATACCTTATCTATCAGGATTATTTAAAATAATAAGGGCGGCAATCACTCCAGGAATCCAACCCAAACAGGTTAAAATTAAAACAATTAAAAAAGAACCACAACCTTTATCTATTACGGCAAGTGGTGGAAACAAAATTGAAAGCAAAACTCTCCAAAAACTCATAGGAATTATTATATTACAAAATTACAATTAATTACCCTATTGGTCTATCAATTTTGGTTTTGTTACACGCAGTAAAAATGTATCTTAGTGGTTTATTTCGCTTTCGCGGAAATTTTAGCACATGAAAAATTGTTTCGTTTTATCTATCCTTTGCCTTTTGTTCTCAACTGGTGTCTGGGCGCAGTATGAATTTTCTGGAAATGTAAATGAAGATTATATTGAAGGCACCGTATACCTTTCACTGGTAGAAGATTACCGTAAGATATCGGGTGTGCATCCAGAACAAATCCTAAATAAAACAAAAGCAGACACCACTGGCTTCTTCACCTTTAGCGGCAATAATCTTTCCAAAGAAAATGCCATTTACAGAATACACATTGACAGCTGTACCGAAGAAGAACAGCAAACCAACCATTTTACAGGACATTGCAAAAACAGTAAAGAAATTGTCTTTGTTGCAAATAATAATACCAAATTATCGCTACCCTTTGGGTTTGAAAACGAAATGTTTTGTAGCATTCGTTCAAAGAATGAAAAAGCCAGCGCTTTCTTAAAAATCGACTCTTTAAAAAACGACATGAAGTATGCTTTTGGCACCTACAGAAGCGAGGCCAATAGAAAACTAAACTCCAAAAAGTGGTTTGGAATTTTACAAGAATATGGCGCACAACTACAAGAACCCTTAGCAGAATTATACAGTTATGCCTTTTTAAGTGATCGCTCCAGTGATTTACATGGATATTATCTAGACGACTTAAAAACCAATAGCTATTATGAGGCATTGCAAAGTAGATTGGAAACAAACTACCCAAATAGTGCTTACACGCAACAATACAAAGCAGAATTGAGAGCAGATAACATGCTTGTTACTTCTTCTTTCGAAAATACCTTACCCTGGTGGGCCTACCTACTTGCACTTCTTGCGTTGGTATCTTTCTTCGGAAATATACTATTGTTGAAAAAGAACAAAACGCTACAAACTGCTACCCAAAAAAACCAATCCTTATCCAAACAAGAACAGCGTGTATTATCTTTAATACAACAAGACAAAAGCAATAAAGAAATTGCTGAAGCATTATTTGTTAGTGTTAGTACTGTGAAAACGCATATCAATAACTTGTATAAAAAGTTGGAGATCTCCTCTAGAGAAGAAGCCAAAAACCTATAAATTAATACCATTCATTTATTTCCTACGGGGTCTAGTCCCCTTTTCAACCCTCCCAAACTATAAAACGCCTTCATAGTTTTTCATTTTTGATCTCATAATCAACAATATCATCATATGAAAACGATCATCATTTTTTTTATCAGTGCCGCGCTATCTATTAGCCAACTATCTGCCCAATCTTTTAACACCGAAATCACCGAAGGAAAAACGACATCCTTACAGGGTAAAATAAATAAGGAAGGATTATCCAGTAATAGTTATGGAGAATGGTTTACAAAAAACTATGCTGCTTATAATCCTAGCCCAGAAATTATCGATGCACTACAAACCGAACTAGAAGGCATCACCATAAAAGCTTTTATGGGGACTTGGTGTGGCGACAGCAAAAAAGAAGTTCCAAAATTTTACAAATTACTCGACGAAGCATCATTTCCTTTAGACAGGTTAACTATGGTAGGTCTTAGTCGAGATAGAGTCACCTATAAACAAAGTCCGGGTGGCGAAGAAGAAGGGCTTCATATTGCAAGAGTGCCCACCTTTATTTTCTATAAAGATGGTAAAGAAATTAACCGTTTTGTAGAACGCCCTGTTGAAACCTTGGAAAAAGACATTTTACAATTATTACAAGGCGAATACCAATCTTCGTATCAAATTGTAGCCAAAACTGGGGAGTTACTCACAGAAATGGGAACACTAAAATTTCAGAAAAAAACAAAAAGACTCGCCAAAAAACTAAAACCCATATCAAAAAACCATTACGAACTTAATGGTTATAGTACTGTATTATTCTTTGCCAACAAAAAAGAAGAAGCCATAGCCGTAGCAAAATTAAATACGTTATTATATCCTCAAGAAGCAGACACCTTTGTTTCCTTGGCAAACAAGTTAGTACAAACAAACAACACAAAAGAAGCTTTAACGCTCTATGAAAAAGCACTCTCTCTAGACCCAGAGCACAAACAAGCGAAAGAAGCAATAAAAAAACTACAAAAAAACAGTTAAGCTTCATGCGTAAAAACCATTTAATGTATTTAGCTTTCTTACTATTAATTCTATTTATAGGATGTAACAAAAAAAATACATCCTATAAACAAGAATATGAAAAACAAATTGGAGACACACAATTTGATAAAGATATTGATAGTAAAAAGTTTAAATTTTGTAACAATTCTAATGTGCTACATAAAAGAGCTCGAATTCAGTATACTGGCGGAAATAAAACTTTAGAAAAGGACCTTATTAAAAATTTCAAATTTCTTGAGGAGTACTCATTATTTAATGGTTATTGTATTGTGAGATTAGGGGTAAATTGTAACGATGAGAGTGGAAGATATAGATTAGAAACTCTTGACAAAAATTTCAATTTTCTGAAATTTCCAATAAAACTAGAAACTAGTCTTTTATTGAGTATTAAAAAATTAAAAGGATGGAAACACCCTAGATTTAATGATAAAGATTATGATGGCTACACCTTTTTTATAATAAAAATCACAAATGGTATAATTTCTATTCCATGAAAAAACTTACTTTATATATATACTTTGCATGTTCTTTTTATCTCTATGGTCAAGGAAATTGCCTAGTATATTCTGAAAATAGTGGAGAAAGAAAAGCTTGTGAATTAAGTTATAAAGCAATTGAATACCCACAAGGCAGTAAAGAATCTCAAATACTTTTTGATAAAGCCATTGCGGTTGGTCCAAATTATGCTTGGGCTCATTATCAAAAATCTGTTCCTTATTTGAAAAGAGGACTCCTTTTGAAAGGGCTCGAACATTTAAATACTGCGGTTAAACTTGAACCTCTAAATTATCTATGTTACAGAGCGTATTGGTTTTGGCAGTATAAAAATTATGAATTATGCATTCGAGATTTAGAGCAATTTTATAGCTCACCAAAAGCCTATCCAGAATTTACCCCAGGAGGAGAAAAGAATATGAAAGTAATTTTTAGCATGGCTTATGCAAAAACAAAGAATTTAGAAAAAGGGATTAGAACCTTAGAGAAATATATTAATCATCATAGTACTATAGATGAACTAGGACTCTCAGATTATTATACTTTAGGAGTTTTATATATCAAGAACAAAGAATTTAACAAAGCAAAGATAGCGCTAGAAAAACAACTGATGTATAATGAAAATTTTGCAGAGGCTTATTACTTTCTTGGAATTGCTTATAAGAACCTATTAAATTTCAAAGAAGCTACATTAAAATTTAATAAAGCTTTATCTATTTTTAATGACAAATATCGCTTTCAAAATATCAATGCTGGTTTTCCTGTTTCGAGAAGTGATGTACTCAATGAAATAGAAAAACTCCAACACTAAATATCCTAGTCAAAATCGTTTCTATTTACCTCTAAAAAGTATAGTTTTGCGCTTTTAAAAGTATTGTATGCAACTTTCTGAAGTAGAAATCATTCGTAGAGAAAAACTGGCTCAATTAAGAAGCCTAGGTATCAACCCCTATCCAGCAGATTTGTTTCCTGTAGACCACACAAGCAAACAGATTAAACAGGAGTTTTCAGAAGGTAAAAAAGTAGTGATCGCGGGTAGACTAATGTCTAGACGTATCCAAGGAAAAGCTTCTTTTGCAGAATTACAAGACAGTGAAGGACGTATACAAGTGTACTTTAACAGAGACGAAATTTGTCCTGGTGAAGACAAAGTACAGTACAATGAAGTTTACAAAAAATTACTAGATATAGGTGATTTTATTGGGATTGAAGGAGCGCTTTTTAAGACTCAGGTAGGAGAACAAACGGTGATGGTAAAAGGGTTTACTTTACTAAGTAAAGCTCTAAAACCCTTACCTCAGCCAAGAGTTGATGCGGATGGAAATGTGTTTGACGCCTTTACAGATCCAGAACAACGATACCGTCAGCGTTACGCAGATTTGGTAGTAAATCCTCATGTAAAAGAGGTATTTATGAAGCGCACCAAACTCTTTAATGCCATGCGTACCTTTTTTAATGAGCGTGAGTATTTTGAAGTAGAAACGCCAATTCTACAGCCCATTGCTGGTGGAGCTGCAGCACGTCCTTTTATTACACATCACAATTCACTAGACATTCCGCTATATATGCGAATTGCTAACGAGCTCTACTTAAAAAGATTGATAGTAGGGGGGTTTGATGGCGTGTATGAGTTTTCAAAAAACTTCCGTAACGAAGGAATGGATCGAACTCACAATCCAGAATTCACCGCCATGGAAATCTATGTAGCTTACAAGGACTACAATTGGATGATGGAGTTTTGCGAGCAGTTATTAGAGTTTTGTGCTATCCAAGTAAACGGTACTTCAAAAGCGACTTTTGGGGAGCATGAAATAGACTTTAAAGCTCCCTATGCAAGAGTAACAATGGCAGATTCTATCAAACATTTTACTGGTTTTGATATTACTGGAAAAAGTGAAGATGAATTAAGAGCTGCTTGTAAAGACATGGGCATCGCTGTAGATGCTACCATGGGGAAAGGAAAACTAATCGACGAGATTTTTGGTGAGAAGTGTGAAGGTAATTATATACAGCCTACTTTTATCACAGATTACCCAAAAGAAATGAGTCCCTTGTGTAAAGAACACCGCGACAACCCAGAATTAACCGAGCGTTTTGAGTTGATGGTATGTGGTAAAGAAATTGCCAACGCTTACAGTGAATTAAACGACCCTATAGACCAACGCGAACGTTTTGAAGCCCAGCTTAAGTTAGCAGATCGAGGTGATGATGAAGCGACGGCTTTTATAGATTACGATTTCTTACGTGCTCTAGAATATGGTATGCCACCAACTAGTGGTATGGGTATTGGGATGGATCGTTTAATTATGTATCTTACAAACAATGCTTCTATTCAAGAGGTGCTTTTCTTCCCTCAAATGAAACCTGAGGTAAAGCAAGTTGCCATGACCGATGAAGAAAAAGCAGTTTTTGCTATTTTAAAAGCAAATAGCCCATTAGCACTTAACGCCTTAAAAGAGCAAAGCGGTTTAAGTAATAAAAAATGGGATAAAACCATAAAAGGTTTGACCAAGAACAAACTTGCAACTGTTGCAAAAACAGAAGATGGTTTGTTTGTGAATATCGTGTAACCCTAATCTACATACCATGAAAAAAATAATCCAACAACACATCTTATATAGCATGTTATTTTTTGGCAGTTTCCTCTATGCCCAAGAAGTAACCTTTACAAATCAATTTATTGGACCAAGTGTTTTAAGTGGTGTAGTCGATCTCAATGGAGATTATTTAGATGATATTTTTGTTCCTTTAAACAACAACATCAAAGTGTATTATCAAACCGATACTGGTTTTGAAGAAAACACCTTTCCTATCACTCCTACCTATCTACCCGAATGGACCGTAGCAGTGGCAGATTTTGATAGCAATGGCATAAATGATGTTATGTATGCAAGTAGTACAGGCGTGAGTTTTTTTAGTGCTAATGAGGACGGTAGTGCTTTCACAGAAGTCTTTGCAAGCAACACAGAAGACCCTATTGTTTCTCAACGTGGAAATTTTGTAGACATTAATAATGATGGTGACCTAGACGCCTTTATGTGTCATGATACAGAAGCAAATGTCTATTTTTTAAATGATGGCGCAGGTAGTTTTTTACCTGAAATACAAGGAGGTCTAGGAGACACCGATGGTGGTGGCGATTATGGTTCTATTTGGTTTGATTTTGATGGTGATAAAGACATGGATTTATATATTTCTAAATGTTATTTCTTAGGTGGAGAACTTACAGATCCAAAACGCATCAACCAATTACATAGAAATAATGGCGATGGTACCTTTACAGATGTTGCACCAGAAGCAGGCGTCGATATTCCTTCGCAAGGATGGTCTACTGCGGTAGGAGATTTTGACAATGATGGCGACATGGACTTAGTTGTTGCCGACCAGCATGTAGGAGAAGTAGGCACTAGAGTCATGGAAAACAATGGAGACGGCACTTTTACAAATCAAACTTCAGGATCTGGTTTAGGAGGTGTTGATGGGAGTGTTACTTGTACAACCTTCGATTTTAATAACGATGGTTTTTTAGATATTTATGTAGAAGTAGGTGCTAGATTGTATCTTGGAAATGGAGATCTAACCTTTACTCCAAACACCTTTCTTCCACCACAAAGAGGAAGCGTTGGTGATGCCAATAATGATGGATTTTATGACATCTATAGAGGAAACAATGTACGTCTCAATGATGGAAACAATAACAATTGGTTAAAACTAAACCTCAAAGGTGTAGAAAGCAACTATAATGGTATTGGTGCTATTATTACTATTGAGACGGCATCTGGAATGCAGATGAGACATGTACGCAGTGGTGAAGGTTTTTTAAATGCGCATTCTATCATCCCCCATTTTGGCTTGGGTAGCGATGAAATAGTAGGCACTATATTAATTGAATGGCCTTCGGGAGAAGTGGACTTTTTAGAAAACGTGGAGGTTAATCAAAGTGTGTTTGTAGAAGAAGGAAGCTTCCCGATTTTGGATATTTCAGAAAACAACAAAGACAGCATAGTGCTGTATCCAGTTCCTACTAGTAATCTTCTTTACATTACCTCGCCAAAGGAGTTAAAAAGTCAAGTAACAATTACTTCAAATACAGGTGCAAAATTCATAGCAACCATTAAAAATGGAACCATTAATGTACACTATCTAGCTGCAGGTGTGTATCGTATTACTTCAGAAACTTTAACGGGTGTAAAAGTGACCAAGCAATTTACCAAGCAATAAAAAACGGTCTCTTCAGACATCTGAAAAAACCGTTCTCACCATCAAAATAAACGCTGAAAATAATTCGGCGTTTTATTTTGTACACATCTAGTCAATTATATATTCCAATTTACAAAAGGTAGCTTTCTTTTTTCATTAATGTTCCAGAGCCCTATTTGCATACCTTTGGTATTCTTGCTTTCATTAAAAAGCCCTATTTGTAGCCCCACCATTTGTTTATTTACAGTATTGAACCCACCCAATTGGATTCCTTTTAAATGATCTGTGTGATTTCCTAACGAAATTTGTAACCCATTACTAGAATGAGTTTCATTATACATAAAGGACACCATAAGTCCGTTGCTCTTTTGCATCGAATTACCAAACCCAGCAAGCGCGATTCCATTTTGTTCTGTTCCATTTTGACTACCAAGAGCTAAGGTGAGACCATTGTAATGTACGTTTCCTAATGTTCCACTTGAGATATTGAGACCATTTACCTTTTCGCTAGTAGCCTCTCTTGGAATCAAACTTCCATTTGCCAATAATCCTAAAAAACCAATCCCTGGCACTTCAAGTCTAATACCATTGGTAAGAACGTATCTTTTGGTATTGTTCAATTGAGGAAAAGCCCCTACAGAAACACCATTAATGGTAGTATTTGTAGTGTGAAATGTTCCAAACACATTTGAGGTTTTCTCATTATAACTTTGTCCAAAGCTTTGAAATGCAAGTAATACTGCTGTTATAAATATAAATTGTTTCATTCTATATTGATTTTGTGATAATGTCCAAAAAGTAAAAAATAGACTTTTGTCAGGTTGAGCGCAGTCGAAACCTACATTGACCATCAGAGAGTTGTAGTTCTCGACTGCGCTCGAACAGACATCTATATTGACCTTCTAGACATCATCATGGTTATTAATTATTCGCTTCCAAAAATTTTACATCTCTGGTGTTCTTTTGCACGGCTACTGCGGCAAAAAGTGCCAAGGTAAATGACATACCATAGAAGCCTTTTTCACTGAGTGCTATGTCTGCATTCCAGAGTCCGATAATCAAGAGACATATAGATGCAATAGTGGTAAACCAACTAATGCCATAATACATATCTGTAACAGGAATTCCTTCTACACGATCGCGTACACTCTTTTGTACTGAGACTACAGAGAACAATCCGAAGAGTAAAATGGTAAAGTAGTACCCTTTTTCATTGAGCTCCATCCCCACGTTCCAGAGACCGATACAGTAAGAGACCATCCCAATGAGTAAGGCAGACCAAGAGGCTCCAATAAAGGCCGGACTCGGTTTACAATTAAATGTTGTTTCTTTTTTTGAACCTTTGGTAATCGTTTCTATTAAAGGTGCATTAACTGGTTTTTTGTCTTTTGTGAATGTCGTTTCCATAAGTTTTAAATTTTGATGATTAAAATAGTTCACAGCACAAAGATGTGAGATGTTCTTAGCTTCGGAAATGTTAGTTTTCAAAAAAACTTATGATTTAATAAAACAATAAACACTCATTAGTACTATATTTATTTAAAATAAGATTAATTAACTTACGATTAAATAATGCTATTAGCATCTGTATTAGACATATTAACTCCAGAAGAGCAAGCAGATTTTCTTCAATATCTTCACAAAAAGAATCGGAGAGGTGACACTAAAAACATCCAATTATGCAAACTCCTTTTGGCTGGAAATACAGACGGTCTTGACATACATTTGTATGGAAAACCATCTAGAAACGCCTATCATGCACTTTGCAAAAGAGTACAAGATGCTCTCATCGACTTTATAGCCATACAAAACTTTAATGATGAAAGTGCAGAAGAGCTAAGCATGTTAAAGTTAGTACTATCGGCGCGGATATTCTTTGAACACAAACGCTATAAAATTGCAGCTAAAACCTTAGAGAAAGCTGAAAAAATAGCTTTACAATATGATGTTTACACCTTATTAAGTGAATTGTATCATACCAAAATTCAGTATGCACATGTTATTCCTTCTTGGAATCTACAAGAGATTATACAGACCTCAAAACAAAACACCTTAGCCCTGTTACAAGAACAAGAATTAAACATGGCCTATGCTACTATTAAAAAAGCATTTCGAGAACAGCCACACGCTAACCCCTTACACATTATAGATGAAGCGCTAGAAAAATTTGACATTCAAATTTCCGAAGCGCTTACCTATAAATCTATTTTTCAGCTCATGACTATTTCGGCAAGTGCAGCACGCACTAGCAGTAATTATTACGATGTGATGCCTTTTCTAAAAAATGTGTATGCCATTGTAGAAAAGAAAAAAGCAATCGCGACAAAGCACTTGTTTTACTATTTGGAGATTTTATATGTTATGGGTTTTTCATATTTCAGAAACAAAGAGTTTGTCATTTCACAGCAATTTATAGAAACCTTAAAACAAACATTGGCTGAACATAAAAACAACTATAGCCACTTATTTGAGGATCGAATTTTGGTGACCGAATCTTTGAATCATTTTTATAGTGGCGCAAATGAAAAAGCAATTTCACTTTTAACTGCTTCAAAAAAACCTTCCTTACAAGCGCAACTGTCATTGATGCTTTGCTTGTATCAAAAAGGAAAATTTACAGAAACTTATGAAATCATTAAAGGATTTCAACACAGTGATGTTTGGTATGAAAAGAAAGCTGGCTGGCTATGGGTTGTAAAAAAAGCCACCATAGAGTTATTAGTTTTAATTGAACTAGACAAGTTAGACTTGGTATTGTCAAGACTACAAAGTTTTAAAACTAAATTTTCAAAAAAACTAAAAGCACAAGGAGAAACCAGAGTCCTTACTTTTATAAAGCTAGTATCGTATTACTATGAAAATCCGAAGCAAGTTACCACAGAAGCATTTGCCGAAAAAGTAGAAGGTTCTTTTGAATGGATTGGTAGAGAAAGAGAAGATATTTTTGTATTGAGTTTCTATGCTTGGCTAAAAGCGAAAATGGAAGCAAAAGATCTCTATGAAGTTACCTTAGCACTTGTTGGAACAACATACAATTTCAGAAAAATAAAAAAAACACTGTCGGTACTATTTCCTCCTTTTTGGCATAAGGGGCTTAGTATTCACAACTAAGATTACCAACAGTGTTTTTACAAAACATGAACTTTAGGCTAAGATATTTGTTTCTTGCTTGCGCTCAAAATAGTAAGACGCGGTATTTATAAATGAAGACTCATTTATTCTTCTCCCATTTGCTGCAAGTAGTCAATATCATTCTCTATGGTTAATAAGAGCAAGCTTGTTGCAGTACAAAAAACAGGGCTTGTAATACAATGATGTCCGTTCCAACTACCATCTTGATTTTGTATTTTAAGAATACGACCACTCATATCATCGTACCATTTTTTCCAGTCGTTATCTTGATTTACCGCTAAGGATTCTCCGGTTTGAAGGAAGCTTAAAAACTCTTCGCCTCCATTATTTCCAAAACCGTTTAATACATCTTCTCGCTGTGCTTTTTGTTTTGCCGATTGGTATACATTATAAGATGCCGCATACCCGATGGCTTCAGATTCGCTATACCCAGCCTTTTTTAAATTTTCTGCAGTAACAATAACTTCATCTAACAAGCCTTTATCTTTAGCTCTTTGAATAGCTTTTTCTGCCTTTCTCGCATCTTTAGCAGTAGCACGTACACTTCCACTAACACTATAAAGCATCACCCCAGCACCATCTTCGGTGTTCACATTTCCTGAAACACCATCGTAATTAGATTGCTGGTAATTTCTAGAACGCTCTAATATTTCATCATCTACTTCGGCCCCTACGCTCTGAGCAGCTTCCAAAGCACTGTTTGCCAAGCCACTTTGTAACACACCTGCCCAACCAGCACCTTTTTGTCTTCCTTGACCATCGGTAGCATTTTGAATTTTTGAAATACAAATTGCCAATGCTTTTTTTACTTCTTTTGTGTTGACCTCTTTCATATCTCTATCTAATAAATTCGACAAAAACTGAGCTGCCATTACCGCGTCTATATTTTCACCTAATTTACGTTGTATTTGGGTCCCTCTTGTTTGTGTAATAAAAGGCTGATTTTCGTTCTCATTAATTTCAGCTAGCAAATATGTAATAGCTCCTTTTAGGTTTTTAGCATACTTCCCTTTTTTAACTGTGGTTCCGCTTCTTAAAAAAGCAGTAGCCACCATCGCTGTAGTTGCCGGATCTCCTGACACTGCATGTGGATCTCTAACATGTTGTGATGCATGAGAACCTTCCCCATACCCTCCATTTTGGAGTTGTGCTTCAGAAAGCCAAGCCAAACCATCTCTCACAGCCAGGTCAAGATTTTCATCTGTTTTAAACACATTAAAGTCTTTAGAAGATTGCTCTCCCATAACCGTCATAAATACACATCCATCTATAGGTGCCAAGACTCTCTTTGTTTCGGCATATTCACTTTTAGGCTGTGTACTTTTAAATACAATTCCTCCCACTAAAAAAGGAATGACTAGTATTAACATTTTTGTTTTCATTATGTATCTTTTTATGATTTAAAGTAAAAGTATGTGGGCTTTACTAAATGTTAAAGGGAGAATGAGTCAAGAGGACTTTTCAATGCGTAAACAGGTAGAAATAGGAAGGCAGTATTTTTCAAAAAGAACCGTTGATAGAAAATTAGAGGTTTTTGGCTTAATTATTGGTTTATTATATTCAAATTACATACTTTAGTAACCTATTTTAAACACATGATAATGAAAAATTTAATAAAAATTATTGCCATTGCGGGGGTATTTGTTTTAGGAATTCAAAACACAACTGCGCAAACGCTATCAGCAAATCAAGACAGACCAGAAGTTGTGGCTAAGCAAAAAACTGCTGAGCTAACTGAAGAATTAGGTCTAGACGGAAACCAACAACGTTACATCTTTAGAGCACTTACTGCAAATGAAGTAAACATGAGAAAAAGTGTGAACGGAAAAGATGCTAACAACCCAGAAGTAGCAGCAAACAAGAAAAAATTTGATGATGCTTTAGTAAGAGCTATGAAGAAAACATTAACTCCAGAGCAATACGCTAAATGGGCAGCAAAGCAATAAAGCTAACGCATACATATTTAAAAGTCCTACTTTATCTAGTAGGACTTTTTTTATGCCAATAATTTTGCCGCTGTATCTGCAGCTGCAATGGTTTGATCAATATCCTCATAACTAAGCGCTTCTGTTAAAAACCAGGACTCATAGGCACTAGGAGCAATATAAATTCCTTGAGCGAGCATGCTATGAAAAAAGGTATTAAAAGCACCATTCGAAGCCGCTTTCGCAGCAGATTCGAAATCAGTTACAGGTGCTTCCATAAAATGAACAGAAATCATAGATTGCTCTCTATTAATGGTATGCGCCACACCTCTTCTTGTTAAAACTTCAGAGAGTCCTTTATGAAGATATGCCGTCTTTTTTTCTAAGGAGGTGAAAATTTCTGGTTTGTTGTCTAGTTCAGATAGCATCGCCAATCCAGCCGACATGGCTAAAGGATTTCCACTCAATGTGCCTGCTTGGTATACAGGTCCTAAAGGTGCTAAATGACTCATAATTTCCTTGCTAGCAGCAAAAGCTCCTACCGGTAATCCGCCACCAATTACTTTTCCAAAAGTAACAATATCTGCACGCACATTTTTAAGTTCTTGCACCCCACCTTTTGCCAATCTAAAACCAGTCATTACCTCATCAAAAACCAATAAAATATTATGTTCATCACACAGTGATCTTAATCCTTCTAAAAATCCATCTGTTGGAGGGATACAGCCCATATTACCCGCTACAGGCTCTATAATGACACAAGCAATTTCGTTAAGGTTCTCTGAAATTATTGCTGCTACATGTTCGAGATCATTATACCGTGCTAACAACGTATCTTTTGCTGTTCCTTGGGTAACACCTGGGCTATTTGGACTTCCAAAAGTAACCGCTCCACTACCCGCCTGAATTAAAAAAGAATCACTGTGTCCATGATAGCATCCCGCAAACTTTATAATTTTATCCTTTTGGGTATAGCCTCTTGCCAAGCGAACCGCACTCATGCATGCTTCTGTACCGCTATTCACAAAACGAATCATGTCTATATTTGGAACCATAGAAACCGCTAATGCAGCAATTTCCGTCTCTATTTCTGTAGGCATTCCAAAACTTGTTCCTAATTGTGTTTTCTCTATGATGGCATTTACAACAGGCTCATGAGCATGTCCTAAAATCATGGGCCCCCACGAATTAATATAGTCTATTAATTGGTTTCCATCTGCATCGTACAGATAGGCTCCTTTTGCCTTTTCAACAAAAATAGGATCACCTCCAACAGCTTTAAAAGCTCGTACTGGCGAATTTACGCCTCCTGGAATTACTTTTTTGGCTTCTGTAAAAAGCGCGCTACTTCTTTTGTAAATCATATGCTAATTTTTTGACGCATGTAAATACAATACTTGTCCGATAGACAAGGTATTGTCTGTTAATCCATTATATTTTTTTAAGCTCTCTACTGAAATATTATACCTCCTAGATATGTTATATAACGTATCTCCTTTGGCAACTGTATAGGTTTTTATGGGAGTTTCTGAAATAGGAGTTGGTGGAGTTGTAGCTGTTGTACCTTGCAATACTTCTGCATCGAAAGCTTGTAGATTATACTTTTCGATAATGCTTATCAGTTTATTTGGGTACTTCGGATCTGTTGCATACCCAGCCTTTTTTAAACCTCTAGCCCAACCTTTGTAATCTGATTTTGATAAACTAAACAAACTTCTGTATCTGCTTCGTTCAGACAAAAACAAAGAATGATCTCTGTAAGAATACTTTGCGTCGACATATTTCCTAAAACACTCTTGCGCTTCATCATCATCGTGATACACACGCTCGCCTTCCCAACCACGATGACATTTAATACCAAAATGATTGTTAGCTCGTACACTTAAATCTCCTCTTCCTGCACCACTTTCTAATATACCTTGTGCTAGCGTGATACTTGCAGGAATGCCATATTGCTGCATTTCTTCTTTTGCGATCTTTTGAAATTCATCAATATAATTGCTAACAACCACTGCATAACTTCCAGAAGGTTTTGGTTTTGTGGTCGTTTTTGGAGCTGGAACTGTAGTTGGTTTTGAGGTAACCGTTTTTGGAGTGGTTTCCTTTTTTGGGGGGTTCGGTACTTGGGTAGTTCTTGGTGTTTTGTTTTTTGAAACGGTGTTTTGTTTTGATTTACAACCCGCTAGCATAATGATACAAATGGCACAAACAACCATTACTTTATAATACATACTAAATATTAATTTGAGGTAAGTTCTTTTTCTTCAATTTTTGGTTCATCCCAGCAATACCTTGCATACCGCCCGTATGAACTGCTAAAATACGGCTATTTTTTCTGAAATATCCTTTTTTCATAAGATCAAAAATACCATACATCATTTTACCTGTATATACTGGATCAAGGCCAATACCTTGGATGGCTTTAAAGTCATTAATAAAACGTACTAAATCTGAATCTATTTTAGCATAGCCACCAAAACAATAAGCATCTACTATTTCAAAGTTTGTAGTAGCATTGTATTTCTTTACAACCTCTTCTTGAAAAGTTCCCTTTAAAGCAGAAAAACCAATCGCTTTTTGATGTGGTTGAAGCGAAGAAACAATTCCAGCCAATGTACCTCCAGTTCCAACACTCACACATACATAGTCATAAGATGCATCTTCGGCTGTTAAAATTTCAGAACAACCCTGTATGGCAAAATCGTTGGTACCACCTTCTGGCACGACATAAAATGCTCCATAGGTATCATGGAGCCAAGCTATAAATGCGGGTGTATCTTTTTGAGCATATTGTTTTCTTGAAACAAACACAAGCTTCATACCTTGGTCTTCTGCATATGCTAATGTTGCGTTATTACGATACACTTTTACCAACTCCTCACCTCTAATTACTCCAATGGATTTAAGACCATGTAATTTTCCTGCGGCAGCAACAGCAGCAATATGATTTGAAAATGCTCCTCCAAAGGTTAACATGCAGTTTTGGGATATACTATTTATATACGCTAAGGTATAGGTAAGCTTCCTAAACTTATTTCCCGAAATAATAGGGTGTATAAGGTCTTCTCTTTTTAGATCTAAAACATAACTCCCTGCGAATGAAGATATTTTAATTTTTTGATTCATTTATGAAAAGAAATTATTGGATTCAAAATCATCATAAATGCACTCTTAAACATACTAATTATATACTAGCCAAAAAACTGATTAGCCTGAATTTAACGTCGATAATAAACGGTTAATCGTCGAAAACCACTGTTAATCCGAAAAAATATGTTAAAGTTTAATGCGTTTCATCGATAATTTTTGTTTTTAATCGTTGTTATACATACTATTATATTCCCAAACAAAAAATAACCTACATATGCAACAAAAATACACAACATTAAAATTATGCTTTTTAACAATACTATTGCATACTTTTATCGGTACTGCCCAAGTAGGAATTAACACAACTACTCCAGAGGGCATTTTAGACATTAACAGTGATACCTATGGTATTGTTTTACCGCGTATTGCTTTAACTGCATCAAACTCTCAAGCACCTGTTGTAAATCCTCAAGGAGGCACATTGGCTGTTGGAACGGTAGTATATAATACAAGTACTACTAATACAGGAACAAATGATATTGTACCTGGCATCTATGTTTGGACAGGTTCTTCTTGGTTTAACAAGTTTACAAAAAAACAATCAGAATTTTTCACACAATCTACTTATTTAAGGCCTCAGTCGAGTTCTGGTTATGAAAACATACCTGGACTTACTGCACAATCATTTACAGCCGAATTTACTGGAACGTATAAAATAGAGTTGAGTGTAAATTATGGTGGAGGTATTTTAGAAGATTTGGATGGAGATTCTGCCATAACCGACATGGCGGTACAAGATGGAAACTTTAGGTTCGAATTTGATGGGGATACTCAAGAATTAGAAACAAAAGCGTATTCTGTTCAAGGTAGTACTAACTACTATTTAATATGGGAACAATACTCAGTTGTAATTTATAAAGATTGTATTAAAGGTCAATCTTACAACTTTAACCTTAGCTTTGATCAGTTTGATTCACCAGAGTTTGTAAATGGAGGTGACAACGATCCTTGGATAGGATTTTACAGTCAAGGAACTGGGTATATAGGATTTGACATTCCTTGCTCTGTAGAAATTACATACCTAACTGACTAATACTATTATTATGAGAAACACTATTACACAAAATCTTATAGCTTGTTTACTACTTGGTAGCATTTCATTTGCACAAGTAGGTATTGGCACATCAACACCCGAAGGTATATTAGATCTAAATAGTAGTACACAAGGATTTGTATACCCTACTGTAGAATTAACCTCTACTCAAGTTCAAGCCCCAGTGGTAAATCCACAAGGTGGTGTTTTGGCCGTTGGTACTACCATCTTTAATACAGCGAGAACAGGAACTGGCGCTTTTGATGTAGAGCCAGGTATCTATGCATGGGATGGTGACTCATGGGTGACTCACTTTTACAAAAGAGAGACCATGGAATATGTACAAACCACTGAATTAAGAACTTCTTCAAACGCAGGATACCAAGAGGTACCAGGATTAGATGTTGCCTCTGCCAACACCTTTGAGCCTGTATATTCTGGAACCTATAGAATTGAAGCAAAAGGGTATTATGGTGCCGGAGAGGTAAAATCAAATGAAGGAATCCATGCCATCATGGGAACTGGCACTTGGAGATTGACTTTTGATGGTACAGATTATTTTACCGACACATCTGCTATTTCCAGTTACCATCCAGATGTTAATGGAGGTACACATTACAAAGACGTTTGGGTTGAGACAGTAATGGTAGAATATGTTACGCTTATTGCCGGAAACACCTATTCCCTAAGCCTTGCGTTTGATCAAACAAGTACTCAAGACAATGATGGATTTAGATCTCAAGGAAATGCTGGTACTGGTAGAGGCCACGTAGGTTCTCAAGTACCCTGTCATATTGAATTTACCTACCTTAACCAATAATCAATACTAATTTAACTATAAATGGTATGAAACAAATTACACTCTATAAAATAGTAATCACTGCATTGCTTCTTGTTTTAGGAACACAGAAGCATTCGGCACAAATTGGTATTGCTACAGACAAGCCCCAAGGAATACTAGATGTACAAAACAGTAACTTAGCTGGTATTGTATTTCCAAAAGCAGCATTAACAGCAGCAAATGTTGCTGCACCTGTTATGAACCCACAAGGAGGAAGCTTGGCAGCTGGTACGGTTATTTTTAACACCAACAGTACTTCTACTGGTTCCTTTGATGTCTATCCTGGTATTTATGCTTGGGATGGTGCCTTTTGGAAACCTCAATATTTATTAGAAGATGCTGTTACGTTCACTCAATCATCATTAGGCTTTAGAGTCGTAACCGACGATCCTTATGTAGATATTCCTGGCTTAGGAACAGGAAGCTCTTTTACGGCAAAATATACAGGAACCTACAGAGTGAAAGCCAACTTTAATTTTGGAGCTGGAAAAATACTCACCCCAGATGATGGAGACATTAGAATGGCTACGCAAGAAGGTTTTTTTAAATTTACATTCGATGGTACTGACCATGAAATTTACACCCATGCATACTCTATTTACAATGACGATTTACCTGATCCAGATCACTACATGGAGCAATTTAGACATGATTCATCTTTAATTCTCTATCATGATTTAATAGCAGGTAACACCTATGATTTTAGTCTTCAAGTAGATGTTTTTGTCTCTGATAATTTTGAAGATGATGGAAACTCTGGAGATGGACGTGCCTATGTTGGAATTTCAATTCCGTGTGTAGTAGAATTCACCTATCTTGAGGAAAATTAAAAAATAACAACTAAAAAAAATAAGTATTAATTACCACCCCGCAAAAAAACCAACAATGAAAAAAATATTCCTACTTACTCTACTATTTACTGCTTCTATTGGCTTTGCTCAATTGGAACCAACAACAACCGAAACTACTAACAGAGGACCTTCATCCCAACTTACATTATTAAAACATATTACCGTAGCGCAAATGGGCGCTATTGAGGGCCAAGACTCTTGGGGTTGGACAGATCCAGTTGATGGAGAAGAATACGCAATCGTTGGTTGCGATAACGGTACTGCCTTTATTAGAGTAAATGAAGGAACCAATGCAGAATACCTAGGAAGAATGCCTTCTTTTACAGGATCTGGATTTTGGAGAGATGTAAAAGTAAATAACAATCACGCCTATATCGTAAGTGATGGAAACGGCTCTCATGGTATACAAATCTTTGATCTAACAAGACTTAGAAGTCTTGGAGCTACTACTACCAGAACTTTTAATAAAAATGGAGATGGTCATTATAGTGGAATTTCCTATGCGCACAACATTATTATTGATGAGGACAATGACTTTTTATACATACTAGGTTCAAACAGAAATGGCGGAGCCCCAAGAATTTTAGATATTTCTAACCCTACAAATCCTACGGTTGCTGGAAACATATCTTCTTCTTTTGGATATTGCCATGATGCGCAAATAGTTACCTATGATGGACCTGACCCAGATCATCAAGGAAAACAGATATTAATTGGGAGTTTTAGTGATGATAGGGATGTAAAAATTTTAGATGTTACTAACAAAAGTTCTGTTTCACAAATTTCTTCTTTCACCTACTCTACGGCAAGATATACACACCAAGGATGGTTTACAGAAGACAAACGCTTTTTTATCCTAGGTGACGAACTTGACGAAAATGTTACCGGAAATACAAGAACATTTGTTTTTGATTTTCAAGATCTAGACAACCCTACATTACATTATACTCATACAGGTACTACTGGGGCTACAGACCACAATGGTTATGTTCGTGGAAATAGATATTATTTAGCTAACTACAAAGAAGGTGCTAAGGTATTTAAGATTGACGGACTGTATGAAAGCACCCCTTCTATGGTAGAGGTAAACTACTACGACACTATGCCTACAACAAGTAGCACTGGTACAGAAGGAGTCTGGAATGTATATCCCTATTTAGAAAGTGGTATTTTAATTACCTCTGGATTTGGCTCACTTAGTAGCAATACCGATGGTGGGTTATTTTTGGTAAAAGATCCAAATTACGACAACACACCACCAGTTGCGGGTATAGAATCTAACCCATTTACATTACCTAATTCAGGAACTCTTACCCTAACTGCAGATCAAATAAGCACATCTACAGATAATATAGGTATTGTTTCTACTACCGTTAATGGTACAAACCAACTTACATTTACGTGTGACGACATAGGAACACAAACAGTAACCATTGTTGTTAAAGACGATTATGGTTTTGAAGATAGCATTACAGGAACCATCACCATTGAGCCAAATGAAACTAAATGGAATGGAACCCTCTGGGATGATGGTACTCCAGGACCTGGATCGTATGCAAGAATAACTGAAAATTATACTACAGCTAGCGGAAGCATCGATGCTTGTACCTGTCAAGTAAACAACACTAAAAGTCTTACTGTAAATGCAGGAGACTACATCAACATTCAAAAAGACATTACTGTAAATGGAACATTAAATGTAGCACATACAGGTAGTGTAGTACAACAAGATGCAGATGCACAATTTATTAGAGGTGCTAGTGCAAATATTGATGTAGCACTTACAACTCCTGCACTTACAGCTCGTGACTTTATGTTTTTAGGCAGCCCAGTAAGCGCAGAGACAAATACCGTTTTTAATGGTGCGTCACGTGTGTTAAAACACCTTACATCTGAGTTTGAACCATATACTGCAGAACCTTTAAATGGTGTAAACTTTTTAGATGCCGATCAAAACAATTGGGCCACGCATACTGGAACATTAAATCCAGGAGAAGGATACTTTATTATGCCTTCTTTAGTAGATGATGGAACCTATAATTATAACTACACAGAAGGAACACTTAATACTGGAAATGTAGTCTACAACGCAATGTACGGAGACGACAAAAATGACAGTCCGAATGTGTTAGCAAATCCTTATGCTTCTGCAATAGATGCCACTCAGTTTATCAATGAAAATGCAGTGGTTAGTGAGGTATATTTCTGGGAACACAGAATTACACCCAATACAACTATCCCTGGACCCTCAAACGCAAATTTCAGTATGGAAGATGTGTCTTTATTTAATGGTACTATGGGAACTCCTTCGGCGAGTGGTGGCGCCACCCCTACAAATGTAATTTCTACAGGACAAGGTTTTGCTATAAAAGCAAACAGCCCAGGGGGAGATGTAACCTTTACAAATGCAATGCGTTTAACAACAGGAAACACCACCTTAAGAAACCCAGAAAATAGAGACCTATTGTGGATTCAAGTAAGTGAAAGTGAATTTGATTTAGGAAGCACTACAGGAATAGGATTTCTAGAAGAAGCAAGTGCTATCTACGATAGAGGATACGATTCAGACAAGCTAAGCACCGTGGTATCATTGTACACACACCTTGAAGACGGAACACAACAATTAGGAATTCAAGGAAGAGAGTTATTTAATAACACTATAACTATTCCTATGGGCTTTGAGACTGCAGTGGCAATTGATGATCATGAGTATACGATTGCAATACATGACCTTGCAGGACCAAACATCGAAGGAAGCACCATCTTTTTATTCGATACCGAATTAAATATTTTAACAAACCTATCAGAAACCAACTATACATTTAAAGCAGGTGCTGGGGTACAAAACAATAGATTTACAATCCTTTTTGAAGGAGAAACTTTTGGTACTTCAGATTCAGTATTCGATAGTATTAAAATATTTCCAAATCCATCATCTAGTCTTATAACCATCTCATCGCCAAGAACAGATATTAACAATGTTGAAATATTTGACTTGAGAGGAAGAAGAATTGTAAATGTTATTAGCAAAGAAGATAATCAGTATGTTATAGATATTTCTTCTCTTGAAACTGCTATTTACTACGCAACTATCGAAACTACAGATGGTGTAGTTACTAAAAAATTGATTAAGAGATAGTTATATAATCAAGCATAAAATACCCATTATAAAAAGTCCTTAGAACTCTCTAAGGATTTTTTATTTTTTTAAGATTAGTTATTAACAAAATACGTTTTTAATCGATTATTATTGTTTTTAAGCGAAAGCTTTATTATAATTGCCTAGAAATAACTTACAAAATTTTAATATGAAATTTAGCCCCAACAAAACTTTCATTATTTCTGCTTGTGCATTATTCTTTTCATTACAAAATGTAAACGCTCAAGTTGGAATTAACACTGCATCTCCTACAAAAGGATCTATTTTAGACATCAATAGTGCCGAAAAAGGGATTATGATACCAAGATTAGATGTTACAGATCTTTCAACCATTGCTCCTATTACAGAAGTAACAACCGCAGCCGAATTATCAGCTGCCGAAGGACTATTAATCTACAATACAAATACCACAACGGGTGAAGGATTTCATTATTGGGATGGCACCGTTTGGTTACCCTTACACAACATCAAAAACATCTATACTAATGATGATGTACTAAAAGGAGATAGAACCTTAAGTTTTGACAACTTTGATTTGAACTTCGATAACCAAGACCAAGATTTCAATTTAAACAATGGGAATGAAGCTGCAGGAGATTCAAGAAGTCAAATTCTATTTTCTTTTGGGGATACTTCAAATACAAAAGACCTAAGACATAGTGTAAAAACTAGACATGATGACGGCTCAAATGATGATAATGCTATTGATTTTTACGTATGGGATGAAGCAGAAGACAACCGAAATGAAATTGGCTCAAGACACACATTAACGCTAGGAGCTAACAAAACAGTTTTTAATGAAAATAGCGGAGCTATTGACTTTAGAGTAGAATCTGATGACCAAGAAAACATGATTTTTGTGAATGGCGCAGAAGATCAAGTATTTATTAGAAATAATGCCCATCATATTGCAGCATACATAGATCCTTTTAACTCTTACGCTAACGCTATTAATGATGGAACAGGAACCACAGGTATTCAATACGCTATTGCTGGTTGGAACCAAGGTGATTTTGGTGGAGGTATTAATGGGGTTATAGAAGATGCTACAAACCCTTATGCAGCCATTGAAGGAGCAACAGCTGGTCCTGGCATTGCTGTAAGAGGTCTCTCAGTGACAAACTCAGATGCATATGGAGTTTCAGGATTTTGTCCTTGGACAGATCCTATGGATCCAACCATAATAGGATCTGATCTTGGTTTTGGAGGTGCCTTTTATGGAGGTCTCGCATACCAAGGTGGAGTTTATAATGTTTCTGACGCACGAATAAAAAAAGATGTAAACAGCATCGAGGGATCCTTGGAAAAAATCATGAATCTTGAAGGTGTCTCTTTTAAATATGATTTCGCTAAATTCAGTAATAATCCTTTGAAGGATGATAACACCTATTATGGTTTTATAGCTCAAAATGTAAAAGAAGAATTGCCGCATGCAGTAAAAGAAAAGAATGTTATGGTATCCCAACCTGATAACAGAACAGTAACTGAAAAAGAAATATTAAATGTAGTAGATTACACTGCAGTTATTCCTGTTCTTGTAGAGGCAATGAAGGAACAACAAGCTATGATTGAAGAATTAAAAGCCGAGATTAAAGCGCTAAAAAAATAAATTATAAATACTTAATAAAATTCCAAAAAGACCTTGACTTTAGATAGCTAAGGTCTTTTTCTTTTGCATATGCCTCACGCTCAAAACTAAGATTCATATACGCCTTATTCCAGTTACTATAGTACACAAGCTTTAGTAAGAACTCTAGTACATACCAAACATAAAAAGGCAACACCAATAACTCTTTTTGCTGCCGCAGATGTATTTTTTCATGATTCACAAACACCGCATCCCTTTTTAAATGTGCATCACGCATCACAATAAAAGGCCACAGCGTAATCCCTCTGTACTGTTTATGTATTAAATATTTATTGACAATAAAAATCAAAATATTAGTGTTTTATGAAAAATTAAATTCTCAAACTAGTTGAATTCACAACTAAAATAGCAAATCTCATTCCAACTAAAAATGAAGCCACAATTACAAACAACTTTACGTATTTTTGTTGTGTGTTATTTCCGAAGAAAAAAATAGAACTAGAAGAAGGTGATTACTACCTCACTCCCGAAGGCTACAAATGCTTTACAGAACAATACCACCTCAAAAGAGGCTATTGCTGTGAAAGCGGATGCCGTCATTGTCCGTACGGATTTGACAAAAAAACAAACACCACAAAATAACTAAGTTTGGACAGGTATTTTAAAACATACAAAGTAGTCATTGCAGGGAGCTATCACAGAGCAGATATTCGGTACCCATAGGATTGGTTTTTTACTGAAATTTTAAAAAACTACACACATTAAAAAAAACAAAAATGACGTTTAAAGAAGAAATACTTGCTGGAATCCCAAAAGAATTAACCGTTATAAAACCCTATGACCCCGAAGTCAACCACGCTCCAAAAAGAAAAAAAATATTAAGTGCCGAAGAAGAGGTATTGGCATTAAAAAATGCCCTACGCTACTTCAACCCAAAACACCATGCTACCCTCCTACCTGAGTTCAAGGAAGAATTAGAAACCTATGGTCGCATCTACATGTATCGCTTTAGACCCAATTACAAGATATATGCGAGACCTATAGATGAATACCCTGGAGCCTCTTCGCAAGCAAAAGCGATCATGCTCATGATACAAAATAATCTAGACCATGCAGTGGCTCAACACCCACATGAATTAATTACTTACGGTGGTAATGGTGGCGTCTTTTCAAACTGGGCGCAGTATCGATTAGTGATGCAGTATTTAGCGCAAATGACTAACGAACAAACCTTGGTTATGTACTCTGGCCACCCACTTGGCTTGTTCCCTTCACATAAAGATGCTCCACGCGTAGTGGTTACTAACGGGATGATGATTCCTAATTACTCGCAACCAGACGACTGGGAAAAATTTAACGCTTTAGGGGTTACACAATACGGACAAATGACCGCTGGAAGTTATATGTATATTGGTCCGCAGGGAATTGTTCATGGCACAACTATAACCGTTCTTAATGGTTTCAGAAAAATTAAAAAATCGCCTAAAGGCGGCTTGTTTGTCACCTCTGGATTAGGAGGTATGAGCGGAGCGCAACCCAAAGCAGGAAATATTGCAGGTTGTGTTACGGTTTGTGGAGAAGTTAATCAAAAAGCAACCCACACAAGACATAGTCAAGGATGGGTAGATGAAGTAATTAGTGATCTAAGACTTCTAGCTAGTCGTGTAAAACAAGCACTAGCAAATAAAGAAACGGTATCTATTGCCTGGGATGGAAACATTGTAGAGGTCTGGGAGCATTTCGACAAAGAGAATATCCATATTGACTTAGGAAGTGACCAAACGTCTCTACACAACCCTTGGGCAGGAGGATACTACCCGGTTGGACTTAGCTACAAAGAAGCCAATGAGATGATGGCAAACAATCCAGCGCTATTTAAAGAAAAAGTACACGAAAGCTTGAAACGTCATGCTGCAGCAATTAACAAACATACTGCAAAAGGCACCTACTTCTTTGATTATGGAAATGCTTTTTTATTAGAAGCATCTAGAGCCGGAGCAGATATCATGGCAGAAAATAATATTGATTTCAAATACCCAAGTTACGTGCAGGACATTATGGGACCTATGTGTTTCGATTATGGTTTCGGTCCGTTTAGATGGGTATGTGCTTCTGGAAAGTCAGAAGATTTAGCCAAGACGGATGCTATTGCTTGTCAAGTGCTTGAAGAAATCATGAAGGAATCTCCTGAAGAAATCCAACAGCAAATGGCAGATAACATTCAATGGATAAAAGGAGCTCAGGAAAACAAATTGGTGGTTGGATCACAAGCCAGAATTCTATATGCAGATGCCGAAGGAAGAATGAAAATTGCCAGTGCCTTTAACAAAGCCATTGAAGAAGGAGTTATAGAAACTGTGATTTTAGGACGTGATCACCACGATGTGAGTGGTACCGACTCCCCCTATCGTGAAACCAGTAACATCTATGATGGCAGTCGCTTTACAGCAGATATGGCCATACATAATGTCATTGGTGATAGTTTTAGAGGTGCTACCTGGGTAAGCATTCACAACGGAGGTGGTGTTGGATGGGGTGAGGTAATTAATGGTGGCTTCGGTATGGTTCTTGATGGTAGTAAAGACGCACAAAGACGTCTAGAAAGTATGCTTTTCTGGGATGTAAACAACGGAATTGCAAGACGTAGTTGGGCAAGAAATGAAGAAGCGGTATTTGCTATTAAAAGAGAAATGGAACGTAATCCTAATCTTAAAGTAACGCTTCCAAATTTTGTAGATGATTCACTTTTAAAATAAAACGCTATGAAACTACTAAAAATGTTCCCCGTCATTGCACTTCTCGCTTTGACTTCTTGCAGCACTGTTAGGGTTGTGAGTGACTATGACAAAGATGCCAATTTCAACAATTACAATTCTTTTGCTTTTTTTAAACCTGGTATCGACAAAGCACAAATTAGTGACTTAGACAAAAAAAGAATTCTTCGCGCTATTGAGGCGAACCTTGTTGCCAAAGGCATGAACAAAAATGCAACACCAGATCTATTAGTGAGTATTTTCACTAAGGAGAGTCAGCGTGTAGACGTCTACCAAAACAACTTTGGTTGGGGCGGCGGCTGGGGCTGGGGTGGCGGCTGGGGCTGGGGTGGCGGCTGGGGACCTGGCTGGGGCGCAGGTTTCAATAACAACACCGTAGCTAGAAGCACCGAAGGGAGCCTATTTATTGACCTCATCGACGCCAAAACAAATGAGTTGGTATGGCAAGGTGTTGGACGTTCTTCTCTATATACAGGCAATGATATAGAAAAAAGAGAAGAAAGAATTCGTCTCATAGTTTCTGAAATATTAGCAACATATCCTCCCGGAATGAAGCAATAAAAAATAGAAAGTCTCGCTACAACAGCGAGACTTTTTTTTGAGAACTAACATTTCAGATAAAAAACGTCTCCTACAAAGACTTATATTTGCAATACATTCTAGCAATAAGACCCATTTTTTGTGAGCAAACTTTTTAAATTTTTCTTGAACTTATTTCCAAGAACACTCCTTATTAGATTGAGTTACTTGATACGACCACTGGTTGCATTTTTCTTGAGAGGAAATACGTATACAGACCCCATTGATGGAAAATCGTACCGCAAATTTTTACCCTATGGTTATGCAAACGTTCGAGAAAATGTATTGGCTCCGGGCACCTTATCTTTAGAAAGACATCGTTTGTTTTGGCTGTATTTAAAAAATGAAACTTCTTTTTTTACAGATACATTACGCGTACTTCACTTTGCACCAGAGCAAGCCTTTCTTCGGAAATTTAAACGCCTCAAAAACATTCGTTACACCACAACCGATCTCAACTCCCCTATCGCCGATGTAAAAGCCGATATTTGTGAGCTACCTTTTGAAGATGAGAGTTATGATTTTATTATTTGTAATCACGTCTTAGAGCATATCCCAGACGACACCAAAGCCATGCAGGAACTTTACCGTGTATTGGCACCAGGGGGAACTGCAATTCTGCAAGTCCCCTTAGAAAATGAGCGCGCTGTTACCTTTGAAGATGATACCATTACCGATCAAAAAGAACGTACCCGAATTTTCGGGCAGTATGATCATGTACGCATCTATGGAATGGATTATTTTGACAAATTACGAAGCATTGGTTTTAACGTAGAAGCGCTAGAATACTCAAAAAATCTCAACGAAACTGATCTAGAACGCTACCGATTGGCCAAAGGAGAATTACTGCCTGTCTGTAAAAAATAAGCTTATTATAGCAGCGCTTTCTCGAATCCTTTGGTGATATAGGTTTGAGGAGCTCCAAGACTATCCACATAGGTTAGATATGCATCTACTTCATCTAGCGTTACGAGCATTTCTTTTGCATTCTTTATACCCATCGCCATACAAGCAGTAGCATAGGCGTCTGCCAATGCACAGGTAGGTGCCATTACAGTAGCGCTTGTTACGTTGTTTTGTTCTGCCAAGCCTGTTAAAGGGTTTATAGTATGGACATATTTTTTTCCTGTGAGGTCATCGATTCTAAATTTTCTATAATTCCCAGAACCCGCTAAACCTCTATCTACAAGGCTAAAATACGCCACTGCTTCTCTATTTGAAACATCCGAAATGATGGCTTCCACCCCAGAAGTCCAAGGTTTATTTTTCGCAAGATTTTGCCCCTTGGCTAACACTTCGCCCCCAAGCTCTATGATAAAATTTTTAATGTTGTTTTGAGCTAGCATATTTCCTAGGCAATCAATACCATACCCTTTTGCCACTGCATTAAAGTCGATGTATATATTGGGATGGTCTTTATGCAACGTACCATCTGCCTGAATCTGTATTTTTTTGAAACCTACCAAGGTCATCACGCTATCTAAAACCGCTTGATCAATTACATCTAGATAATCGGTGTCGCCAAAACCGTAGGCATTTCGAAGGCTCCCTACCGTAGGATCAAAATAACCCTTAGAGTTGGTATATACCGTTTCAGAAATTCGCCACACCTCTTTAAATAGTGAATCAACAACCACAGTAGTATCTCCGCTATTAATTTTAGAAATATCACTTTCTGGTATGTAGGTACTCATCGATTTATTGACGGCATATAATACACTATCAATTCCTTTTTGAGCATCAAAATTTGAGTCTGTAAAATACTGAATGGTATAGGTGGTTCCAAAAGCATTGCCTTGTAAGACTTTTTTGGTAAATGAAGGTTCGTTTTTGCATCCAATAAAAACAAATGCTATTAAAATATAAATTCCTGCTCTCATACTATTTCTTGTAAGCCTTTATATACCATGGTATACTCTTCTCCTTTTATTACAGGTTTTCCATAATCTGATCCATGACCAAGACCAACACCTGCATAATAGGTTTTTGCCTCAAATTTATTGGCATGTTCTTTTATGGTTTGCATAAAAACTGGATCGTATACATTCGCATCTTGAGGATACTGCACCACACGAACAATCACAAAATGAAGGTCTTTATTCTTTAAACCTACAAATTGTGGGTCCTTCCCTATCTTGCTATTCACTCCCATAAACTCAAAGCCCTGTGCTTTCATATCTTCACCCACAATATTCATGGCGAGGTTGTGTAATTCTTGTTTGGTAAGCTCTTGAGACATTTTTTCTTCGGAAATTTTAGAATACAAAAATACGGCTTCTGAAATCGAAATCGAAATCGAAATCGAAGTTTCAGGAAAAGTTGACGGATGACGGAAAATAAGTATGTAGTGTTCAGTGGCAGCAAAATGATTTGAAAATGTGTCGATTTGAAAATTCTACTTTGCTACTTTGGAACTTTTAATCTTTGTTACTTTGTTACTTTGTTACTTTGAGCCTTTGTTACTTCCAACAAACCAAAGACTAAAGACTAAATAAACCGCATACACTTCACTTCCTCAAAATAGTAGGTAGGTATTTGAAGTTCTTCCCCTAGTGTTAATTCGAACCAAGGAGAAATACTGGTGTTTTTGGGGTTCTTTAGCAAATGCACACTTTGTGCGGGGGTATTGCCCTGCAACAAGGCAAACAAACGATCACCTTGTTCATTTTCAACGATATTAGCAATCATGACTACATGACCAGGACTACCTGGTTTTATAATCATATCTCCAATATGTAGGTCAGAAATAGACGTTACCTTTGGTAGTTCATCATATAATGATTGTGTCCCCGCATAGGTATAGATGAGGTTGAGGTATTTGTAAAAATTTGCTTTAGAAGCATCCTGAGCAGCTGTTTTATGAAAGCTTACTTTATTTCCTTTTATCTTGGGTCTGTAGCCCTTTGCATATTCTTTCCACGAGCAATAATGACCAGAGGTAAAATTAAAACCAATAGCCTCTTTTTGATCTTGCTCCCAGAGATATTCAGCTCTTAATCGCATTAAAGCATCTGCGCATTGTTGTAAACCATTTGAAGGGACTGGCAGTTCTAAAACCCCTACATGCCCTTGCTGATATACATAAGGTTTACCATCATAATTAATCACCGAGGCACTGGCATCTTTTAAGGAATAGGTTCTAATATAAGCCTCAAAACTAGATGCCTCTATATCTGTTTGCAAATATCCTTCTGGCACCTTTATCCTGTCTTTGATAGTCATACCAGCTGGATTCAAATAACTAGGAGGTAGCACATAAGTGAGCGCAGTATTCTTGATGGTGTCTCCCTTTTTTGTGAACCAAAAGAAGCCAACCAAAACAAGTAAAAAAATAAGTACAATTCCTTTTTTCATTATATAGATAACTAGAAGTAGCAAGACTTATTTTAGAACTTATCAAATTAAAAGTTCATGAACATCTTTACATAAAAAAGTCTGCTAAGAATACCTAGCAGACTTTTTAATGAAAAATATTGTTTGTTATTTTTTTACAATTCGCTTTATAACGAGCCCTTTTGAAGTTTGAATGTTCACAAAATAAGTTCCTGTTGTATAGGTGTTCATTTCAAAATTCACCATATTCTTTCCTAGGTTTGCATACACAGCAACGGTTCTTCCTTGCATATCTATCAACGTAATATATTCAATACTTGCATTTGGAGACCAAACAGATACTCTGTTACCAGCAGGATTAGGATATACACTAATACTATTCACCAAATTATCGAACGTATTTAAAATAGATTCATTCTCGAATTGCAACACAAAACGATCGGTATGGTTTCCAAGCGCTGCAGTAAATGTGTAGCCACTTTCATTTAAATTAGTTGCCGTATTTGTAAGTCTGTCTAAAAGATAAACGGCATTGCTTTCCCAAGCCAGACCTTCAAGATCGGCTAGCTTAATGGTATACGTTGCCAACTCATCAACCAACGTTTGAAACCCTAGTGGGATAGTCATTGTGTTTTCAAAAGCCTCTCTTCCTTGAATAGCATAGCCTTGTGCTTCACCTTCAATCATAGAATATAAAGACACACTTGCTGCTAGACGTTTGCTATCGTATGCAGCTTCGTATCCAGCAGTAGCTTCAGGAGTAAACCCTAGCAACATATTGCTTTTTAAATCGTATGGTTCATTGGTTACTTCTAACCATAATTTGTTAGTACTAGCTTCGGGACTTCTTAGGGTAGTGTTTCCAGTTAGCACTCTCATTGCATTGTTAAATACAATCGCATCACCATTTACTGCTTTCACCCCAAAACCTTGTCCGGTTGAAATCACAGAAGGTCCCGTTTGAGTTCCTCCCATGGTATTGAATACTGAAATATCCTCCATATTATAATATGAATCATCTGAACCTGGATATGTAGCTCCAGGATTCGTATCATGATTCCAGAAATACACTTCATTCACTGCGCTATTACCATTGATAAACAAAGCAGTATCTATTCCAGAAGGATATGGGTTTGAAAGGACATTAGGACTATCATTTTGATTATCCCCAAAGGTCGTAGCGTAATTTATAACCCCATTGTTTAGCGTTCCTGTATTAAAAGCTAGGTCATAGCTCCCTCCTGTTTGTAGGTTTGGACCAGGAATATAGTAGTATCCTTCACCTGGGTTTAAAACGCCCGAATTGAAACTCCAATCAAATCCAGCTTGACCTGCAATGTTATCATCTACGAAATTAGTTCCATCTGGAAACAATGTTTGAATAGCAGGGTTTGGATTAAAATTGCTCGTATTGTGTTCTAGCATTCTAAAGCCAGCTAAATCTTCACGAACCTCTATTGTCATTGGACTACCAATTACCATAAAATCTCTAGGATTTAAGTTTGGAGTGGTAACTTGTACTTCGATAGTTCCGTTATTCGTTACTGTAGCAGCATCATCTACTTGCACCAAACTTCCTTGATGCGCAACTACAAGGCTTCCATTAACTGTGATATCACTTTGTGTTCGTATGTATGTATTTGCAGCAACAGTTACCATTTGACTTGCATTGACGATAAGTTGACAAGCATCGATGTTTCCATCTGAACCCGTATCGAAAGCACCATTAATTACGGCTGTATCTGTAACTCCAGGAGCAACACCACCAACCCATGCTGTACCATTCCAGGTAATCATAGCACCAGGACAAGCGGTAGTATCGATAATATTCACCGTATAATCTTGAGTTTCTCCCCATGTAATATCATCACAAGGTCCAGTGGTAATTGGATCTGCAGATGCATCAAATGCTCTTGCTCTTAATAATTTAGTTCCTAATGTTGTCCCCGTTGGTATGGTAATGCTAAAGTTTTCTAAGGTACCATCTGTAATTGTAAACACTTGGTTCAAGACTTCTTCTCCTGGATCGGTAAAGTCATTATTTTCGTTAAAGTCAATCCAAACTTTGATACGCTCATCATTCCATCGTGTAGAAGCTTGAAGTGTATACACATTGTTACCTGCACTTCTATCCAAATCAGTAACCAAAGCGGTTCTATCTGCATATCCTTGAGGAGCTCCTGGATCTGTATTGCAACCCGAAGCACCATCATCTGTATTAATAGTACCTAATACAAACTGTTTAATGCCATCTACACCACATCCATTTATTGTAGTAGGAATACAAATTGTATTTTCTACGATTTTACAGGACTCATCATTCGCCATGTTTTCATCTCCTACCAACTGGGTTGACACACAGATGTTATAGGTACCAAGATCAGATAAATCAACCGTTGTAGGAACTGTAACGTTTACAGAAGCTCCACCATTTAATGTAGGGGCATAGACCTCATTTGCAACTACAACGCCATCGATAGATACTTCATAGGGTATGTTAGATTGCGAAGATGTCCCAAAATTTGCAAGAGTTATTAATAATTGCTCTGCATTGGTTAGTCCTACTTCAATGGCAGCAGGCTCTATTATTGTAGTAATAGACACATCGTTATTTGGAACAGTTCCTGCAGCAAGCGAAATGTTTAAATCATACATTTGAACATTATCAATATTACTTTGCTGTCTTACTCTTATAAAGTAGGTACCTGCTAGGGGTAACCCAACACCCACTAAATTTTCTACTTGACCTAAGCCATTTGCATTTGCAGTTGCTATAACAGTGGACCCATCTGTATCCAACACTTCGACCATTAAATCTGAAACTGTTAACGCATTAAAATTTGACCCTGTTGAACATGACCCATTTGAAAACTGAACACCATCTAAATAGGTGGTCCCAGTTGGCGTAAGTGTTCCTGTAAGTACTGTTGTTTCACTTACTGTAAAAGAATAATAATCTACATCTGAGTTATCATCTATACTTCGTTGCAGCTTATTATAAGAAATAGGGTTTGCCGTATTCCCTAAAAAACTAGCCGTAGCGAAAGTATCATTAGATCCTTCTGGATCTCCATAATGTCTATTAGTTGCTAATATATCATCTTCTTGAGGCCCTACAAAAGCTGTAGTAACAAAAGGCTCCATTAACTTACTTAAATTCACTGGACATACATGAAAAAGACCCAACCCATGACCAATTTCATGTGTTAACACATTAAGAGAACCCGTTGTGGGATTATTGGCATAATAATTATCTGAAGTATCAATAATCATATCCCCAATATTAGGGAAGTAATTACACGCTAACACACCATTAGTTCCATCTAGTGGACGGCCAGCTATTCGTATATCACCTCTAGTTCCTGAAACACCATTGTTAAATTGAGAAGCTGTTGCTATCCCATCATCATTTGGCTCATAAACAAAAATAAGCCCACTAGCTTCAGACCATGAATTAAACATTGGAACCATTAAATTGTTATGCCATGGAGCAGTTGTAAAATCTCCAGGTGTAGTAGGGCCTCCAAACACACCATTAAAAAAGGCTATAAAATCACTTGGACCCGTAGATTCCCCTGAAACACCACATCCATTTGCAAAGACAGTCCCATCTGGAACATAACTCCATGTTAGTGTAGTAACATCACCTTGACCTAAACCTCCGCCATCTGTAGCTGTAGTTCCCCATCTTCCTCCTAAGTTAAATCTAGACCCAATATTAGGTGCTAAACTATTAATTATTTTTTCTCTATTCTTATAAAAATCATCTATCACCGCTTGATCAGTACCCGGCGCAAAACAAGAAGCTGGCAACTCGAAGAATTCATCAGGATTACTTTTTAGGGCAGCTATAGATTCCTTGATAGAGTTTTGTATGTGCGGTCCTACTCGAGATAGGAATGCCTTTTTAATAAGTTGGTCGGTTTCTTCTTTGGCTACTTTAGAAGTATTTACTTCTTGTTCTTGAGTTATACTTGCTTCTTCTGGAGTGTTAAAATTTCCGAGTAGAAAAACTAAAAAGAGAGTAACGGTTGTTATGAATGAAAATATTATTGACTTTTTCATGGCGGTAGTTATTTACAATTCTAGTTTATTTAATTTGTTCTAATAAATAAAAATACAGTTATTACACATAAAAACAATAGCTTACACTACTATTCTGTCCTGGATTGTAATTTAATACACTAAAACTTACTATAAAAAACCGCTTTCAATTGCTTGAAAGCGGTTTCACATATTTAAAATTTCAGAAGAAATTATCCTCCAAAGTCATCAAAACGAATATGCTCGTCTGGGATACCAAAATCTTCTCCCATTTTTTGAACAGCTTGGTTCATCAATGGTGGTCCACAGAAATACAATTCTATATCTTCTGGCGATTCATGGTGATTTAAATAGTTGTCAATTACCACTTGGTGAATAAAGCCTACAAAACCATCTCCTTCTCCATCAATACCGTCTTTTACTTTCCAGTTATCTTCTTCCATTGGCTCAGACAAAGCTAAGTAGAACTTGAAGTTTGGAAAATCATTTTCTAGTTGTTGGAAATGATCTAAGTAGAACAATTCTCTCTTTGAACGTCCACCATACCAATAGGTTACTTTTCTTCCCGTCTTTAACGTACGGAATAAGTGGTATAAGTGAGAACGCATAGGTGCCATTCCTGCTCCACCTCCTACGTACAACATTTCGCTTTCAGATGGGTTGATAAAGAACTCACCGTAAGGTCCAGAGATCACACACTTGTCACCTTTTTTAAGTCCGAAAATGTATGATGAAGCCACACCAGGATTTACATCCATCCATTGGTTCTTAGCGCGATCCCATGGCGGCGTAGCAATACGAACGTTCAACATAATCTCACGTCCTTCTGCAGGATAAGAAGCCATAGAATAGGCTCTCTCTACAATCTCATTATTTTTCATGACCAATGGCCACAAACCAAATTTGTCCCATTCTGCCTTAAACATTTCAGGATCGTTATGCTCTTCAGGGTGCGCTGTAATGTCCATATCTGCAAATTTCACTTCGCATTCAGGAATTTCAATCTGGATATATCCACCCGCTTTGTAGTTCATATCCTCAGGGATTTCAACTACAAATTCTTTAATAAAAGAAGCTACGTTGTAATTACGAACAACAACGGCATCCCATTTCTTAATACCAAACACCTCTTCTGGAATGGTAATATTCATGTCTTGTTTTACTTTTACTTGGCAAGACAAACGTGCTCCATCTTTTAATTCTTTTCTACTAAAGTGAGGCGTTTCTGTAGGCAATGCTTCCCCACCACCTTCAAGGACGTGGCACTCACACTGAATACATGTTCCACCTCCACCACAAGCAGAGGGCAAGAAAATCTTGTTATTACCTAAGGTAGAAAGTAAGGTTCCACCACTAGCTACTTCAATTTCTTTTTCTCCGTTGATGGTAATCTTTACCGGTCCCGATGGAGATAATTTTTGTTTTGTAAAGAGTAACAATGCTACCAATAACAATGTTAACACCAAAAAGGCGATAACTGTTGCTGCGATTACTCCTGTGATACTTGCTGCTAAAAACATACTCTTAGTTTTTTAATTCTGAAACCACTGCTTGTGCCGTTTCTAATTCATTTTCAATAGCTGGTTGCTCTATGCCTACTTTTTCTGGTTGTCCTTCTAGTGTTGGTGCTGCATCATCTCCTCCGGTTAGCATTCCACCAAAGCTCATAAAACCAATGGCCATAAGACCTGTGATGATAAATGTAATTCCTAACCCTCTTAAAGGTGCAGGCACATTACTGTATCTAATCTTCTCTCTAATGGCTGCAATGGCAACGATAGCCAAGAACCATCCTATACCAGAGCTAAATCCATAGTTTAAGGCTAATGCCGCTGTTTCTATTTCTCTAGACTGCATGAATAATGATCCTCCAAGAATAGCACAGTTTACTGCGATAAGTGGTAAGAAAATACCCAAAGAGTTGTATAATGATGGAGAAAATTTCTCTACAATAATCTCTACCAATTGTACCATGGTTGCGATGGTTGCAATAAACAAGATAAAAGATAAGAAACTTAAATCGTAGTCTGCATACGCACTCAATTCTGGTGTTTCACGATTACCATCTAACCATGCTAAAGCACCTGGTTGTAATATATACTGATCTAAAAACCAGTTTAAAGGTACGGTTACAGTAAGTACAAAAATTACAGCGGCACCAAGACCTACTGCCGTACTTACCTTTTTAGATACTGCTAAGTAAGAACACATTCCTAAGAAATATGCAAATACCATGTTATCTACAAAGATTGATTTAAAAAATAATTCTAAATGTTCCATATATATAGTATTGAATACACTTCGACAAGCTCAGTGTGACAAATTCGTCTATTTTAATTTTCTTCTATTAGTGCTTTGTTACGGCTACGTTGTACCCAGATAATGATTCCTACTACAATAAGTGCCATTGGAGGCAATACCATAAAACCATTGTTCTCATATCCGATAGCATACAATCCAGTTTTCTCAACAGAATCTCCAAGTACTTTAAAACCAAACAAAGTTCCAGAACCTAGTAATTCTCTAAAGAATCCTACAATAATTAAGATCACTCCGTATCCTAATGCATTTCCTATACCATCTAAAAACGATCTCCAAGGTCCGTTTCCTAAAGCAAATGCTTCAAAACGTCCCATGATAATACAATTGGTAATGATCAATCCAATAAATACCGATAGTTCTTTACTTAAAGAATATGCAAATGCTTTTAGCACTTGATCTACAATAATTACCAGTGTTGCTACAACGATAAGTTGTACAATAATTCGAATCTTCGATGGTATAATATTTCGCATTAAAGAAATTACCACATTTCCGATTCCTAATACAAAGATTACAGATACTGCCATTACAATAGATGGCTTTAACTGTGCCGTAATGGCTAAGGCAGAACAAATACCAAGTACTTGAATAGTAATTGGGTTGTCATCTGCTAATGGATCTAGGATTAACCCTTTGTCTTTTTTTGAAAGTAGTCCCATCTTCTTAGTTGTTTAAAGTTTGAAAGTAAGGTACGTACATAGCGATGTCTTTTTTCAACATAGCAGATACACCATCTCCAGTTATCGTAGCTCCAGCTAAGGCGTCTACTTCATAATCGTCTTTAATAAGGTTCTTAGGATCATTGTTTCCTTTTGCGACCTTAATACCTTTATAGGTAGCCCCATCTAGTAATTTCTCACCTGTAAAGTCATCCATAAAGTAACGTTGCTTGATCTCTGCTCCTAATCCAGGCGTTTCCCCTTTATGGTCAAAATACACCCCTTGAACCGTCATCGATTTATCTACAGCTACAAAGCCCCAAATAGCATCCCAAAGTCCTTTTCCTCTTACTGGCATGATGTATACTTCTTTTCCATCTTTATTACCTACAAACAATGGCAATTTTCTAGTATACCCAGCTTTTTTAGCTTTAGCACCTTCCTTTTTTATATCAATAAGGTAGGCTTCATTGTCTTCGGAAACTTTAGTTCCTTCGATAACGAGTTGCTTAGTAATGTATTTATTGAATTCTGCTTCTACATTTTCTGTGCTAATAAAAGCAACATCTCCAGCACCTTCATTATCACTTATGCCCATTGCATACAGGATATTTTGTTGCTTTTCAAATTTCTCATTTGCTTTGATCATGGGCTTTAACCCACTAGCAAATCCTGCTAAAAGTGTACCCACCACTAACACCATAATAACGGCGAATATGATGGTAAAACTATTTTTATCTGTATTCACTGCCATGGTTATGCTGTTTTAACTTTTAAACGTTTAGCTCTTTTCTTGATATTTCCTTCCAACACATAGTGATCTATGGTTGGTGCAAATACATTCATCAATAGAATTGCCAAGAAGACACCTTCTGGATAGGCTGGATTGAAGACACGTATCATAATAGAGATAAACCCTATCAAGAACCCGTAAATCCATTTCCCTTTGTTTGTTTGAGAGGCGGTTACCGGATCCGTTGCCATGTATACAGCTCCAAATAAAATACTACCAATAAATAAGTGTTGCCAGAAATCTACACTCATAAGACCATAGAACTTAGAGGTTTCTGATATCCAACCAGCATCTACAACACCGTTAAAGATAAGTCCCATAGACAAAGCACCAACAAGGGTACTCAATATAATTCTCCAGCTTCCTATTTTACTTAAGATTAAGATCAATGCTCCTACAACGATTAATACTTTTGAAGTTTCCCCAACAGATCCAGGAATGAATCCTAAAAATTGATCTGCTAAACTCCAATCTGCAAAACCATTGTTTTGTGCCAAACTACCTAAAATAGTTTCTCCAGAAATAGCATCAGGCTGACCCACAGTATCTACTGCTCCTGTCACCCATACTTTATCTCCAGACATCCATGTTGGATATGCAAAGAATAAGAAAGCTCTAATAGTAAGGGCTGGATTTAAGATATTCATTCCAGTTCCTCCAAATACTTCTTTTCCAATAACAACACCAAAGACAACTGCAACTGCTAACATCCATAGTGGAATATCTACAGGTACAATTAATGGCACTAACATTCCTGTTACTAGGTATCCTTCTTCTACTTCGTGTCCTTTAATGACAGCAAAAATAAATTCTACTAGAAGTCCTACTCCGTAAGAAACAATCACTAGTGGTAATACTTTCCATGCTCCTACACCGAAGTTTGCAAAATTCCAGAATTCTGTACTAAAAAAGCTCAAGGCTTTTGTGACGTCACCTGTTTGCAAATGGTATTGATATCCAGCATTAAAGATTCCGAATAACAAACAAGGCACCAAAGATAGGATTACCATGTTCATGGTACGTTTCAAATCGTCTGCCGCTTTGATGTGAGTACCATTGTGTGTGGTCTCATTTGGCAAGTACAAGAAGGTATGGATTACGTTAAACGCAGGTGCCATCTTCGTACCCTTGTACTTCATTTTTGTGTTATGTAAACTTTGTTTTAAACCCATCGCTTATCCAATTTCTTTATACATTAAGTCTAATCCTTCTCTAATGATCTCTTGGTGTGGTTGTTTAGACACACAAATAAATTCTGTCAATGCAAAATCTTCTGGTGCTACTTCATACATTCCTAAGGCTTCCATTGCATCCAAATCTTTCACCATACAGGCCTTTAAGATTTGTAATGGATAGATATCTAGAGGAAATACTTCTTCGTAATTTCCTGTCACCACAAAAGCACGATGCTCACCATTGGTATTGGTGTTTAGCGCATACTCTTTTTTGGGTTGCATCCAAGAAAACGTCAAGGCTCTTGAAGGAGATATTTTATTGAAAACTGGTTTATTCCAACCAAAGAATTCGTAATCGTCACCTTCTGGTATTACTGTAATCGCATCATGGTAAAATCCTAAGTGTTGTTTTGGAGAAATGGTATCTCCACTTAAAACACTTCCACTAATAACACGAACGTTTTCTTCGTTTAATCCAGAATCATAAATCATGGTAGCAACTTCACTACCAATTCTTGTTTTGTAATATTTTGGAGCTTTTACAGAAGATCCTGCCAACGCAATTACACGCTCAGCATTGTATTTTCCTGTTAAAAATAACTCACCAATAATCACCAAATCTTGTGCAGCTACTGTCCAAACAGTTTCTCCTTTATTGATTGGGTCTAGTTTGTTTATTTGAGTTCCTACATTTCCAGCTGGGTGCAATGCGTTTGCTTTGTGCATCACTACATTATTCATTCCCGCTAGAGGAGAAGACCCATTTTTACCTATCGTAAGGTGTACATCGCCTTCCGTTAACTTACTTAAAGCGGTAAAAGCAGCTTGTACTTCCTTCTCTTTTCCTTGAAGAGTAAAGTCAAGATCTGCAGCAAGCGGACCCGTACTTAAACCAGAAACAAAAATAGCTTTAGGGGCTTTGTCTGGATTTGCAATTACGTCATACGGACGTTGTTTTACAAATGGCCAGCAACCTGAAGCTAGTAAGTGTTTTTTGATCTCTTCGCCAGAAAGGCTCTCAGGAGATTTTACTCCATGATCTTTAAATGTATCTTGTTGATCACCTTCAATAGTTAATTTAGTGATCACACGTTTGGCACCTCTTTCAATGCTTGTAAGCGTTCCACTTACAGGAGATGAAAAAGTAATTGCTTCGTTTTGTTTGCTGTAAAATAACGTTTCTCCAGCTTGAATTTTTTCACCCTCTTTCTTCACCAACTTTGGTGTAAATAGATGAAAATCTGAAGGACGAATAGCAAATGTGCGAGAACGCGGTGCGTTAGAAAGTGTTTTATCCGCTTCACCTTTTAGGCGAATGGTAAGACCTTTTTTAATCTTAATGTCTTTGGACATAGGATAGTCGTGTTAAAATTGTCTTTTATTTTCCTAAAATGCTTGTAGAATTCTTACAGCTTTTTAAGGATTGCAAATTTAAGAATTAAAAGAGCAACATTCCAATTAATTAGCATAATTTTATTAGCAATATGTTCTTCGGAAATGTTAGACAATTTTAAGGCATAAAATTTGTTTATATTTATAATACATTAAACACATACCATGCGCGCACTCGCTTTATCCCTATTATTATTTTTATGTAACATTTCTGCAAGCTTCTCACAAGTAGAAGAAACCCCTGAACCAGAATACATTAGAACCATACAATTTAAAGGAAGCTCCTCTCAAAGTCGTCTTCCTATCATAGAACTAGGACAACGACTACAACTCTCATTTGATGACATAATAGGTGACGAATCTGATTATTACTACACCATCGAACATTTTAATTTCGATTGGACCCCAAGTGATTTGTCTAAAGGTGAGTACCTCGATGGATTTGACGATGTTCGCATAGAAACCTACGAAAACAGTTTCACTACCTTACAAATCTATTCTCACTATACGGTTAGTATCCCAAACAGAGAAACCCGCGCCATTCAAAAAAGTGGCAACTACCTGCTTAGTGTTTTTGATGATGACGGCAACATTGTCTTCTCAAGAAAATTTATGGTTCTTGAACGCACCTTAAGTGTGGCTGTAGAAATAAAAAGAGCTCGTAAAATCAAACATATTGAAGAACAACAGGTGGTCAACTTTACCGTAGACTCCCCTAACCTTCTGCTTATAAACCCTAAGCAAAATGTAAAAACCTTGGTCTTACAAAACAGTAATTTAAAAACTGCCATCACCAATTTAAAACCGCAATACACTATTGGTAGCGAACTTATCTATAGATACGATCAAGAAGCTGCTTTTTGGGGAGGCAATGAGTTTTTATTTTTCGACAATAAAGACATTCGTTCTGCCACCAACGGAATTCGAAGTGTACAACTAAATGATTTGTATGAAAATTATTTATACACCAACATTGACAGAAGCACCAGGCCCTATACCTACAACCCAGACATCAACGGAAATTTCCAAGTAAGAAACTTGTACGCCACACAAAACCAAGATATCGAGGCAGAATATGTCATCATGCATTTTAACCTCCAGCATTATGGCGCTTTAAATGATAAGGAGATTCACATCTACGGAAATTTTAACAACTGGACCATTGATGAGACCACCTACATGCGTTACAACGAGAAGACAGACACCTACCAAAACGCACGTCTTTTCAAACAAGGATTTTACAATTACAAATACGTAATGGTTAATCGTGACGGAAGTGTCGAGCAAGGACCTATTAGTGGTAATTTCTGGGAAACAGAAAACCAATATACAGTTCTTGTGTATTACAGAGCACCCGGATCAAGATTTGACAGATTGTTAGGAGAAGGCTACGCTAGTTCTACCAATATTACTAATAACTAGTTAGAAGATAGAAATTAGAAGATAGACCGCTATGCTCATAGACCGTTCACTTTGCTCTCTAATAGATGATAGACTGCTGTGCCGTGATAAGAAAGAACATACCATCTATTCCTAGACAATAAATTACGTTACGCTTTTTTATTTCTGAAATATTAGACACCGAAGCCTAGTGCTATTTAATGTATCTTTGCCAAAAAATCAAGCTCACGAGATGCAAAAAGACCTGGAATTATTTCAAAAACTCGCCGAAAAATTATTACAAGCCGAAAAGGACCAGCCCATCGCTGAACCCATTCCTGCAACACAACTTTTTGATGTACTTCCCCTTGCACTTGAAGAGCAACCTGCAAACGAAGCTGACTTTGAAGAGGCCATTGAAAAACTGGTCTTGAATACACCACGCACAGCGACACGTTTATTTTTTAATCAATTATTTGGAGGTAGAAACCCAAAAGCAACTTTAGGCGATTTACTTGCTGTACTCCTTAATAATAGCATGTACACTTACAAAGTTGCTGGCCCACAAGTAGGAATCGAAAAAGAAATTTTACGCAAATCTTGTGACCTTATAGGATACCCAAAAGAGGCTGATGGCACCTTTGCACCAGGCGGTTCTATGAGTAATTTCATGGCCATTCTCATGGCTCGTGATGCCCATAATGCCAACATCAAAAATGAAGGGGTCTTAAAAAAAATGACAGCTTACACCTCTATAGAATCTCACTACTCAACCCCTAAAAATGCTGCATTTATAGGCATAGGACGCGAACAAGTGCGCTATGTAGCCACCAATGAATATGGTCAAATAGACGCAACAGATTTGGCGACTAAAATTTCCGAAGATATTGCCGCAGGCTTTGAACCCTTTTTTGTAAATGCTACTGCGGGAACTACAGTACTAGGAGCTTTTGATGCCATTGAACCTCTTTCAAAAATTTGCAAAGAACACAACCTATGGCTTCATGTAGATGGTGCCTATTGTGGAAGTGTGATTTTTAGCCACAAATACAAACACCTTGTAAAAGGTCTAGAACTTACAGATTCATTTAGCTATAATGCTCATAAAATGATGGGAACACCTCTTACCTGTTCTATCATTTTAACCAAACACAAAAAATACTTGTACGATAGCTTTAGTAATGACGCTGCGTATCTTTACCAAACAGATGGAGATGATTACAACCTAGGAAAAACATCGATTCAATGTGGGAGAAGAAATGATGCGTTAAAATTTTGGACATTATGGAAATCTGTTGGAACAAAAGGACTAGAAAAAATAGTAGACCAGCAATTTCATCTAGGAGAGGTTGCAAGGAATTACATTAAAAGCAATCCAGACTATACCTTATACAGTTTTGACGATTCCATTTCTATCTGTTTTAACTACAAAGGTATTCCTGCCCAAGAACTTTGTACCTTACTATACCAGCACGCAACAGCTATGGTAGGTTTTGGAACCTTTAGAGGAACAGAATTTGTGCGCTTAGTAACCATTAATAGCGGAAATAGTGACGAAGATATTATTACGTTCTTTAAAACCATTGAAACTTTTGTGGCCGAACATGAAGCTTTGTTTGCATTAAAAGCATAGCAGAAACTAAAAAATCTTTGCTACATTTACCCTATGAGCGAAACACCTGAGGAGCACATAGACCCTGCACAAGAGATAGAAACAGCAAATGTGGCTGAAAATCAATCTCTTGAAATTTCTCCTGCAAAAGAGGAAGTAAAACAGCAACAGGATAATGTTTCCGAAAACAGTCGTAGACACTTTAAATATCGAGGTACTAAGTGCCTAAACTGCACACAACCTCTTGATGTCACAGACAGATATTGCCCGTATTGTTCTCAACTAAACAGCACAAAACCACTTTCTTTAAAAGACTTCTTTTTGGAGTTTCTAAGTAGTTTAGTAAGTTACGATTCTAGACTTCGTTTTACCGTAAAAGATTTACTCTTTAAGCCTGGCACCATTACTAGAAATTACATCAACGGACAACGTTTAAAGTATAGCAACCCGTTTCGGTTTTTCTTAAGTGTCTCTATTATTTACTTTTTATTGTACAGTATTATTGGGTTTTTTAGCCCACAAGCTGGTAATCCTTTTAATATAAATATGGATGACAACGAGGTTACCATCAACAATCAAAAAGGGAAATTTTATTTTGAAACTGATGAAGAGGAAGTAGATAAAGCTATTGAAGCGCTGCAAGCAAATCCAACCACAAAAAAATTCGCAGAAATCTTACGAAAAGAAGATTCTATTCGTCGTAGAGAAAAACAAAAAAAAGAGAAAAACATTAAAATAATACAAGGAGATACCGTAAAAGAATTCGATTACATCGCAAGAACTAAGTTGTTAGAAAAACGAGGTAATGTGCAAGGCTTTTTTGAAAAATTTAATTTATTTCAAGATTTCTATAAAGAGACAAAAATTCAATCTGCTTCAAGAGCATTAGACAGTTTGCAATTACCTGAAACCAACACCAATGTCTGGTTGTATAACAAAAATAAATCTATTGAAAAAATTGAAAAAGACCCAGTTACTTTCTTCCAATTTTTGTTCAACAAAATTCCTTTTTTCTTATTTTTCTTCGCCCCTATTTTTGCCTTGTTTTTCTCACTTATTTATATAAGACGTCCTCAAAAATACATGGAGCACCTCGTACTCATATTTCATATTTTTAGTTTTATCTTCTTAGTATTATTATTGATAGCAATTCCAGATATGCTATTTGATACAGATGTTTTTGTAGGAATTTTATTTGGAATTTTAGGTCCGTTCTACTTTTATAAAGCTTTAAGAAACTTTTACAAACAGTCTCGTTTGAAAACAATTATAAAATTTGTATTTTTAAATTTCGTTTTTGTAATAAGTGCAACTGCAGCAGCCAGTTTGTTCTTTTTAGCAACAGCAGCGACATATTAATATGGTTCAACAGGTTACGCAGGGAATAAAGGTATCAATCAAAACTCGTTTTGAGAATTCTTTCGTGTCTAACGGGAAACAGCAATATGCATTTTCTTATATCATCCGTATAGAGAACCAAAGTAAAGATGTGGTACAATTAAAATCACGTCACTGGAAAATTAAAGACGCTTTAAACGATATAGACATGGTATTTGGAGAAGGCGTGGTAGGCAAAAAACCGGTAATCGATCCAGGAAGTTCGCATACGTATAGTAGTGGTTGTTTATTATTAAGCCCTTTTGGATCTATGAGCGGCTATTACGAAATGATTAACTTTAGTTCTACTAAAAAGTTTAGAGTTAAAATCCCAAACTTTAAGCTGAGTGCACCTTTTTCGATGAACTAAACATTGAAAATTCTCCAACACAATCCATTTTCAATTTCTCATCATTTTGTAGTACGTGACAGTATTTACAATGCGAATCGTAGGTAAATGTATAGGCTATGCTTGCATCAAAGGTTTCACACACATAGACACCATCAAAATCAATTTCTAGCTGTTCGTTATATCGCTGAATTCTGTAATGCCCTTTAGGCAGATTACTTGGCAACATTTTAAAGTAGGCAGCACTACCGATACCCTCTAAGGCGTGTAAATCCTCAGATATAGACACCTTGTTTTTGGGGCCTAACACAGGAATGTTTTTCTTATCGAAGTAATTTGTCAAATTTTCTTTAAAAGCAGAACCTTTAAAAGGTTGTATAGCCCCATCCAACACTTGATACACAACACCATCTGTAGCTGCAATTTCTACATTACCCACGGTACTGGGTGTAAATAGTTTATTGAATTTTAATCTTTTGATAATACGGGTAGCATCTGTAGCAGCCAACAAAGCTTCGGCTACCAATCTAGAACAATTGCTTCCTTCCTTTTCAAAAACGCCATAAGGAATATTTCCTCGTTGTTGCAATGCTAAAATATACCTTTCTGCTTTTTCAAAATCAATTTGATCACAGACAGAAGCTAACAATCTACCACTCCCATGGGTACGTTGCGGATTGGCATCTAACCATAATAATATTTCTTCCACATTTAGCATGGTGCCTTTTTCATCAAAAGCAGCTTTAAAAGGCAGTGCTAATTCGGCATCGGTTTCTGCACTGCGCACTCTTCCATGACCGGGTGGCGTGACATAGCGTCCAAAATCGAAATATCGAATCGCACCTGTCTCATTTTCAACCAGCAATAATGCAGCATGCCCTGCTTTTATATAATGCTTGGTACCAAGACCTACATACGGCAATAACTTACAGATTAACTCTGTACTTCCCTTTACAAAAGTATCAGGAAACGCCAATGCTATTATTTTTCCTGTGTACTTCAAAGTGCTATGCTCGTTGTTTGTTGATGTTCTAAATCCTGATACCGCATGGTCGCTTTTGCATCTTCAACATGTACCTGCGAGATACTCTTCGTTTTCACAAAGCCTCGGTCCATAATCAAATTTGTTGCTGTATTACCAGTACCTGCATGCGTATGGAAGTCTAAAATTTCAGCCCTAGAAGGCCTCAAATTTTTAAATAAAAATTCAGAAAACCAGGTTTCTCTTTCTTGTTTCACTTCTGGAGCATACAATAAAGAAGATGACCAAATATGTGGCGCCCAGGGTTTTTCTGTTAGGTGTACTTCTTCCCCATCCCACACCAACTCATGTAGCGAAAGCGTTGTATTCCAGTCTACTAAAATAATCGTAAAAGGCTCTATCCCTTTAAAATCAAAACCTTGTATGGCCTCAAGGGCATTAGAACTCGTAAGCAACTGTGTCACAACAATACCGCGACTCATCCTGTAGCTCGCTTCTCGTTCATGTGCCACGAAACCACCATTTAGCAAACACACCAATCGTTTGCGTTCACTCATACCAATCCAAGTTCCTCCTGCTTCCACATCTTTAGGAAACAGCAATGTAGTTTGATTAACAGTATACTGCTGCGGTGCAGCGTCTCACGATTTGGCGCTTCATCTCTATTTGAGGTAAGCGTAAAACCCGTCAAGCCATTTGGTAAAAAAGTAACTGTACACATAAAGAAGTTGTCTTTGTTCTTTCAAGAAACTTACGCAAAGATGCATTAATTGGTTTCAAAAATACGCAAGCAAACTGCTGCAAAAAACAATTCTTTTTAAAAATACGCATCTCTTCGGAAATATTAAAAACAATTCATTGTGTTAGACACTTATTACTATTTATTGAATAAAGAATTTTTATCTGTACCTATTTTTTCTGCATACAGGAGATCCCAAAGTTTCGAAACTAGAACTCATCTAATTAATTTAAAGTAGGTTTCGACTGTATTTACGCTAAAGCTTCAGCGACACGCGTGCGCTCAACCAGACATCATTGTACTCTTTTACTCTCTCTTTTTTCTATTTACTAATGTGATTTGAGGAATAAAGTTTCCTATAAAAGCAACAGATGCAACACCTATATTCTGAAACAGATTTTTTGTACCTTCGCAGTTCGAATTTTAGTATGTAACCAATTGCATTTTGCTCTTGCAAATGCACAAATAAACTCACCATGGGAAAAGGATTTTACAAAGTTCCAGTTGCTGTTAATGAGCCTGTAAAAGGATATGCTCCTGGATCTCCAGAGCGCGCAGCTGTTGCAAAAACATATAAGGATATGTACAATAGCACGATTGATGTGCCTTTATATATTAACGGAAAAGATATCGCTACAGGAGATACGGCTACAATGTCACCTCCACACGATCACAAACATATTTTAGGAACCTACCACAAAGCAGAGAAAAAGCATATTGAAGAAGCTATTGCTACTGCTTTAGAAGCTCGTAAAATGTGGTCTCAAATGCCATGGGAACAACGTGCAGGTATTTTTCTTCGCGCAGCCGAATTAATCGCTGGACCCTACCGTGCAAAAATAAACGCTGCTACGATGTTGGCGCAGTCTAAAACCATTCACCAAGCAGAAATTGATGCTTCTTGTGAGTTGATAGATTTCTTGCGTTTTAATGTACAATACATGACAGAAATGTATGCAGAACAACCTGCTTCTACCAGTGATGTATGGAATCGTTTAGAATACCGCCCATTAGAAGGGTTTGTATATGCTATTACACCTTTTAACTTTACTGCCATTGCAGCCAATCTTCCTGCCAGCGCAGCCATGATGGGGAATGTTGTGGTGTGGAAACCAAGTGACAGCCAAGTATATTCAGCTAAGATAGTATTGGATGTATTTAAAGAAGCAGGAGTTCCTCCAGGAGTGATCCAAATGGTGATGGGAGATCCTGTTATGATTACCGATACGGTAATGGACAGCCCAGATTTTAGTGGTTTACACTTTACGGGTTCTACCTTTATCTTTAAAGAGCTTTGGAAAAAAATTGGATTAAACATTCACAACTACAAAACCTACCCACGTATTGTTGGGGAAACAGGTGGTAAAGATTTTATTGTAGCACACAAATCATCAAACCCAGCACAAGTAGCAACCGCTATTTCTAGAGGAGCCTTTGAGTTTCAAGGACAAAAATGTAGTGCCGCTAGTCGCGTGTATGTGTCAAAAAGTATTTGGGCTGCTACCGAGAAGCATCTTAAAGCACAAATGGACACCTTTACCATGGGATCTCCAGAAGACATGAGCAATTTTATTACTGCCGTGATTCATGAAGGTTCTTTTGATAAACTCGCAGGTTTTATTGACCAAGCCAAAAAAGACGATAACGCTGAGATTATTGCAGGTGGAGGATATGACAAGAGCAAAGGATACTTTATCGAACCTACGGTAATTAAAACCAATGATCCAAAATACACCACCATGTGTACAGAATTATTTGGTCCTGTAGTAACGGTATATGTATTTGAAGATGATGCTTGGGAAGAAACATTACATTTAGTAGACCAAACAAGTGAGTACGCCTTAACAGGAGCTGTATTTAGTGAAGACCGTTATGCTTTAGAAGTAGGTGTGAAGATCCTAGAAAATGCAGCGGGTAACTTCTACATTAACGACAAGCCTACAGGTGCTGTTGTTGGACAACAACCATTTGGTGGTGCTCGTGCGAGTGGAACAAACGACAAAGCGGGAAGCAAGTTAAACCTATACCGCTGGTGTTCTCCTAGAATGGTAAAAGAAACCTTTGTATCTCCAACAGATTACAAATACCCGTTCTTAGGTTAGGGTTTTCTTCGGAAATTTTAGAATACAAAAAGCCTCGTTATTAAATAATAACGAGGCTTTTTAATACAACCTAATTGGCTCATTAAATATCATATTTCACTACAAACATGACAATTCTTGGTAGCACCAAATACTCTGTGGTGCTATTAAATCGGTCATTAAAACTATCATTATTAATCGCTTCGGTATTGAGGATGTTGGTCGCTTTTATAGAAAACTCCCAAGGACTTTCTCCTTTTTGATAGTACAGGTCTGCATTAAAGAACGAATAGCGATTTTCTATGGTATTTGCATCGTTTGAGTAATCGTAAAAATCCCACTCGGCACTTAGCTGAAAATCTTTTAAGAAAGTGACATCAACATTTGCATAAGGTCTGCTGGTGGTGAACTTTTGTACTCCTTGTCCGTTTTCATAATCGTTTAATACATAGCGATAGCCTACTTCAAAATTAGGCCAATCTCTAAAATTGGTTTGTACGCTCGCTCTATAGTTTTGTGTAAAGCTTGTACTTTCTTGAATCTCCTCACCAAACGTATTAAAGGTATTACTCCAAAACACATTAGCATTTAACCTAAACTGGAACTTCTTCACGCGCTTGCTAAAACGTCCAAATACTGACAGAGATTCATCAGGAAAATTACTGTCAAAGTTTACAGGAGAACCCACTTGGTTAATTCCTTCTCCACCGACGGTTTGTTTAATGGCATCTATGCTTCTCGTGTAGTTAATATTTCCGCCGATATTGGTGTAGTTAAACATATTAAAACTAAAATAGGTCAAGTTGTAGGTATGCGCTAGTGAGTTTTCTAAGTTCCTATTTCCACGAAATAAGTTGTTGTAATTGTTAAACACGTAACCACGTGCATAGTTATTTACATCCCTATAATTGGCAGAAATACTATAGTTAAATCGAAGATTCTGACTCTTTTTAATTTCCCAAACCGCATTTACATCGGGTAATACACGCCAATCATTTTGCGAAACCTCTGAGCCTAACTGCTCATTTTTGAGTCCGTAGTTATGTAGCGTCACCCCAGGCGTTAAAATAAACTTTCCAGTTTTTAATTTATAATGCAAACCTAAAAAAGCATCAGTAAAACTATAGCTCACATCATTATTAAAATCTGCTCCCGTAAATGTATTTTGATCTCCATTATCTAATATTTGAAATATCCCAGAATCAAATTGCTGCTTACTGTAGGTAGTCCCTAGCGTTACATTAATGTTACTCACATTATTAAGTACATAGTAGTAATCTATTTTTGCATCCAACTTGTTACTCACAACATTTTTACTTTGATTGATGTTGTATCGATCACTAAAGAGTAATGGTGTAAAATTTTCTGTGGGTGGCACATCATCTCCATTATCTTCGAACTCTGTAAACACTCCTCTAAAAGGAACCACATCCTGTGCAGCTTGGTAAAAAGGATCTTCATCTTGATATAAATACTGCGCTTGCCCCGCAAAAATATTTTTATCGTTTAACGTGTAGTAGGCATTTACATTTTGATTTATCGAAAAGGGTTTGTTTTCTAATTGCTCGACAATATCGTTCTCAAAATCTTGTACCACAGAAAGCGTGTTTGAATCTTCGGTTTGTTTTGAGGTTTTTATCAAAGCGTCATAATCAATTTGAAAATTTGTGTTGGGTTTGTATACCGCACTCAACTTCCCCATGGCGAGTTGATTTCTTGTATCACTTACCGCATTTGTATTTTCTACTTGCTGGTTTAATGTAAAAGTTCGTAAGGTATTGTTCACGATGTTGGTTTTGTTATCAGATAAAATAGCAAAACCAGTGAGGTCTAATTTTTTATTAAAAGCATAGCTGAAATTTCCTGCAACGAATTTGGCTTCTATGGCATTGGCCCTATTGTTTTGGGTGGTTGTAAACCCTAATTCGCTATCACGAATACTGAAGTTTGTTCCTCCACCACTATTAAAGTTCCTGAAACCTCCAGTAAAATTAAAGTAGTCTCTAAAGGTAAATGGCACTTCCCCGATGTTATTGAAATCGGTGATGATATTGATACTATATTTCGGGCTGTAATAAAACAATTTAGGATGCACTAGATAGCGTCCGTCGTCTTGGCTTTCTTCTCCAGTGGCAACGCCTGCACCAGCCGTTACTTCTCCAAACCAGAAATTCTTTTTTCCTTCTTTGAGCTTGATATTGATAGCAACATTATCACGATCGTTCCCCAAACCTCGCATTTGGTCTACCTCGTTATAATTACGTAACACCTCAACTTTATCTACAGCATCTGCGGGAATATTTTTGGTAGCGAGTTTAGAATCTCCATCAAAGAAGTCTTTTCCCTCGACCATGACTTTGTTGACTGTTTTTCCTTCAATTTGTATTTCACCATCGTCGTTAACCTCAACACCAGGTAATTTTTTCATGACATCTCCTAGCTTACGTTCCTCACCATTTGTAAAAGAATCTGCATTATAAATAATGGTATCTCCTTTTACAGTAACAGGCATTTCGTATACCAACTCCACATCATCTAGGCTTGACACTTTTTGCTGTAACACAAAATCGTAGGTCATATTCTCTGCATCGTCTGCTACATTTAATTCTTTCTCGGCATTTTCATACCCTAAAAAACTAGCTTTTAAAAGATAGGATTGTCCCTTTGGAAGATCTAATTGATAGCGTCCATCATCATTTGTGATGGCATACGATTCTATCTCACCACTCTCTTTCACTGTTGCAATAACGTTCGCCAAACTTAAAGGCGACCCTATGGAGTCTTTTATAGTTCCTCGAAGGTTAATGCTCTGTGCCGATGCAGCAGTGCTAAAAAGCACGATACATACTAAGATTAATTTTTTCATGTTTTTTGATTGTTCTGAATAAAAAAACTGCGCAAAAGCAACCTATATGTTGTCTTGTTCTGCGCAGTTCAATATGTTAGTTCGTATTTTTTATAAGCCTCCGCGTCTACCTCCGCCGCCACGTCTACCGCCTCGACCTCTAAAGTTTTCTTGCATTTCTTCAGTTTTATCTTTTACAATTTTGGTGTATTCTTCTCTTGTTACCTCTTTCCCTGTAGTAGGCGGCTTAATATTTTCTGCTTCTTTAGGGTTCATTACAATTTTAGAACACAACAGTGTAGTTCTGTAAAAATTAAGTTCTAAAATTAATCCCGGCAAACCTGCATATTCTCCTGGACCATGCCCTACTGGTATTTGAGGCGTAAACCAAGCTGTAACCAAGACCTCTTTAGGAATATCAAACTGATTCATAGGATCGTTCATAGAATCTTTTTGTTCCTGTGTAAGTTCCTTCTCATCTTCAGGTTTTTTATCTCTGTCACCTCGTCTGCCTCTTCTTCTTGGCCTTGCCATGCTAAAATCGTTTGGATTTACGGCTTTTATGGCAGTAGCTTTAAAAGCAACATACTGCCCTATTTGCTTGGATTCCTTGCCTATTTTCCAATCTAATTTGGCAATGGTATCGGTAACTAAAAACTCTTTTCCAAAGAACTCATTCTCTTCTACCATCTCACCCGTTTCAATGTTTTTGTACTGTGCACCGGGTGTATAACTACTCATCATCATGGCAAAAGGACCTCCGCTACCAGGACCCGCTTCTAACTTTACTTCTTCTTTATAAATAGAAGCGTTGTTGTTAAAGGTAAGGATGTATGTTTTTTCTAGGTAGCTCTTCATCATCTCGGCCACTCTTTTTTTCATGTCTTCATTCATCTGTCCGCCACCCATTGCATCCATATCTACTGTGGTTTTCGATTCATAAAAGGCTTGACCATTAATAGTCTGTGCAACAGAGATACTTGTAAAAAACAGCGCAATTGCTATCGATAAAACTTTCATATATGTCATTTTGAGTAATTAGTAACAAACTTAGCGTTTTGTTACAACTCATTTGACTAAGGTTTTCACAAAAAGTTTAATTGGCCTGCTAATACATATACATTCTCTGCGCGTGAGAGGCTATTGCCCTCCTATTCTTATGGTGGTCGTGTTCCCTTTTCTTTTATTGTTTCCTTGATGAAAGCGCTCCATCATTTCTTTATTTTTCTTTTCTTGGATTTTATCAAACTCAGCCTGAGTTACTTTTTTCCCTTTTTTTGGTTTTTCAATAACAACACCTTCTTTTGGATTTAGTACAATTTTAGAACACAATATTGTTTGCTGTCCGTCATTCACCTCCAAGACCAAGCCTGGTAAACCCCAAAAAATTCCTGGACCATGAGATACTGGTATTTGTAGGGTATACCAAACAGTTGTCACTCGTTCTTCTTCAACTTCTTCGTACTCCATTGATTCTTCCCCAAAGGTACTGGTCATAATTGTATCGATACGCTTTGCTTTGAAACACAAATAGTCACCAATATTTTTGGTTTCTTTTTCTAGAATCCATTTTGGTTTTGATAGTGTGTCTTGAATTAAAAATTCTTTACTCATGATCTCAGTTTTGTTAGCAAAAGTTCCTTCTGTTGTATTTTTATACAATAAATCACTTGCTCCAGAAACAGTTATTTGTATTGCTGCATTTGAAGGAGCCTGCGGCGCATCTAACTTTGGCACTTCCTTATATATAGATTCGTCTTTATTGAAAGTAAGCGTGAATTCTTTTTGAAATTGTGCTTTTAACTGAGCCTGAATTTGCTTTTGAATGTCTTCATTCATTCCATCTTGTCCGTCCATTTTTAAATCGACCTTCCTATCGGTTTTATAGGTGGCGATACCTTCTAATTGTTGTGAGAAACTTGTAGCGATGGAAAGCGTTAGGATGAGTAGTGTTGTAACTATTGTTTTCATAAGAATTTATTTTGTGTTTACTATTTCAGAAATTAATACACCACAAAGATGCATTACATTTCTATATTTAAAAGTTAACCACTGTTAACGTGTGTTAAGTGATTTGTATACCAACAAATTATGGTTGTATTTTGCACTCATGCAAGAAAGACATTATAAAACGATATTATATTTTATTAGTATTGTAATACTCGCAACACTAGCTATGCAAGTGTATTGGAATTACAAAAATTACCAAGCGGGTAAGCAACAACTTGTTAATGAAGTTCAAATTAGTCTAGACAATGCAGTAGAAACGTACTATGCAGCATTAGCCGAGGAAAACATTATTGGATTTTCATTATCAGACCAAGCCACAAACATGAAGCAAGAAGCTTTGGATAGTATTTTTGAAAGTTTTGTTTTGTTAGATTCTATAGAAACCAACACTATTAAAGAGCTAAGTATTAACATAGATGCAAGAGACAGTAGTAAAGGAGTTTCAATTTTTAGTAGTTCAGGAATTCGAAACACAGATACCCTATACGATAGAATATCCATTTCTGAAGGGATGAAAAAAAGCATGGCGCAATGGCACCGTACTGGAGATACTATTTTTAAAAATCCATTAGCGCAATTAACCTCACGTGTCATTTTTGGGATTACTGAGAAAGAACTAGATGTTGTTGCATTTGATACACTTTTTAAGAATGAACTAGAGCGGAAAAACATCAACATTGCCTATGGCTTAGACTATGCAAACAATCAATTTAAAGCATCGATAGATACTAGTACTGCTTCAGAAAATCATAACCTAACAACGAATTCTAAATCTAGTTACCTTCCCAATGGTGCTTCTCTTGCTGTACACTTCAGCAATATTGCGAGTACCATTTTAAAACGAAATATCATTGGTCTATTACTCTCCTGTTTTTTTGCCATAGCCATTATTGGAGCACTATTGTATCTTTTAAAAATCATTAAAAACCAGAAGCAGTTGGCAGAAGTTAAAAACGATTTAATAAGCAATATTACCCATGAGTTTAAAACCCCACTCGCAACCATTGGAGCTGCCATGGAAGGCATTCAAGTTTTTAATACCTCTAATGACACAGAAAAAACACTAAAGTATGCTAATATCTCTGCAAATCAAGTAAGCAAATTAACTACCATGGTGGAAAAATTACTGGAGACAGCTACTTTGGATGGAGAACAATTAGAGCTAAATTTTGAAACCACAAATCTTCATGAACTACTAGAAGGTATTAGTCAAAAAGAAATTTTTAGTAGTGAAGAAAAAACAATTTCTTTTTCATCTTCGGAAATGTTAGTTAAATACCCCATAGATCGTTTTCACTTTGAAAATGCCCTCAATAATATTGTAGACAACGCCCTAAAATATGGAGGTGATACTATTGCTATTTCATTAGCAACAACATCGAAAGCTATTGAAATTAGCATTCAAGACAACGGAAATAAATTAACAGCGGCCCACAGCAAACAAGTATTTGAAAAGTTTTACCGCGTCCCTAAAGGAAATACGCATGATGTAAAAGGTTTTGGTATTGGACTCTACTACACCAAAGCTATTATTGAAAAACACGGGGGAACTATAGCCGTATCTGTGAATCCTACTATATTTAAAATTACATTACCTCATGGATAAATCGACCATTTTATTAGCCGAAGACGAAATTGCCCTAGGACAAATTGTAAAAGAAAGTTTAGAAAGTAGAGACTTCAAAGTCATACATTGCACCGATGGCGAGCAGGCATTGGACACCTACACCAAAGAGCAGCCTAGTATTTTGGTTCTGGATGTCATGATGCCCAAGAAAGACGGCTTTACCCTAGCCAAAGAAATACGCATGCAAGACCAGCACATTCCTATTATTTTTTTAACAGCAAAATCACAGACCAAAGACGTCGTAGAAGGCTTTGAAAGTGGTGGAAACGACTACCTAAAAAAACCTTTTAGTATCGAAGAGTTAATCGTACGTATTGAAAACTTACTCCAAAGAAAAAAACTACAAAACATCCCAAAAGATATTCAGATTGGCGATTTCACTTTTTTGTTTAAAAAACAAACATTACAGTATAAAGAAGAACCTCCTATTTCCCTAACCCATAGAGAAGCTCATTTGCTATTTCATTTAAACAACAATAAAAATGAAGTGTTAGATCGTTCTGTGATTTTAAAAAAACTCTGGAATAACGACGATTTCTTTAGTGCCCGAAGTATGGACGTGTTTATTTCTAAGCTTCGCAAAAAGCTAAGCAAAGATGAAACCATTCAGATTATTAATGTGCGTGGATATGGCTATAAATTAACGTATTAATATTCTAGAGTTTACTGGTGGTTGTTCTCTAAAAAGCAAACCTTTTTTCTTTTGCTTTTTTGAGAACTTTGCGTTTCACTCATCAATTCTTTAGTGCCCGAAGCATGGATGTGTTTATTTCTAAACTGCGTAAAAAACTGAGCAAAGATGAAAACATTCAGATTATTAATGTGCGTTGATATGGCTATAAATTAACGTATTAATATTCCAGAGTTTACTGGTGGTTGTTCTCTAAAAAGCAAACCTTTTTTCTTTTGCTTTTTTGAGAACTTTGCGTTTCACTCATCAATTCTTTAGTGCCCGAAGCATGGATGTGTTTATTTCTAAACTGCGTAAAAAACTGAGCAAAGATGAAAACATTCAGATTATTAATGTGCGTGGATATGGCTATAAATTAACGTATTGAACAACTGGTCTGCTTTTTGTACCTTGTAGGTCATGAAGCGCATCCTCCTTATTTTCTTTTTTTGCTTCCAAGCTGTGACAAGTCAATCACTTAATGAAACTAATGTCATAATGCTTGAAGCTGATCAATTTATTGGATACGACATCTACTCCAACACCTACACCGTTACTGGTATGGTACTTCATAAAGAAGGTCCTACCGGTGTCTTTCAATTTACCGACTTCCAATTGGGAAACATTACCAATGTAGATATCATAAACCCACTAAATGTCGTGGTTTTTTATGCAGACACCAATACTGTCATTTTATTAGACAATAGGCTTAATGAGATTGAACGCATCAACTTTAACACACTAGAAGAATTTGCAAATATTAGTACCGCAAGTAATGCTGGTGGTAACAAGTTGTGGCTTTTTAATGCAGACTTACAACAATTAGAAATTTACAACTACAGATTGAATACTAAAAGCAGTATTTCACTTCCAATTGCTGAAATTTTAACAGACCAAGCCAGTAATTTTAATTACAAATACTTGCTTACACCCTCTGCAATTCACATATATACAGTTTTTGGTGGCCTGGTAAGTTCTATTCCTTTTGAAGGCGGAGAAAAGATTGTACAACACCGCGGTACTTTAGTAATTCTAAAACAAAATACGTTGTATAAAATTTCCGAAGGAAACACAGCAATCAACCCTATAAAAACTCCTCAAATAAGCATTCAAGACTTGCAGCTGTCTCAAGATTTCTTGTATATTTATGACCGCAAAAATGTTTACGCATTAGCCACACAAAAACCAAAGAAATAGAAGTATGCACGTTGCCATAGCAGGAAATATTGGTTCTGGAAAGACCACCCTTACACGTTTATTAGCAAAACATTACAAATGGAAACCTCACTATGAGGATGTAGAAGACAACCCGTATCTAGATGATTTCTACAACCAGATGGAGCGTTGGTCTTTTAACTTGCAAATCTATTTCTTGAACAGTCGTTTTCGTCAAATCTTAGACATTAGAGAAAGTGGTAAGAAAATTATTCAAGACAGAACGATTTATGAGGACGCCTACATCTTTGCGCCCAACTTGCATGCCATGGGTTTAATGACTAATAGAGACTATGAAAACTACAAGTCACTTTTCGATTTAATGGAAAGTGTTACAGAAGGTCCAGACCTTTTAATATACTTGCGTAGTTCTATCCCAAATTTGGTGAAACAAATACACAAGCGTGGTCGTGAATATGAAAACACTATTAGTATTGAGTATTTAAGTAGATTAAACGAACGTTACGAAGCTTGGATCACAACTTATGACAAAGGCAACCTCATCATTTTAGATGTAGATGATTTAGATTTTGTGGATAACCCAGAACACTTAGGGCAAGTGATCAGTAAAATTGATGCTGAGATTAACGGATTATTCTAAGCACCTATAAAAACCTAAAAAAACCTGCCAATTGGCAGGTTTTTTTTATGATTGTATTTTGAGTACCACTTACTCTTTATTCACATTAATATCCACTCCTTTAATAGCTTCTATTTTTGCTAAGACTTCTGCTTCAGTTCCAGAGAATGTTTTTGTCTCCTTCTTTGTGTATCCGTCTTGGTTTGTTTCAATCGTTACATTTGCAGTAGTAATACCGTTTTCTTCTGTCATTTCTACACGCACTTGTTTTTCAACTTCTTCAGTAACTTCCTTTAACACTTTGGTGTTTCCTTCTGTATCGATAAACATCATTTCTTGAGCATCAGAATTATGAGCTGTATCTCCATCTGAGTGACCTCCTAATATTGGAGCCACTACCAATCCAATTAAACAAGTAAGTTTAATTAAGATATTCATAGAAGGTCCAGAAGTATCTTTAAAAGGATCACCAACAGTATCACCTGTTACTGCAGCTTTGTGTGCATCAGAACCTTTATACGTCATTTCTCCGTTAATCTCTACTCCGGCTTCAAAAGATTTCTTAGCATTATCCCAAGCACCACCAGCGTTGTTTTGGAAGATTGCCCAAAGTACACCACTTACGGTAACTCCAGCCATATAACCACCTAACATTTCAGCGATAGCCAACTTGTCCATTCCAAATAATAATGGTACAAAAGCAATTACTAATGGGAAACCAATAGTCAATAGACCAGGTAACATCATTTCTTTTAAAGACGCTTCTGTAGAAATTGCGACACACTTATCGTATTCTGGCTTACCAGTTCCTTCCATAATGCCAGGAATATCTCTAAACTGTCTACGTACTTCCTGTACCATTTCCATGGCAGCTTTACCTACTGCATTCATAGCTAAGGCAGAGAATACTACAGGCACCATACCTCCTACAAATAACATTGCTAATACCGGTGCTTTAAAGATGTTAATTCCATCAATACCCGTAAAGGTTACATAGGCAGCAAATAATGCCAATGAAGTTAAGGCTGCAGAAGCAATAGCAAATCCTTTTCCTGTTGCAGCAGTTGTATTACCAACAGAATCTAGGATATCTGTACGTTCTCTAACGATAGGCTCTTGTTCAGACATTTCAGCAATACCACCTGCGTTATCACTAATAGGTCCAAATGCGTCAATTGCTAACTGCATTGCTGTGGTTGCCATCATGGCCGAAGCAGCTAATGCTACACCATAAAATCCTGCAAATGCATACGACGCCCAAATAGCACCTGCAAATAATAATACAGAAGGAAATGTAGAAATCATCCCCGTTGCCAAACCAGCAATAATATTTGTTCCAGCACCAGTACTTGATTGTTGTACAATTTTAAGAATAGGTTTTTTACCTAATCCAGTATAATATTCTGTTACTGCAGAGATCACTGCTCCTACTACCAAACCTACTAAGGTTGCATAAAATACACTCATTGAAGAAACTTCTTTAAGTCCTTCTCCAAAAAATTCCATATTCATGGTTTCTGGTAACATCCACTTACAAAGACCAAAACATGCTACTGCAACTAAAACAATAGAAGTAATATTTCCTTTATTTAAAGCGCCCATTACTTGGCTTTCTTTAGCATCGTTGCTGCTAATTTTCACCAACATTGTTCCTATGATTGAAATAATGATTCCTGCACCTGCAATTGCCATTGGCAATAAGATAGGACCTATTCCTCCAAAAGCATCGGCAATACTTCCGCCCATGTCTTTAATTACATAATTCCCTAAGACCATAGCAGCCAATACCGTTGCTACATAAGAACCAAATAAATCGGCTCCCATACCAGCAACATCACCAACATTATCACCTACGTTATCTGCAATAGTTGCAGGGTTACGAGGATCGTCTTCAGGAATTCCTGCTTCTACTTTACCTACAAGATCTGCTCCTACATCGGCAGCTTTGGTATAAATACCACCACCTACACGTGCAAATAATGCAATAGACTCTGCTCCTAACGAGAAACCAGCTAAGGTTTCAAGTACAATCGTCATATCCATCGTGTTGGTCCACACACCTCCCATAAAGAAGTGGAAGAAAAAGATAAAGAATGCAGTTAATCCTAGTACTGCAAGACCTGCAACACCTAGTCCCATTACGGTACCTCCACCAAAAGAGATTTTAAGTGCATTAGGCAAACTCGTTCGTGCCGCTTGCGTAGTACGTACGTTTGTTTTGGTTGCGATCTTCATACCTATGTTTCCAGCAAATGCAGAAAAAACAGCTCCGAAGATAAATGCAATCACAATGAGCCAATGGGTTGTTGGTACTACAAAAGAAACAATTGCTAATAATACACTTACTATTACAACGAATATAGCAAGTAATTTATATTCTGCTTTTAAGAATGCCAAGGCACCTTCATAAATGTGGTCACTAATTTCTTTCATCTTTCCATCTCCAGCATCTTGTTTTAATACCCAAGATTGTTTAATCCACATGTAGAGTAAACCTAAAACTGCCAATGCAATTGGCACATAAATCATCATTGATTCCATATATATTTTGATTTGTTAATTAAGTCGCTAAAAGTAACAAAATCAATGACAAATAAAAAACCCCTTTTTAGGAGCTAAAAAGGGGTTTATAAGTACTTAATTATGAGAGATTAAATCGTAAAATCTCCTTTTGTTTTATGTTCGCTTGTTTGGTAACGTTCTACACAGGCGTGTAAAATAGCATAGGCTTCATCGGCATCTCCCCAACCTCCTACATCCACTCTCTTCTTCTCCAAATCTTTGTACACTTGAAAGAAGTGTGTGATCTCTTTAATTCTATGAGGATTTAGGTCAGAAATATCATTATAGCTATTCCAAATTGGATCTGTAACAGGCACACAAATTAATTTTTCGTCCGGTCCTTTTTCATCTGCCATATGGAAAACCCCAATAGGCTTTACCTCCATTACACACATTGGAAACGTAGGTTCTGTGCCCATTACCAATACATCTAACGGATCACCATCTAACGCTAATGTTTCTGGTATAAACCCATAATCACCTGGATACATCATTGATGAAAACAACATACGATCAAAACGTATTTTTTTTAAATCAAAATCGTATTCATATTTATTTCTACTTCCTTTTGGGATTTCGATAAGCACATCGAAAGTCATTCCTTTTTCTACTGTCATAATTTTTTACTTCTGAAATTTTAGTGAAAAAGCAATACGGTTACTTGTAGGTTATGCGCTTTTTCGGGCTGCAAAAATACTACAAATTGCCACATAAGAAAGCAGATTGAATGTTATTTGTGTGTTAAGAAGTAAAATGCCTATAATATTTCAGAAATACCCCTAAAAGTCAAAGCCAAAGGTACCCGTAAAACCATACTTTCTGGCATTTGGATAGTCTATCTCGTTCAGGTAATTTCCGCGAATATTGAAGTCGAGGCGGAAGACTTTAAAAATATTTCCTATTCCAAAGCTGTATTCGTAATAGGGTTGTGTGGGAGCCACATAGTCAATGTTAGATCTATTTAGCGCTATGTTCTCCGGGCTAATATTTCCAATCACTGTTCTAAATCCAATCACTTCACGAAGGTTTAAATCTCGCACCCATGGGATGCGCTGAAAAATGCGTCCGCCAAAATTATGTTGCAGATGCACCGAAACATATTCATCACTTACAAATTCGTAAAAATCTAACTGTGAAAAGGTATTATAAATACTAAACAATGTTTGGTTTCCGGGAATTGGGTTGAGCAAGCTAATGTTCACCTCACCAAATGTTTTTCCTGCTTCAATAGTTGTGGTTAGACGTCCTATACCACCAATATTCCATGGGTGCGAGTAAAGTCCTTGGATACGCTCGTAATCAAAATCGCTATCCAACAAGCCTTCAAAACCTTTTGAAAATCCTAAATAAATGCTTGGAAAATCACCACTATTAATCACCGTACGTTCTACACCATAGCCCGATGTTTTTCGTTTTGGGGTGTAGAAAAAGCCTAATTCGACCTCGGCTTGTTGCACATCACTTCGAATGTCCTCTCCCTGTTTTTGATAGTCTATAGAAAACGTTTCGGTAGCCGATGTTAATGTTCTAAAGGATCCTGTAAGACGTATGTTAAAATTCTTAGCAGGTTCTGAAGAGACTCCTACCGTTCCTAATCTAATACGTGTAAGTCGATCATTTGCTCCTACAGTAATTAGTGAAGAAGAGGCTAAATTTCTTCCCAGCACATCTGTGGTAGAAGTTAAACTTGCTCCTGTTTGTTCTACATCTTTTCTAAATCCGCCATAGACAGTGAACCTAGATTTTCTATCCAATAAGTATTTTCCTGAGAGTCCGAACTTAAAACGATTGTCTCTAAAACCATAGGCTCCAAAACCTTCGAGACGCCACGGGTCATTTTGAGAGAAATACGTTCTACCTCCTAATCGAATTCTAAATCCTTCAGCCTCGTTAAATCCTACAATAGAAAACACCGGACCAATATCAAAGTTATCTACCTCATAATATCCAGAGGCTAAAACAGATCCTATACTATAGAGCGCTTTAAAACGCGGCACTGTTTTTAAGGTGTCTAACATTTTATAGACACTTAATTCGTCTTTATTTAATTTCTCTAATCTGTTTTCTTCCCAATATTCATCTGGTCTATTAAAAACTTCGTATTGATACGGATCTACTTGTTTCTTATAAAATGCTTTGTCTTTGGGTTGATCAAAAGTATAGTCATCATATAGGGTGGTTCTTCTTCCATAAATACCTTTTGCCTCCTCTTTATCTCGAAGACTAAAATCGCTCATAAAATAATCACGGGTGATTAAGAAAATAGAATCGTTTAATACATCAAATTCTTGTTCTATATACACCTCTCTAATCCAGTTAAGATTGGCGCTTTTTGTGGCCTGAAGGTTAATTTCTTTAATAGCCCAGGTGGTATCGTTTACCCAGAAATCTCCTTTAAAAGTGAGTTCATTTTTACGTCTTGGATAGTAGACAATATTATAACACCATTTATCCCCTCGATAGGCACTATCAAGCAATACATAATTATATACATCGATCCCGGTTCTTGACAACGGACTCGTAAAAGCTTTGTCAAAAAACTTTAGATAATTATCATACACATCATAATCACTATACAAATCTTTTAGAAAAGCAATTAAGGTATTGTTATTCTCAAAACCAGAGTTTTTATTTCCTTCGAGAATTTCTTTTTCCTTTTTCAGGTTATTATCACCGTACACTTTTGAAAACGCCTCATTAATAAAAATAGGCAAATAGGTATTCCCTGTTACTTTTGAAGTATCGACCTCATCAAAAATAAATTCCATGCCTTTAAAGATCTTTCGCTTTATAAGGGCACTATCTATAGTATTTAAATCGAATTCAAGTTTTTCGTACTTGTCGTAGGCATATTGTTGAAATTTCTTTACTCCGTTTTGTCTACGGTTTTCCCATATCTTACGAAGAATATCAATAGCAGGATTATTTTTCTTAGACTGTTTTCCACTAAAAATAACAACCTCATCTAGAGCAGCAGATTCTTGTTCTAGCACAATCTCCATTTTGTAATTGGTTCTTTGTGTTAAGGTGAGCTCTTTGTCTTTAAACCCTACAAAAGAAAATACTACGGTAGTATAGGTCTCGTCACTTTCTAGATAAAAGCGTCCATCTTCATTGGTAATAGTACCCTCAAAGCTGTCTTTAAAAACCACATTTGCAAAAGGAACTGGTTCCCCGTCAGTGTCTTTAACAAAACCACTTATTTTAGTCTGCGCAAATGCACATACCGAAAGAAAAAGTAGAAAAAGAAAAAGGGTATTCTTCATAAAATAAAAGTCCTAGTATTAAATTAAGACTAGGAGCGTACAAATTAAAAATAAAAAATTGCTTCTTGGTCGTAAAGGAATCTTAAAATTAACGTTTCAGTAAAACAAAAGCTTTTTTAAACTAGTGTCTTTTATAGACTCGTTTAAAAAAGCTTTATTACAAAATAACCGAAGGGTTATTTTTTATACATTACTTTCTTTACAGCTTTAATAACATCATTACTGTTAGGCAACCATTCTGCCAATAATACTGGAGAATAAGGAGCAGGCGTATCTGCTGTGTTTATTTTTTCAATAGGAGCATCAAGATAATCAAATGCTTGACTTTGCACTTGGTAGGTGATCTCTGTAGATACATTTCCAAAAGGCCATGCTTCCTCTAAAATCACCAAACGGTTGGTCTTTTTTACAGATTCCAAAATCGCATCATGATCTAATGGGCGTACCGTACGTAAATCTATAATTTCACATTCTATCCCTTCTTTTGCAAGCTCATCTGCTGCTTTGTATGCTTCTTTAATAATCTTACCAAAAGAAACAATGGTCACATCGGTTCCTTTTCTTTTTGTTTCGGCAACACCTATAGGTATTAAGTATTCTCCTTCTGGCACTTCTCCTTTATCACCATACATTTGCTCACTTTCCATAAAGATTACTGGATCATCATCGCGAATAGCACTCTTTAATAATCCTTTAGCATCTGCAGGGTTACTAGGCACAATCACTTTTAATCCAGGCGTATTGGCATACCAATTTTCAAAGGCCTGCGAATGCGTTGCAGCTAATTGACCCGCACTTGCCGTAGGACCTCTAAACACAATCGGGCAGTTAAATTGTCCGCCACTCATTTGTCTAATCTTTGCTGCGTTATTGATAATTTGATCAATACCTACCAAAGAGAAGTTAAAGGTCATGTATTCTACAATGGGTCTGTTACCATTCATGGCACTACCAATGGCAATTCCCGCAAAACCAAGCTCGGCAATGGGTGTATCAATCACACGCTTTGCACCAAACTCATCTAGCATTCCTTTACTAGCTTTGTAGGCACCGTTATATTCTGCCACCTCTTCTCCCATGAGGTAAATAGATTCATCTTTGCGCATTTCTTCGCTCATAGCCTCGGCAATGGCTTCTCTAAATTGTAATGTTTTCATCTTCAGTGCCCGCAAAGGCGGGTATATTTTAGTTATACGTCAACTTGTTTCGTTTTAAGCAAACAAGTCAATTTTAAAGTACTACAGATTAATAGTACCATTTTTTTTAGCCTCGGAAATTTTAATACTTCGGAAATATGAGATGCCCGTTAAAATTTCAGAATAACAAAAATAGTATTAATATCTTATTTTTTACACACCCAAAGGAAGGCAATTTCACATTTTGACGCTAAATTTTTACTATGCACGCATAGCAAATTAGAAATTTTTGACTATCTTTGACATCCGAAATTTTGAGATATTTGCATTTCAGAATAACAAATAAAATTACTTCAATTAAAATATAGATTTCTATGAAAATATTAGTGTGTATTAGTCACGTACCAGACACTACTTCAAAGATCAACTTCACCGATGGCGATACTCAGTTTGACACCAACGGCGTTAACTTTGTAATCAATCCTAATGACGAATTTGGACTTACTCGTGCTATGTGGTTTAAAGAAAAACAAGGTGCTAGTGTGCATGTTGTAAATGTTGGCGGACCAGAAACAGAACCAACACTTCGCAAAGCCTTGGCAATTGGTGCAGACGAAGCAATTCGTGTAAACACGCCAGCAACAGATGGATATTCTGTAGCAAAACAATTAGCAAATGTAGTACAAGAAGGAGGATATGATCTAGTTATTGGTGGTCGTGAGTCTATCGATTACAACGGTGGAATGGTACCAGGAATGGTTGCTAAAATGATCGGCGCAAACTTTGTAAACACTTGTATTAGTCTTGAAGTTGAAGGAACTAACGCGACAGCTATTAGAGAAATTGACGGTGGTAAAGAAACCTTAAGCACTTCGCTTCCACTTATCGTTGGAGGACAAAAAGGGTTGGTAGAAGAAAGTGACCTTCGTATCCCCAACATGCGCGGTATCATGCAAGCAAGAAGCAAACCACTACACGTAAAAGAACCTATCGATGCTGCTGCAGAAACAAGTACTACAGTATTTGAAAAGCCAGCACCAAAAGGAGCCGTAAAATTAGTAGATAATGTAGACGCATTAATCGACTTATTACACAACGAAGCAAAAGTAATTTAAACCTGAATTCCCCCTTTGAAGGGGGCTAGGGGGATGTTATAGAAACATTGTAACAAAGCAAACACCCCTCTTACTCCCCTCAAGGGGAGAATTTAATATAAAAAATCAAAAACATGAGTGTTTTAGTATATACAGAATCTGAAAACGGTTCATTCAAAAAAACAGCTTTTGAAGTAGTGTCTTACGCAAAAGCAATCGCAAATGAAATGGGTACTTCTGTAACAGCAGTAGCTATTAATGGAGGTGACGCATCGCAATTAGGTACCTATGGTGCAGATAAAGTACTAGAAGTTGCTAACGACAGTCTTTCTAACTTCAACGCAGAAGCCTATGCAGATACCGTTGCACAAGCAGCAAAAGCAGAAGGTGCAAGTGTTGTGGTATTGTCTCAAACAGCAAATGCTAAATTTATGGCACCACTTGTTGCTGTAAACTTAGAGGCTGGTTATGTGCCAAATGCAGTAGCATTACCAGTGAGCACAGCACCTTTTAAGGTAAAGCATAGCGTATTTACAAACAAAGCGTTTTCTGTTACAGAAATCAATACCGCTACAAAAGTAGTAGGTCTCGGTAAAAACGCATACGGTTTGCATGAAACAAGTGCCGCAGCAGTAACCGAGTCATTTTCACCAAGTCTTACAGAAAACAATACCAAAGTAGTATCTGTAGACAAAGCAACAGATAAAGTAACCATAGCAGACGCAGAGATTGTAGTATCTGCTGGACGTGGACTCAAAGGACCAGAAAACTGGGGAATGATCGAAGAAATGGCTACTATCTTAGGAGCTGCAACTGCTTGCTCTAAACCTGTAAGTGATATGGGTTGGAGACCTCACGGAGAACACGTGGGTCAGACTGGAAAACCAGTAGCTTCTACCTTATATATTGCGATTGGTATTAGTGGTGCCATCCAGCACCTTGCTGGTATTAACTCTTCTAAAGTAAAAGTAGTGATCAATAACGATCCAGAAGCTCCTTTCTTCAAGGCTGCAGATTATGGTATTGTTGGAGATGCTTTTGAAGTAGTACCACAGCTGAATGAAAAATTAAAAGCCTTTAAAGCTCAAAATGCATAATTTTTATTAATTTGTGCCTTTCAAAAAAGGGCTGTTTAAAAAGGACAACCTCCCGATTAAACAGCCCTTTTTCAGTGTGTAAAACTGTATACCAAAAATGAGTCTAGTACGATTAAATATCAAGGGTATATCCTACAGCCAAACCCAAAACGGCGCCTACGCTTTAATACTAAGCGAAGTGGATGGAAACAGAAAGTTACCCATTGTAATTGGTGCTTTTGAAGCCCAATCCATCGCCATTGCGCTAGAAAAAGAAATCATGCCGCCAAGACCCCTTACGCATGACCTTTTTAAAAACTTTGCAGACCGTTTTGAGATCGTTATCAAGCAAGTCATTATTCACAAATTAGTCGACGGGGTATTTTACTCGAGTATTATTTGTGAACGTGATGAAATTGAAGAAATTATCGATGCTAGAACCAGTGACGCAATCGCCCTTGCCTTGCGTTTTAAAGCGCCCATATTCACCTACAAAGGTATTTTAGATAGTGCTGGAATCTTCCTAAAAACGGGTCAGAAGACAGCGCAAAAAGAAGTAGATGAAGAAGCTGTTATTGAAGAGTTACTGCTTAGTGACGATAGAGAATCTGTTAGTTTAGATACAGACGACTACAAAAACAACACTCTCAAAGAATTAAACGAAATGCTAGATGCTGCCGTAGCCAATGAGGATTACGAAAGCGCTGCAAAAATTAGAGACGAGATCTCGAAGCGAAATTAAACCCAATCTCTTAAACGTATGAAAAAGCTGTTATGTATTATAGGTGTTTTATTTTTCTTCGGAAATATAACAGCTCAAAGTATAGAAAAGCAATGGACCTTTAGTGACATCACATCACAAGACGGATTGGCACTTTTTAACATCGACACAAACAACGACACGTTTCGTTTAGAAAAAGGTGTTTTTGAGTATTCTCTTGCTGCAAAAGACAACTTAAAAGCAAGTGGAGACTATCTATTCCAGAACAACTTATTAGTACTGTTTTACAACACACCAACCGATACCATTCGTAGATATCGCGTTACCGAACTCACAGAAACCAACCTTTCGTTTACCGAAAATAATATAACCTACTCGTTTACAACTCCAGAAAACACTGAAGCTATTACTGCTGTTGAAACAATTCAGGATGAAAACAACAATTCAAATGCTTCAGCAGTTATTCCTTCGCAAGGATTTTCTTTTAATAGTCTTTGGCGTGGTGTGCTAGGAATGGTCACACTTATTTTTATTGCCTTTTTATTTAGTTCAAACAGAAGAGCCATTAGTTGGCGTACGGTAGGTATCGGACTTACTTTTCAATTAATAATAGCAGTAGGCGTTTTAAAAGTGCCTTTTATACAAAGTATTTTTGAAGGTATTGGCAAAGTTTTTATTAAAGTACTTGAATTTACACAAGCTGGAAGTAAATTTTTGTTTGAAGGGCTTGTAGTAGACATGGATACCTTTGGATTTATTTTCGCATTCCAGGTATTACCTACCATTATATTTTTCTCAGCATTAACTTCAGTTTTGTATTATTTAGGTGTAATACAAATTGTAGTTAAAGGTTTTGGTTGGTTATTATCCAAAATACTTAAGATTTCTGGAGCTGAAAGTTTAAGTGTTGCTGGAAATATTTTCTTAGGTCAAACAGAAGCGCCTTTACTTATTAAAGCCTACTTAGAAAAAATGAACAAAAGTGAAATGCTTTTGGTCATGATTGGTGGTATGGCGACTGTGGCCGGAGCTGTTTTGGCAGCCTATATTGGCTTCTTAGGTGGCGATGATCCAGTATTACGTTTGGTCTTTGCAAAACACTTATTAGCTGCTTCTGTAATGGCTGCACCAGGCGCCATTGTAATTTCTAAAATACTGTATCCTCAGACCGAAGAGATTAATACAGACGTAACGGTATCTTCAGAAAAAATTGGATCTAATTTTTTAGATGCCATTGCAAATGGAACTACCGAAGGCTTAAAATTAGCAGTTAATGTTGGAGCTATGTTACTTGTTTTTGTAGCATTTATTGCCATGCTTAATTGGATCATTGGAGGAGTAGGAGAAATCACTACTATTAATGATTGGATGGCAGCAAATACAGCCTACCCTTCGCTTTCTCTAGAAGCAATTTTAGGGACAATTTTCGCACCGCTTATGTGGCTTATTGGAGTTGCTTCAGAAGACATGACAATGATGGGGCAATTATTAGGGATAAAATTAGCGGCAAGTGAATTTGTAGGATACATACAATTAGCCGAGTTAAAAAATATCAATAACGCAATGCACCTCAATTATGAGAAGTCTATCATTATGGCAACCTATATGCTTTGTGGGTTTGCTAATTTTGCTTCTATTGGTATTCAAATTGGAGGTATTGGATCATTAGCACCAGGGCAACGTAAAACCTTGTCTAAATTTGGTATGAAGGCCTTAATTGGTGGGTCTATTGCTTCCTTAATTTCTGCAGCCATTGCGGGGATGATTATTGGATAGACTAACAAGGGAACTAAACAGAATTTCACCCTATAAAATTTCAGAATAGTTAATAACTTATTATAAGACAATCTGCTGAAATTTTATCATTTTTTTTACGTTACATACTTTTACGCTTGTAAAAAAACTGCAAGACCATGAAGCAATATCACGACCTTATTAAACACGTAGTAGCCAACGGAACCGAAAAACATGACCGTACTGGAACAGGAACCAAAAGTGTCTTCGGACACCAAATGCGTTTCGACCTAAGTGAAGGTTTTCCGATGGTCACCACCAAAAAACTGCATCTTAAATCTATTATTTATGAGCTGTTATGGTTCTTAAATGGAGATACAAACATAGATTATTTAAAAGAAAATGGGGTACGTATCTGGAATGAATGGGCAGATGATAATGGCGATCTTGGTCCTGTATATGGCCACCAATGGCGTAACTGGAACAGTGAAGAAATTGACCAAATTAGTGATGTAATAAATACCCTAAAAAACAATCCAGACAGCAGAAGAATGCTCGTGAGTGCGTGGAATCCTAGTGTGATGCCAGACACCTCAAAACCTTTTGCCGAAAATGTGGCCAATGGGAAAGCTGCATTGCCGCCTTGCCATGCGTTTTTTCAATTTTATGTAGCCGACGGGAAACTGTCGTGCCAATTATACCAACGTAGTGCAGATATCTTTTTAGGTGTTCCTTTTAACATCGCATCCTATGCGCTGTTTACCATGATGATGGCTCAAGTATGCGGATACCAACCTGGAGATTTTATACACACCTTTGGAGATGCACATATTTACAATAACCACATGGAACAAATCGAGCTCCAATTGTCTAGAGATCCTAGACCTTTGCCAAAAATGATCCTCAATCCTGAAGTAAAAGATATCTTTGGCTTCAAATTTGATGACTTTACATTAGTTGATTACAATCCGCATCCGCACATTAAAGGTGCCGTTGCTATATAAACAAAACCAAATACTTACTTATGAAAAAAATGCTCCTCCTTTTAGCCCTTTTTACAGCCACTGCAACTTATGCCCAAGAAGAATGGGGCAATGTAGAAAAAAACGTAGTGACATTAAAAGAATTACCTCCTGTATGGCCTGGTTGTACTGGATCTGTAGCACAAAAAGACAAATGCTTTAATAGTAAATTGACAAAGCATATTGTAAAAAACTTCAAATATCCTACAGAAGAATATCAAAAAAACATCCAAGGACGTGTAGTTGTAAACTTTGTGATAAACACCAAAGGAAAGGTTGAAATCAAAAGTGTGACTGGCGGTAATAAAGGTTTACAAGAAGCTGCCAAAGCAAACATTTTAAAAATACCTCAATTAAAGCCGGGTATGATGGGAGGAAAACCTCGCGCCATCAACATGAGTGTTCCTTTTAATTTTAAAACAAACAAATAATACAGTTTACAACTTTTTAAGATAAAATTGTAAGAACAAACTAGTTAAAGTGTCTATATTTACCGTAGACACTTTTTTTATGATTATTACTCAAAACCTTGTTTCTTTATTCACCGAAACACGACAGCGCACAGAAGATCTTTGCAAACCTCTAGAAATTGAAGATTATGTCGTGCAGCCTTGCTTAGATGTATCTCCTCCAAAATGGCACTTGGGGCATACTACTTGGTTTTTTGAAGAATTTATTCTGAAACATTACAAACCAAACTATACCCTATTTCATCCAGATTTTGCTTTTGCTTTTAATAGCTATTACGAAAGTATTGGAAACAGAATTGTACGCACCGACAGAGGAAACATGTCTAGACCTGGCGTAGCAAAAGTGTATGATTATAGACACTATGTTACCAATGAGTTAAAAGAACTCTTAGCATCAGAAACTAACATTTCAGAAGAAATTGAACACCTATTACTCATGGGTATTCATCATGAAAAGCAACACCAAGAGTTGCTAATGACCGATATTAAATACATCCTTGGAAACAACCCTTTTCAACCTAAATACAACGATATATTTCAAGAAAGTAAAGAAGAAAAACAGGCATTTGAATGGATTTCTGTACCTGAAGGTGTTTATGAAATTGGGCATGAAGACACATCCAAATTTCATTACGATAATGAATTAGGAAGACACAAGGTTTTTATTCACGATTATCAAATTGCCAATAAATTAGTAACCAATGGAGAATACCTTGAAGCTATAAAAGCTGGCATGTATCAAGATTTTAATTTTTGGCATGCAGATGCTTGGGCATGGCTTAAGGAAACTGGAATTTCAAACCCTATGTATTGGCATGAAATTGATGGAGTTTGGCATCATTACACCCTAAAAGGCTTACAAAAACTTGATCTGGAATCACCATTAGTTCATATTTCTTATTATGAAGCATTTGCCTATGCACAATGGAAAGGATGTAGACTCCCAACAGAATTTGAATGGGAAGCAGCACAAGAACATTTTCAATGGGGACAACGTTGGGAATGGACAGAAAGCGCCTACCTACCTTACCCAGGCTATCAAAAAGCTCCAGGTGCCATTGGAGAATACAATGGTAAATTTATGGTAGACCAAATGGTGTTGAGAGGTGCTTCTGTTGTTACGGCCGACAAACATACCCGCCCTACGTATAGAAACTTTTTTCAAACAAATTTACAGTGGCAATATACAGGCATAAGACTCGCAAAATAGCTCCCTACATGACGCAAGAAAAACCAATGATTGATTCCACTTTTAAAAAAGAGGTTTTTGAAGGGCTTAGTGCTTATCCTAAATATCTTTCTTCAAAATATATTTATGATGCACAAGGAGACAAGCTCTTTCAGGATATCATGGCCATGCCGTCGTACTATTTAACGAATTGTGAGTTTGAAATTTTATCACTCCACAAAAAAGCAATTACACATTATTTTGAAGCCCGGCAACAAGGCTTCGACCTTATAGAATTAGGAGCTGGTGATGGTAAGAAAACGAAAGTCTTATTGCAGTATCTTATAGAAAACAATAGCAACTTTACCTATAAACCTATAGATATTAGCCAACATGCCATTGACAGCTTATCTAAAACTTTGACGCAAGAACTTCCTACCATCCATGTAGCAGCAGAAAAAGGAGAGTATTTTGAAGTGCTTACCAAACTTAAAACCTATAGCCAACGCAAAAAAGCAATTATGGTATTGGGTTCTAACATAGGAAATTTGCTGCACCCAAGAGCCATTGAGTTTTTATCGCAACTTAAAGATGCCATGAACAAAGACGACATCTTGTTTATAGGATTTGATCAAAAAAAGAATCCGAAAACCATACTAGATGCCTATAATGATCCAGAAGGCATTACTGCTGCGTTTAATAAGAACTTACTAGTCCGTATTAATCGAGAAATGGATGCTAATTTCGATATTTCTAAGTTTACCCATTGGGAGCAATATGATCCTGAAACAGGAACAGCAAAAAGTTTTTTAGTAGCACAAGAAGCACAAGAAGTCACTATTAATGCATTGGGCATTACCATCTCTTTTGAACCTTGGGAAACCATACATACAGAGATTTCGCAAAAGTATGATGACAAAACCATTGCTTGGCTCGCATCTGAATCGGGACTAGAAATTGTAAGGTCATTTGCAGACACCAAGAACTATTATAAAAACTATATGTTTAAAGTAAAATAATACTTCATTGTATTATTGCAATACATCTATTACACATGAAAGCAATTTGGAACAATCAAGTCATCGCAGAGAGTAACGAAACAGTTGTTATTGAGAATAATCATTACTTTCCAGCAAGAAGTATTAAGAAGGAATACTACAAAGACAGTGCAACTAAAACACATTGCCCCTGGAAAGGCCAGGCTTCTTACTTTAGCTTAGAAATAGACGGTAAAACAAACACAGATGCTGCATGGTACTATCCAGAAACATCACATGCTGCAAAACCTATTGAAGGCTATGTTGCTTTCTGGAAAGGTGTTCAAGTAATTGAATAATTTTTTTTGACATATTGGAATACTAGCTTAGTGTGTCCAAACACTTCTATTTGACAAACTTTTTAAAAGGGAAAAACCTACGTACTTGTTCTTGGTATTCTTTGTAAGCAGGATATTTTCCTGCACTAATTTCTTCGCTAAAATCTGAACTACTCTTAAACAAAACCATAAGCAGTAAACAACCTATTACACTCCAATTAAGCCAAGACCCTGATGCAATGACACTAAACAGATACAAACACACCCAAACACCCTGTTCGGCAAAATAGTTGGGATGCCTCGACAATCCCCATAATCCAGTGGTATTAAATCCTTTTTTAAAAGGTTCGACTAAAAGTGTGCCTTTGTTAATCATCTTCCATTTTTTGGTTTGAAAAGCAAATTGTTGATTGTCTGCAATGGCTTCAAACGCAATAAAGAATAACAGCACTGCAGCGACAACATAATCAAAAATACCCAGGGGTTGCTCATTGTTTTGCAACACTACAATGGTAGGTAAGGTAATTAATAACAATAGCGTGTTTTGATATACTGAAATAAAGAAGAAATTAAATAGGGTCCATTTCCAACCTTTGTTAAATTCCTTTTTAGCACGTAATACTGCCCATCGATAGTCTTCTTCGCCTTGCCAAAATTTTAGCACATAGGCACCTCTTCTAGAAAAATTGTAGGTAAGTCGAATGCCCCAAATTGTTACCAATACAGCCATCAAAAAAAGTCGGGGTGAGTAGTCTCCATAATGCGCCGAAATCCAAGCAAAAATAATGGGGGTAATACTCCATATTTTATCTACCTGACTATAGTTTTTACTTAGTTCACTCACTATAAAACACAATAGAATAACAACTATATTAACACGTACAAGTGTTGTAACTGCAGAAATCTCTATGGGTCCTAACGGAGTGCCAAAAAAATAAGTGAAAATTGGTATTAATATTAGCGTAGTGATTAAAAACAGTGCCGTGTAAACTATTTTCATGTATGCATTTTTGTGTTGTTGAAACCACAATATACAAAGTTTCTTGATAGTCTTTACTAGTACTTATCGGGAACTAGGTCACAAAAAGAAACTAAGGTCGCTACTCAATTATTAGAAGAAAAAAACTATTTTAGCTATCAATTCTTTAAGAGGAGTACGAATTCAACAAAAAAAAACATGAAACAAACTTTTTTAAAAACACTTTGCTTGACGGCTATCTTTGCAGTAAGCACTACCCTATCGGCTCAAAAATTAAAAGTAGGAGTTAAAGGCGGTATCGTAATTCCAGAATTATCACAACAGGAAGATAATATTTTTGCAGATGGATTTGAATCTGCAAGTTCTTTTCAGCCAGGTATCTTTTTTGAATATGTGGTAAGTGACTTATTCTCTATACAGCCAGAATTTAACTACGCAGAGCGTGGTGGAAAAAGAAATGGATTACAACCCATTCCTGCAGCCGATGTTCCTGTAGAACTTTCTGAACTGCTTCCTGAAGGTGTTACTCCTTATGCAGAATTTGACAATTATTCTAGACCGACTTATGTAGAAGTACCAATCTTATTAAAATTTGGATGGGGTAAAGAATGGCGTTTTTATGCCAATGCCGGACCCTATGTTGCCTTCTTGGTAAAAGCAGAACAACTTACGAGTGGCTCTAGTCCAATTTATATAGACGAAGCAGGCGAACAACCTGTTACCGTAGATACTCCATTTGGTACCTTTGACGCTGTAGCAAACTTCAACAAAACTACCGATGTTAAAGACAGACTAAATAGCATCGATGCAGGACTGCATGCAGGTATTGGTGTAATCCATAAATTTACACCTAAAAGTGAATTATTTATAGATGGTAGATTCTCTAAAGGGTTTGTACCATTACAAGCCGATGCAGTTAATGGAGAAACAACGCTAGGAAGTTTGGTATTTTCTTTTGGATACGCTTACACCATTTTATAATAGCGGCTTAGAACGGCTTCTATCATACAACACAATACTACCCGCAACAGCTACATTTAAGCTAAACTCTGATGGGAATTGTACTAAAAAATGAGATTTTTCAACGGCCTCCTTTGTGAGGCCATTATCTTCTGCCCCCAATAAATACACACATCTTTTTGGATGTGTAAAATCTTCAAGATTTTCTGCAGCATCGGTTTTCTCAACCCCAACAATGCGCACACCTTTGGGCAAATGTGTAAAAAAATCTTCAAAATCTTTGTAGTGATAATAGGGTAATGATTTGACTGCATTGTGTGTATCACTGGCCTGATTTGCATAGCGCTTTCCAATTGTGAAGATAAAACTTGCCCCTAAATTCTGGGCAGTACGCCATAACACCCCAAGATTTTCTGGTGTCTTTCCGTTTTGAATACCAATCCCAAAAAAATCGGTTGTAAAATTATTAGGTTGCATACAACAAAGGTACATTGCTTTTGGTAATTCTGAAATTTTAAATCATGAGACTACTCTCTATTTGTTGTCACTATTTGCTATTTTTAAAGCATGACATATCTTCTCTTATTTGCCTTACTTATTCTCTTTGCCGTCTATGCATTTTCAAAAGCAAAGAAAAAGCCCGCACAATTAGACACTAAGAACTGGCATTCATTACTTACAAAGCATGTGCTATTTTACACCAAACTAACACAAGAGCAGCAGCAAATATTTCAGAAAAGAATGCAACGCTTCTTAGATGAAGTATACATCGAAGGTGTTAAAACAGAAGTGACAGTATTAGATCAGATTCTAATTGCAGCGAGTGCCGTTATTCCAGTTTTTGGCTTTAAAGACTGGCACTACAACAACCTAAGTGGCGTGTTACTATATCCAGACACCTTTAATGAAGATTTAGAATTTAGCGCCAATGCAGATGGAAAAAAGATCCTTGGCTTGGTAGGCACGGGCCGATTTGAAGGACAAATGATTTTAAGTAAAAAAGCCCTTCGTAGCGGTTTTAGCAACAAAACAGATAAAAGTAATACGGGAGTGCACGAGTTTGTGCATTTGGTTGACAAAACTGATGGAGTAACAGACGGCATACCCGAACGCTTGTTAGAGAATCAATATGCCATTCCATGGCTCAACTTGATGCATGAAGAAATGGAAGCGATACATAATGACACTTCAGACATTAGGAGCTATGGTGGCACCAACAAACAAGAGTTTTTTGCAGTAGCATCTGAGTATTTTTTTGAACGTCCCGAACTCTTACAAAGAAAACATCCTGCGCTATTTAAAATGCTTGAAGATTGCTTTCAAACACAGAACTATAATACATAATTATGTGTGTTTTTGTCTGCATCTCGGACAACCCACTCCTGCGGTAGTGCTTTTTAATTTAATGCCATTAAGGTGTGTGACCATAAATTTTTGCACAAAAGCATAATTAGCTTCTCCATTATTTACATCTATCTGCGGATCTTTAAATTTTTCTCGTACCTCATCTGCATATTCTTGGTCTCCCCAACAATTTGGGCAATACCCTTTGGTAAGTGATGCTATTTCTTCGTTGGTGTTTTTGTTTAGTAGTTTCTTTAAAAAATTCATATTGATGAGCGTATGTGTATTTGAACTATTATTTTGCAGCCATGAGTTGAAAATAAAGAGTTTTTCAAGATAATAAAATTTCACATCATTGTACGCCATATGCTCCTTAAGAAACCCCAACACTTTTTTTAAAATATTTTACAATAATTGGCACCTGTTGAAATGAATCACAAAACGTTACGACTTAGCATCATTAATAAACCACATTAACCATGAAAAAACACCTTGTCTTTGGATTCTTTAGCTTAGTATTAGTAAGCATATCTTGCAAGAACAACGCAGAGACATCTAAAGAAACCTTAGCTCCAACGCTAGTAAAAGATGGCGTTGTAAAACCTTCAAAAGCGCAACACATTATTGATAGCGCTATTGAAGCACATGGAGGTGATCTATATGAAACAGCCGATTATAGTTTCGTATTTAGAAAGAAACACTATCGCTTTGCAAATAATGGTACCAAGTACACCTATGAAGCACAAGCAACTAAGGATGGGAGCACCTATCTAGATAAGATTGTAGACGGTACTTTTTCGAGAACGAAAGAAGGTGCACCCCAGGAAATTTCCGAAGAAGATATACTGAAATATTCGGAAGCCCTAAATTCTGTGATCTATTTTGCCACCTTACCTCATAAACTAAAAGACAAAGCAGTACACAAAAAATTTGTACATGAAACGAGTATCAAAAACAAGCGCTATGATGTTGTTGAGATTACCTTCTCGCAAGAAGGTGGCGGAATCGACTTTGATGATGAGTATTACTATTGGGTGCATCAAGAAACTCATAAAATAGACTACTTAGCTTATAATTACCAAGTTAATGGTGGCGGTGTACGTTTTAGAGAAGCCTATAATAGCCGTGTGGTAGATGGTATTACATTTCAAGATTATGTTAATTACAAAGCTCCCGTTAGAACACCACTAAAAGAGCTTCCACTACTTTTTGAAGCTGGAACATTAAAAGAAGTATCGAAGATTATCACAGAAAAGGTAAAAAACAACTCAAAATAAAGAACAACCAAGTAAGTGGTTAGTAGATACTAAAAAACCATGGTTCCTTTAGCTAGCAATTGTAGTTTTTAAAAGCGTTTATAAAAAGCCTTTTTCTCTAGCAATAGCCAACAGCTTTTTGTCATCTCCTTGTTGAATATTAAAGATTTCTTTGAGCTTTTTTTTACGTCTTTCTATGGCACTTAAAGACAATGGAATTTTTTGTGGCATGTCTGAAATTCTAGTTCCCATAGAAATTTCATACAACAATTGGCGATCTATTTTATCTAAAGTAAACTGCGAAACAGTGTTGTTTCTAAGCACTTGTTTTGGTGTCTTGCTGTAATAGGTATCGTTATCTAACACATTTAAAATAGCGCCTTTTAAATCTTCTGGCAGTAATTCACTTTTAATAATAAAGCCCTCAGGATTGATACTTCTAAAAATACTGTCTACCCTATAATTATCATTATACGTGGTACAAACAATCACTTTTGAGTTGGGATATTGCTTTTTAATATGAAGTCCTAAATCTTCTCCAGATAGCATCTTTCTGTCTTCAGGAATAGGAAGGTTGATGTCTAGAAAAATTAAATCGTAGGGTTTTAAACCTAGTGCTACTGTGGCATCATAAATAGTAGATTTATGATCGATAGCAAACTGATGAGTATCGCTTTCCTCAGCTATTACTTCAAGCGACTTCATATACGCTTGCGCAATAATAGGATGATCTTCAACAATAAGTACCTGCGTAACCGCCATGATCGATTTATGAATTTGAATCTAAAAATACAATTTTTAAACTAGTTCCTTTGGTTGGCTCAGAATCAATACTAAGTTCTCCCCCAAGTCTTGCAACTCTTGTTTGTATATTATCGAGTCCGATTCCATTTTTTCTTTTACTACTATCAAACCCAAGACCATCATCTTTTACGGTAATAGCCCAATGTTCTGGTAACATTTCAAAATCTATGTAGACATTTTCTGCAGCTGCATGTTTGCGGATATTTTGCAGGGATTCTTGCACAATTCTAAAGAGTTCTATTTTATGTGTTTCTGAAATTTTATTCCAATCGATAGCTGGCGATGCATGAAAATGATACGCGTAGTTTCCTAATTCACTTTGTTCTTTTAATAGCCTTTTTACAATAAGACCATAATCCTGTTTGGAAGCAGAAATGTTACTCTTCAAATTATGTGATAGTTTTCTAATATCCTTTTCCAATTCATGCAAAGAGACAATGTTTTCTTTTAATTCTAGGTTGTCTTTTTTGGCTACTTTTAAATAGCCAATTTTCATTCTAGTGCCAAATAATTTGCCTAAAACCCCATCGTGTAATTCTTCGGCGATTCTATTTCGCTCTTGTAATCTACCATTTTCAAGAGCGGTTTGTTGTTCATAAATTAAACGAGATACTTCTTTATTAGAGGCTTCATTTTCTTTTTCAAACAATAACAATTTATTTTTTTGACGCTGTGCTATTAAAAAATAAAGCATGGTTAAAAACGTAATCGTGAGAATAGACCCAATTAAGATGATAGTTTGCTGCTGCACCAGGGTTTCATTTTGAAAAATATAATCATCTGTTTCAAAACGGAGTCGTGCAAACGTATTCTTTAAATTATCGTCCTTTTTTTGAATGCTATCATTTATTGCGATATATCTGGTTAAGTATTTTTTAGAATTCTTTTGATCTAGTTTTGACAATAAGAAATATGATGTCAACACATCTCTATTATTGTTAATTTTTTTAGATGCTTGATTTGCTTCTTTGGCTATTGAGATTGCTTTGAGCGTATCCTTCCGAAAGGCATAATACGACGCCAAATGTAATTTACTAACAATAATACCCGCTGAATCATTTATGCTATCTCTAATTGCAAATGACTCTTGTAATTGTTGATATACGCCTGTAGTATCAGACAGCAACAATTTAGCATTTGCAATATTATCTTGTATGGTGGCATACAGTCTAATGTCCTTTCTAACAAGTTCATCTTCTAGTGCTTGCCTAAAATAACGAAGTGCTTCTTGGAAGTTTTCTTGTTTCTGATACACCAAGCCAATATCATTTGAAGAGGCCGAATAATAGGTATTCTCTTTTTGGATAGCAGGCAATAGCTCCATACTTTTTTTATGATATTGAATGGCACTTTCAAAATCATCAATATCTGTATAAATATTTCCTAAGAGATTATAAGACTTATATAAAGATGTGTTCTTCTTTAAATTCTTGTAGATGGAGATTGTTGAAAAAAGATTGCTCTCGGCTCCGTAGTTATCTTTTACACGCCCTTGAATAAATGCCATATTATACAGCATTTTAGCGGCATAATACTCTTCTTCAATGCTATTATACAATTCAAATGCTTTTTTGTAGTTTTTAAAGGCGTTTATAAAGTCATTGTATTTTACAAAAAAGGTAGCCTTATTCCAATAGGTTTCTGCTAAAGCGTTTTTAAATTCACCTCTTGTAGCTTCTTGTTGCACATAGGCATTATATGCTAAAAACAATGTGGTGTCCTTTTTAACCTCAGTTTTATCTAGAATACGAAGCATTTGTTGAAGCGAAATGGTATCGCTTTTAGCTTCTTTTAAAGTATTAAAATATTCTATAAGGGTAGGTTTAGAAGCAGCATCGATATCTTGATTAGATATTTTAGGTGACTCTTTTTGAGTTGTACAACTAATCACACACATCATGAAAACACCATAATATAAAAAATGGAGTTTTCTAATACTAGTAAGGGAGTAATCAACCATAGCAACTAAAAAAGCTCAAACGTATTTTTAAAATGTTTGAGCTTTTGCAAGTTATAAAATAATTATTTATTTAATCACCATCCTTGTCTTTATCGTTGTCTGGCTGTGAAGAGCTTTCTCCACCAGTTGCTAGTTCTTGTTGTGTTGCGTCGTCAACCATTGCTTCTTCTGTACATGATGTCATACCTAATGTAAAAGCAGCGATTGCTATAACTATTTTTAAATTTTTCATTTTTGTGGGTTTAAAGATTTTAAAATTGCTAGGCCCTTTTGGTCCTAACGTGAAATAATGTCAAAACCTTTTATGAGGAGATTGTGACAGGAATAGAAGCTTCTTTCTGCTTGCAAAATATAACAGATAAGAATCTTACAACCTCATTTTCAACAACAACTATTGAACCCATAAGGTCTGCTAGTGAAAGGGTGTTTTTTGAGAGGAATATTAATTTAAAGCAGAGACAGAAATAGCTGTAAGTGAAGATTTCATATCTTCAATGTTACATTTATATGTTTTTGTAAATGGAATTGCTTCAGGATGCGTCTTGAGATTGCACTTTCCTTTTCCTTGGTTTATTCTAGAAATGTAATTTTTATTAATCACATAGCTTTTGTGAATTCTGTAAAAGTTATCTGGAAGTAAACTTTCAAAAGTCTTTAAGGTTTTGTAGGCGCTAACAACTGTTCCATCGTTTAAATAAAAATCTGTTGTGTTATTATCAGCCTTTAAAAAGATAATATCATCTGTGTTGAGATATTGATAGTCTTTATATGAATTAAGACACAATGTGGTGTTTGTTTTTACATCAAATCTTGACTTGAAACGAAGTAGTGACTTACGAATTTCAAGTTCTTTAAATGGGTTTAAGAAATAATCCACAAACCCTTCTTTGAAAGCATCATATGCCGCAGCTTTTGTTTTTGATATTGCTATAAAATGTGGAGCCTCTTCGAGATATTGTGAGACTTCTCTAACAAACATGTTAATTCCTCCAGAAATTCCATCTATGTTGACAAAAACAATGTTCGGCTTTAGTTTTAAAACACTATTTAAACCCTCATCATATGTAGCCTCAGAGCCATGAAATTTTAACCACGAATGCTCCTCTAAAAAATACTTTAGTGTTGTACAATTTTTAGGCTGATCAATGATAAAATAACGTAACATAGCGACTTCTTTAGAATATACTAATTTACATATTATGTACCTATTAAATGTAAGGGCTAACCTTGTAAAGTTGGTGTAAAACACACATACAAACGAGGGGAAAACCTTACTTTTTGTATGGTTAAACCTTTGTGTAAGTTGTTTGAAATTGTATAATTTCACATTGTTACAAACCCATACCTAGGATTAAGAAAAAATGAACATTGAAGATAGCGGTCATACCCAACAAGAGCTCAAAATTCATGTTGGTAATAAAGAAGAAAGAGATTATTTTTTAACCCAGTTTGATTTAAATACCTACTTATTGGTAGAGCATAAAGATGGTACAACGCACATTTTTACTCAAAAAAAAGAGATAAAATCGATTGTACAAAAAATATTGAAAGGAAATAGTCCATCTAAAAGATTAAGTCAGATAATGGCCTTATTATAATTCGCATAGTGTAAAGTTACCTCACATTTACATTACAATTCTCCTCAAAAGAGGGTGGTTTTAGAACCATCCTTTTTTTATGCCTTATAACGAAAACCTAATCTTTCTTTAAAAACAAATAATATGCGTTCACAAACAGGATAGCCACATTTGTAATAATAATAGGTATACTTCCTAACAAGACGCCATAGGTCACAAAAAGTGCACAGCCTATAGAATTAATAATGCGAAGTTTTCGGATATCTTTATTAAAAAAAGACAACAATACAAAAAGGCTAGCAAGATAGCCTACAATTTCGGTTGGGTTTAGTTCCAAGAGATCTATTTTGAGATGAATGCAAAGATACTTCTTAGTTTCCTATCTTCTGAAATATTATTCAACATACTGTTTTAGTCGCATCACTAATTTCACAAAACCAAAACTGGATTCCTAACTATTTTTTTATAGTCTTCACTTTCACCGCTACACGTGAAGCATTTTTTTTGTGTATGATCTAATTTTACAGTTGTAAAGAGCAAATATTTTGTTTTGTGGGGTTTCTGAAAAGAAATAAAAAATTAAAAAAATGTTTTTGATTGTCCGTAATTTATCATAATCCTGTAATGCCTGCTATTACTATTCTATCGAACAAACGCTCTCCAAAAT